>CAXTTN010000200.1:3785-11126 GCA_964247105.1 uncultured Pseudonocardia sp.
CCTGGCCCCGCTCGCGTGCGCCACCGCGCTCCTGAGCGCCTGCTCCACCACGGTCGCCGGCTCGGCGGCTCCGGTCGGCGACGGCCCGGTGACGCAGCCGGTGCTGAACTACGGCCTCGGCGCGGAACCGGCGGGACAGGTCGCCTACCAGCCCGTTGTCGTCGTCGTGAGCGGCGGGGCGGCTGCCATCCGTTCGGCGAGCAGGGACGGGCTGACCTGGACCGTCGACCGCGGCGCCGGGGGTGTGGGCGACCTCGCCGTGGGCAAGGTCATGATCGCGACCAGCCAGGCGGTCGGGCGGGTCGTCGGCCTCCGCGACGACGGCGACAGCCGGGTGGTGACCCTGGCGCCGGTCGACCTTCCCGAGGTGATCACCGACGGGTCCGTCGACGTCGACCAGGATCTCGACGGCTCCGCCATGGTGCTCCAGCAGATCCCGGACCGGCCGGGTGCGCTGTCGGAACCCGGACCGGCCGACGCGGGCGTCCCGCTCCCGTCGGGTACGGGGGGTTCTCCGGGCCCCGGCCCGGCCCCCGACGCGCCGCCGCCGAAGGCGCTGCCGCCCGCGGTCAAGGAGAGCCTGACGATCCCGGTCGGCCCGGACTGGAGCGTCACGCCGAGCGACTCGGCCGACACGATCGGCATCGGCATCCAGTACGAGGGGAGCGGGGGCTGAAGCTCGGCGTCGGGACCTCCTTCGACGCGAAGGACCTGCACATCCGGGTGTCGACAAGATCGTCGGCGGTCAGCGGGTCGGCTCCGGGTTCACCGTCACCGGCATCACGGGCATGCAGATCGACGTCGTCCGGCTCAACGACCCGGCGGAGAACCGGGCACCGCTCCGCAAGGCGGCCGCGCTCATGGTCGGCCGGATGTCGGGCTGACAGCGGCACACCGGCAAGGTCCGTCCGAGATGGCACTTTCTGCTGATCGAAGTGCAGAAGCCGCGACGTCGGATGGATCACCGCGGCCGCCGGCCGCCATCGGCCGCGGCTAGGGGGCGGGGACGCGCGGGGTGCCCGCCGGGTCGCTGACGGCGGCAACGGCACGGCTCCGCCTGCTGGTGGGCTCCCGGTCGGGCACCGACAGCGCGTACACGGCCTCCAGCAGCGGGGGCCAGTCCTCGCGCAGCGCGTCGCGTCCCATGAACAGGCCGAGGTGCCCGCCCGTCGCCGTGCGCATCGTGATCCGCTCCGCGGGCGTGCCCACCGCTGCGGCGGCCGCGAAGAGCTGCGGCGGCGGCGTGATGTGGTCGGTGGAGCCCGCGAGCAGGAACAGCGGGCAGGTGATCGCGCCGAGGTCGACGCGCCTGCCGTCGATCACCAGATCCCCGCTGATCAGCTCGTTGCGGTGGAACAGGTGCTCCACCAGCCACAGGTAGAACGCGCCGGGGATGTCCTGGGTGTGCTTGAACCAGTCCTCGAACACCCGGTAGCGCTCGACGTGCGCGGCGTCGTCGATGTTCTCCAGCAGCTGCAGCTGGCGCGCGACCTCCGACTGCGGCTGGATCGCGATGAAGTTGGTGAGCACCGCGCGGCCGGGCATGTTGCCGCCGCCGGCCGCCACCAGCGCCTTGTACGGCGCGAGCCCCAGCGCGGCGGTCAGCACCCGAGTGGACGACGCGATCACCGACTCGCCCGCGTGGAAGTCGATGGGGGCGCCGGCCAGGGTGAGGGTGTGCACGCGCTCCGGGTACAGCGCGGCGTAGATGGCGGCGAGCCACCCGCCCTGGCAGTTGCCCACCAGGTTGGCGCGCCCGCCCATCCCGGCGATCGAGCGTCGATCACGTCCAGGTAGTCGGTGATCGTCACGCCGCGCGTGGCGGTGGTGGCCGGGCGCCACTCCAGCGCGTACACCCGGCTCAGCCCTGCTGCGGCGATCACGTCGAGCTGGCTCTGGGCGGGGGAGAAGTCGACGACGTGGCTGGAGTGCCCGGCCTGGGGCGGGAGTACCAGCGTGGGGACGACCCGCTCGTCCGTGCCGGCCGCCGAGAAGTCGCGCAGGTGCGCGTAGGGGGTGCTGAACACGATCTCGTTGGCCCGGTGCCAGTGCGGCTCGCTCCGGTCGTTCATCGCGTTCCACCACAGCAGGCCCCGGGCCGGGTCGGGGACGGTGGTGAGCGCGTCGACCCAGGCGGTGCCGGCGGCCCGGGCGAGCTCGGCGACCGTGCGGGACACCGCGTCGACGTTGTAGGCGGCGAGGTGGCCGAGTGCTTCGACGACGGTCGGTGCGGGCTTCGTTCCAGCGGTCACGGCGGTCTCCCCTGTCGAGCGAGCGCCGCTCGGGCGCGGCTACCCGACGGTAACCGTCGCTTGGGGAATCTAGCAACCGGCGGGGTCGTGCTCGGGATGGCACGCACGTGTAGGGCTGGACGTGATCGGGCACTCACGTGACCTGTGACCGGCTCGGATGGCTACCCGTGAGTAGGCCGACACGATGAGTCCCGAGCCACGACGAGGAGGCGGTGACGGTGACCTCACCGAACGGACAGCTGACCGAGAAGACGGTGCGGGACGCGGCCGCGACCCTGCGCGAGCTGCTCGACCGTGAGGGCCTGGCCGCGGCGCTCGACCCGGTCGGGTTCGGCGACGCCCTCGCGGAGGCCGGCAGGGCGCTGGTCAGGCGGCCGCTGCCGGCGGTGCGCGGCGTGCTGGGCCTGGCCGCCGGGACCGGGCGGGCCGCAGGCGCGGCCCTGATGCGCGGGCTCGGCGCCCACGACGCGGGGCCGGCGTCGCTGCCGGCGCAGGACCGCCGCTACGCGGACCCGTCCTGGGACGGCAACCCGTACTACTTCCTGCTGCGGCAGCAGCACGCGCTGTTCGCCGAGGAGCTGCGGCGGCTCGCGGCCGGGCTCGACCTGAGCCCCGTCGCCCGTCGCAAGATCGATTTCCTGGTCGCCCAGGTGATCGAGGCCGCGTCGCCCGTGAACTGGCCGTGGTCGAACCCGGCCATGCTCAAGAAGGCGCTGGAGACCGGCGGGCAGAGCTTGGTGCGCGGCGCCCGCAACGCCCTGCGCGACGTCGCGACCAACCGCGGGATGCCCCGGCAGACCACACCGGGCCAGTTCGTGCCCGGCTGCGACCTCGCCGCCACCCCGGGGACGGTCGTGTTCCGCAACCGGCTGATCGAGCTGATCCAGTACGCGCCGCAGACCGGGCAGGTGCACGAGATCCCGCTGCTGCTCTCGCCGCCGTGGATCAACAAGTACTACATCATGGATCTCGCGCCCGGGAAGAGTCTCGTGGAGTGGGCGGTGCAGCACGGCCACACCGTCTTCATGATCAGTTACCGCAACCCCGACGAGTCGCTGCGCGACGTGACGATGAGCGACTACCTGCGCGAGGGCCCGCTCGCCGCGCTCGACGTGGTGCAGGAGATCACCGGCGCCCCGAAGGTCAACGTGGCGGCGCTGTGCCTGGGCGGCACGCTCGCCACGGCCGCCGCGGCCTGGCTCGCTGCGCGTGGTGACGGCCGGATCAACTCGCTCACGCTGATGAACACGCTGCTGGACTTCACCGAGCCCGGGCAGCTCGGCGTGTTCATCGACGACGTCGCCGTGCGCCGGCTCGAACGCACGATGCGCCGCACCGGCTACCTGCCGGCCGAGAGCATGAAGACCACGTTCGACCTGTTGCGCGTCAACGACCTGGTGTGGAACTACGTGATCAACGACTGGCTGCTGGGCCAGGACCCCGCGCCGTTCGACATGCTCGCCTGGAACGCCGACTCGACGCGCATGCCCGCCGCGATGCAGACGGAGTACCTGCGAACGCTCTACCAGGAGAACCGGTTCGCCGAGGGCAAGCTGGAGCTGGCGGGGGAGCGACTCGACCTGGGCGCGGTGCGGCAGGACGCCTACGTCGTCAGCGCCGAGGGCGACCACATCGCGCCGTGGGCGTCGGTCTACGCGGGTGCCGCGAAGCTGGGTGGCACCGTGCGGTTCGTGCTCTCCAACGCGGGCCACATCGCGGGAGTGGTGAACCCGCCGTCGCCGAAGTCGCGGCACTGGTTCGGCGAGTCCGAGCACCGCACCGCCGACGCCGCGGAGTGGCGCCACGACGCCGGCGAGCACAGGGCGAGCTGGTGGGAGGACTGGACGCCGTGGATCGCCGCCCGGGCCGGCGGGCAGCGCACGCCCCCGGCGACCGGCAGCGAGGCGCACCCCGCGCTGCAGGAGGCGCCGGGTAGCTACGTGCTGGGTGGCTGAGGGGCTGTCCCGAGTTGCAGCATGGTGGCTTTGCTCCAACGAGATTGGAGCAAAGCCACCATGCTGCAACGCAGGGTTCGCTCGCCGCCGGGCCCGGCCACCCGACATGATGGGCGCATGAGCGCAGCGCGGCCCCCTGCTGATGAGCCCGACGGGTCCGGGTGGTCGGCCCAGATCAACGCGCTGGGCGGGTTCATCCGGGCCCAGCGGCAGCTGGCGAACCTGTCGCTGCGCGAGATGGCGTCGATGACGAGCGTCTCCAACGCCTACCTCAGCCAGGTCGAGCGCGGGCTGCACCAGCCCTCGCTCAAGGTGCTGCACTCGATCGCGGACGCGCTGCAGCTGTCCACCGAGCAGATGCTCAAGCAGGCGGGGTGGGAGTCCGCTCCGGACGACACCTCCGGCCCGGAGGGAACCACCAGCACGGAGGACGCGATCCGCGCCGACCCCCGGCTCTCGCCCGAGCAGCGCACCGCCCTGCTCGGCGTGTACCGCAGCTTCGTGGAGGGCGACCAGGCTCACACCAGGCCTGCTTGACATACTTAACGCTGATGCGCAGTATAGAGAGCAGCTTCCCGGCCCGAGGAGCGCAACCCGATCCCGAGGAGGGACGAGCCTGATGACCACCGCCACAGACCAGTTCACCGAGTTCGCCACCCGCACGCAGGACGCGGTCACCGCCGCCGTCCGCACGTGGGCCGACACCGTCTCGTCCGTCACCTCGGGCCTGACGGGCGGGCAGCCCGCGCTCCCCGACGCGCACGTCGTCGTCGAGCGGTACTTCGACTTCGCGCAGCAGGTGCTCGACAACCAGCGTGCCTTCGCCGCCACGATCGTCGACGCCGGCACCAAGGCCGCCAAGAACTGACGAGCGTTCGCATCCCACGTACTTCGGAGCCAACGGGCGGTCGAAAGGCCCCCCAAAACAGCCGATGGCTCCGAAGTGCGCTCGGGGCGACCGTCAGACCTCGACGATGACCGTGAACGGGCCGTCGTTGACCGACTCCACCGCCATGTCCGCGCCGAACACGCCCGTCGCGACGGTGGCCCCCCGCTCGCGCAGGGCCGCGACGACCGCCTCGACCAGCGGCTCGGCGTGCTCCGAACCCGCCGCCGCCGACCAGGTCGGCCGCCGCCCCTTGCGCGTGTCGCCGTAGAGCGTGAACTGGCTGATCACCAGCAGCGGCGCGCCCGCCTCGGCGCACGAGCGCTCGTCGGGCAGGATCCGCAGCTCGTGCAGCTTGCGCGCCATCACGGGCACGGCGGCGGGCGTGTCGTCGCGATGGACGCCCAGCAGCACCAGCAGCCCGGGGCCGGTGATCGCGCCGACCACAGCTCCGTCCACCGAGACCGAGGCCCGGCCGACGCGGGCCACCACGGCCCTCACCGCGCCTCCGCGGGACGGATCACGTCGGCGGTCGTCATTGCGCCTCCGCGGGACGGATCACGTCGGCGGTCGTCATTGCGCCTCCGCGGGACGGATCACGTCGGCGGCCCCTCACGACGCCGGCACCAGCAACCCGTGCCGCACGAGCTCGCGCACCGCGGGCAGGGTGTCCCGCACCAGCTCGTCGGCCGGACGGTCGTGGGCGTAGGACAGCAGCTCCACCAGGTCGCGCAGCGGCAGCGCGCCCGCGCACCCGGCCAGCAGCGCGGCGGCGGGCTCGTCGACCTCGTGCCGCCAGCGCGGGCCGTCCAGCCGCGCCACCGCGGCCCCGGCCTCGGCCCATCCCTCGACACCCGGCTCGGCGTAGCGCTCCAGCACCACCGAGGGCGCGACGGCGAGCCGCGCGTCGAGCAGCGCGTCGTCACCGGCGTGGGTGCGCAGCCAGTCCACCCGGTCGAGCCACCCCTCCACCTCGGGGCCGAGCGGGTCGTCGACGGCGCCCGGGAGGTCCTCGAACACGACGGCGGGTGCGGCGTCGGTGCGGCGCAGCGTGATCATCCCGAAGCCGATCGCCTCCACGCGCTCACCCTCCATCCAGTCCAGCCACGCGCCGGCCTGGGCCCGCCCGTCGGGCGAGGCGAGGTCGAGGCCCGCGTCGCGCTGCCAGGTGCCGACGTGCAGCGCGGGGTCGGCCACCTCACGCTGGATCACCCACGCGTCGACGCCCGCGGGCAGCCACGACCGGACGCGGTCGGGCCAGTCCTCGCCCCGCACGTGCAACCACGAGCCCAGCAGCTGCGCCACCCCGCCGGGCTCCAGGTGCTCCGGCAGCGCCCGGACCAGCGCGGCGAGCGCGGCGTCGCCGTCCTGGCCGGAGTCGCGGTAGACGTAGTCGACGCGTGCGGGGCCCGGTACGAACGGCGGGTTGGACACGATCTGGTCGAACCGCCGCCCCGCCACCGGCTCCAGCCACGGCCCGTCCACCAGCTCGACCTCCACCCCGTTGAGGGCGAACGTCGCGCGTGCCAGCGCCAGCGCCCGCGGGGCCAGGTCGGTGGCGGTGACCGCGCCCGCGTGCCGGGTGGCGTGCAGCGCCTGCACGCCGCAGCCGGTACCGAGGTCCAGCAGCGACCCGACGCGCCGCCGGACCGTCGCCGCGGCCAGCGTCAGCGACGCCGCCCCCACGCCGGTGACGTGGTCGCGCTCCTGGCGGCGGAGGTCGAGATCCGACAGGACCCACCAGTCGGGCCCGTCCTGCACCCCGTACGGGCGCAGGTCGAGCCGGGCGCGCCAGCCGTCGCCGTCGCGGACGAGTAGCTCGGGCGCGTCGGACGGGACGAGCGGGGCCAGCGCGGCGGCGACGGCGGCATCCGGCTCGACGGCGCCCAGCAGCAGCAACCGGACGAGCACGCCCAGCTCACCCGTGCCCGCGCTGGCGCGGAACGCGGGTTCCACCTCCCCGCGGCCCAGCGCGGCGTGGGCGCCCGGTCCGAGCAGGCCACGGACGCCGTCGGTGGTGTATCCGGCCCGGGCGAGGGCGGTGCGGAGCGCATCCGTGGTGCGGCGGGGGAGCACCTGCGCACCTTAGAGCCTAGGACCTGTCTGCTGGATCCCCAGCCGGCTGCGCGACGCCCAGGCGGGCACCTCGCGGCGTTGTCGTCGCCACCGATCCAACCCCGGGATCGGGGCCTCCTCCGCCTGGCGAGCCACCCACCTGGACGCCGCTCGCTCGGCATGGATCCAGCAG
>CAXTTN010000201.1:0-11105 GCA_964247105.1 uncultured Pseudonocardia sp.
TCGTCGACGTCCACTCGTTGCGCGAGCACTACGTCTGGACGGTCCGGCCGTGGCTCTCCACCCTGCAGGACAACAAGGACGAGGCGATCGCGCTGATCGGCGAGGAGCAGTACCGGGTGTGGCTGCTCTACCTCGCCGGGGCCGCGCTCGCGTTCGAGGAGAACCGGATGGGCGTGCACCAGGTGCTCCTGGTCCGCCCCGACGCCGACGGCCGCTCCGGCCTGCCCCGCGGCCGGACGTCCACGCTGGGCCGCGACCCGGAGATCGACCACCGCCGCAACGCGAACGGCTCGGCTCGCGAGATCCTCGCCGAACCGACACGATGATGCCGTGAACTACCCGTGGGGCGCCGCGCTGACCAACCTCTGGGTCACGGCGCTGGTCGTCGTCGTCCTCTTCGGAGCGGCGCTGTTCGTCGCGGTGCGGGTCCGCGGCGGCCGCCACGACGGCATCGACGTGGTGTGGGGCGCGGGCTTCGGCGTCGTCGCGATCACCTCGCTCCTGCTCGCGCTGGGTGAGGGCGACCTGTGGCGCCAGCTCCTGATCACGGTCCTGACCTGCGTCTGGGGCTTCCGGCTCGCCTGGCACATCGAGCGGCGCAACCGCGGCAAGGACGAGGACCCGCGCTACGTCGCGATCCTGGAGAAGGCCCGCGGCAACCCGGTCGTCCACATCGTCCGCTCGGTCTACCTGCCCCAGGCCGTGATCATGTGGGTCGTGTCGCTGCCGGTGCAGCTGGGCCAGTACGGCTCCGCGTCCGGCGCGCTGTCGGTGGTCGTGACCGTGCTCGGCGTGCTGTCCTGGGCCGTCGGCTTCACCTTCGAGTCGGTCGGCGACGCCCAGCTGGCCCGGTTCAAGGCCGACCCCGCCAACAAGGGCCAGGTCATGGACCAGGGCCTGTGGCGCTACACACGCCACCCCAACTACTTCGGCGACGCCGCGGTCTGGTGGGGCCTCACTCTGCTGTCGTTCCACCACGCGGCGGGGCTGATCGGCCTGGTCAGCGCCGCGCTGATGACGTGGCTGCTGGCCAAGGGCACCGGGGCCAAGCTGCTGGAGTCCTCCATCGGCGACCGGCGGCCCGGCTACGTCGACTACGTGAAGCGCACCAGCGGGTTCATCCCGCTCCCGCCGCGGAAGGCCGTCTCCTGAACCGGTCGCGGCCCGGCGACGAAAGGACGTACATGAAGCCAGGAGACCAGGTCAGCGACTTCGAACTGCAGGACGAGACGGGCGCCCCCCGCAGGCTCAGCACGCTGCTGGAGGACGGAGCCGTCGTGCTGTTCTTCTACCCGATCGCCTCCAGCGGCGGCTGCACGCAGGAGGCCTGCCACTTCCGCGACCTCGCCGCCGACTTCGCGGCCGTCGGGGCCCGGCCGGTCGGCATCAGCAGCGACGGCGAGACGGCCCAGAGCATCTTCGCCTCCACCCACTCGCTGGGCTACCCGCTGCTGTCGGACCGGGGCCACACGGTCGCCAAGGAGCTCGGGGCGTACCGCTGGTTCCTGCCCGGCGGCCTGCACACCCGCCGCATCACGTACGTGATCGGGCCGGACCGGCGCATCATCGACACGGTCGCGAGCGAGTCCCGGTTCGACGCGCACGCCGACGAGGCGCTGGAGATCCTGCGCCGGCACAAGGCAGCGGCGTGACGGATCCGGCCACCATCGGCGGGCGCACCGTCGCCGCGTCGGCGGTGGTCGCGGCGTCGCCCGCCGAGGTGTTCGCGCTGCTGGCGAACCCGCACCGGCACCGCGAGTTCGACGGCTCGGGGACGCTCCGGGGCGCCGTCTCGGGGCCGGAGCGGCTCGCGCTGGGCGACCGGTTCGGCATGGACATGAGGAGGAAGGTCGGCTACCGGGTGACGAACACGGTGGTCGAGTTCGAACCGGACCGCCTGATCGCCTGGTGCCACCCCGCGCGGGCCCGCTGGCGCTACGAGCTGGAGCCGGTCGACGGCGGCACCCGCATCACCGAGACCTTCGATTACCGCCGCTCACCCGTGCGGTGGGGCATCGAGCTGGCCGGGATGCACAAGGCCAACGCGCGATCGATCCGCGCCACGCTGCGCACGCTCCAGGAGATCTTCGGGGCGCTCTGATCACCGCGCGCCGGCGGGGATCACGACGCCCGGGAGCCCGTCCAGGCTCTCGGCGTTCCGCTCGGCCCGGTAGGCGGCGAGCTTCTCGGGCCCGCGCGTCGCGGCCCACGAGTCGAGGATGTCGCGCTCCTCGACCAGCTCCATCCGCGGCACGGAGTAACCGCACGAGTCGGAGACGCGGGCCACGGCCACGGTGATCACCGCGCGCGACTGCGGGCGGCGGCTCTCGGCGGCCTCCCCGAACGGCGCGGCGAGGGCGTCGAAATCGGGGTCGCCCGCGAGCGTGACCCGGCCGGTGCCGTGCAGCCGCACGATGCGGGGGCCGCCGTCGAAGGCGCAGAACATCACGCAGATGCGGCCGTTCTCCCGCAGGTGGGCGATCGTCTCGACGCCGCTGCCGGTGAGGTCGAGGTAGGCGAACGTGTGCCCGTCCACCACGCGGAACGTGCCGCGGGTGCCCTTGGGCGAGACGTTCACCAGCCCGTCGGCCGCCAGCGGTGCGGTGGACACGAGGAACAGCGGCTGCCGCTCGATCCAGGCCGCCAGCTTCGCGTCGATGCTCTCGAAGACCTTCGCCACCCTGTCATGGTAGCGACACGGAGCCGCCTGATCCGGCCTCGTACCGAGTCCGCGATCCACGACGAGCTCGAGGCACTGCTGATGAACGTGGCCGGGCCGCCCGCCGTGCTGAGCGAGCTGCCGGGTCCGGTGCCCGGCATCGACCACGCCTGGGTCTGTGGCAGCTGGGCTCGCCGCTGGAAGGGCGAGCCGGGCGACGAACCACCGCGCGGGACTCCGAGCTGGTTCCGATCGCCCTCAGGACGTCATGAGTGCCCGTCCCGACATCGCCGGGCCGAGGAGGGCCGGTCACCTGCACAGGGTCCCCGAGGCGGCCCGAGCTGTGCGGCCGCCAGACCCGCTGACGCCGCCTCAGGGCAGCGTGAGGATCTCCACGCCGTCGGCCGTGACCAGGACGGTGTGCTCGAACTGGGCCGTGCGGGAGCGGTCCTTGGTGACGACCGTCCACTTGTCGTCCCAGATGTCGTAGTCGATCCCACCCAGGGTGATCATCGGCTCGATCGTGAACGTCATGCCCTCCTGCAGCACCGTCTCGACGCTCGGCTCGTCGTAGTGCAGCACCACCAGGCCGCTGTGGAAGCTGCGGCCGATGCCGTGGCCGGTGAAATCGCGCACCACGCCGTAGCCGAAGCGCCGGGCGTAGGACTCGATCACCCGGCCGATCACGTTCAGCTCGCGGCCCGGCCGCACCGCCTTGATCGCGCGCATCGTGGCCTCGCGGGTGCGCTCGACGAGCAGCCGATCCTCCTCGGCGACGTCGCCCGCCAGGAAGGTGGCGTTGGTGTCGCCGTGGACGCCGCCGATGAACGCGGTGACGTCGATGTTGACGATGTCGCCGTCCTGGATCACGGTGGAATCCGGGATGCCGTGGCAGATCACCTCGTTGAGGCTCGTGCAGCACGACTTGGGGAACTCCTTGTAGCCCAGCGTGGAGGGGTAGGCGTCGTGATCCACGAGGTAGGAGTGCACGACGCGGTCGACCTCGTCGGTGGTGACGCCCGGCGCGACGGTCTCGCCGCCGGCCTGCAGCGCGCGGGCCGCGATCACGCTCGCGACGCGCATGGCCTCGATCACCTCGGGCTCCTGCACCCACGGATCCGTGCTGCGCGACGGCGACTTCTTGCCGACGTACTCCGGGCGCGGGATGTGCGCCGGGACGGGACGCATCGGCGAGACGGTTCCGGGGGTCAGCAACGTGCGGGCGGACATGTCGCCAGTGTAGGTCGGGCGCAGATGTGGCGGCGCGCTATCCTCGCGCGATGGTCGCTACGCCGGATGTCGTAACGTCGATGCCCGAATGGTGGTTAACGGACGAACCCACCGTCGTGATCGCCCTCGACCCCGCCACCGAGCCGGTCGCGGTCGTCGCTCCCGGGCCGAGCCTGCTGCGGCCGATGCTGACGACACTGCTGCCCGCCCTGCTCGTGGCGGTCCCGGTGGGAGTGGTCGCCGGCACGGGGGCCGCGCCGTACCTCGGGGCGGCCATCGGTGCCGCCGGGGCGGCGGCCGGACTGCGCAAGGCGGTCCGGGGCTAGAGAACGGTCGCGCCCCGAGCGATTCCCGGGGCCGGCGCGCGCGTTGTGGGTGCCGCGCGCGCGTTGCTGCACGCGCGTGGCGCACGGACGGCGCGCGACAGCCCGACCAGTGCGCAGCGAGTACCAGCGGTCAGGAGGGGCGCCTCACGGCACGCGCAGCCGGGCACGGCGCGCCACCAGGAGCGAGATCCCCCGCCAGCCCAGCAGCAGCACGGCGAGCACCACCACCGTGACGATCGCGAAGCTCACCGGCAGCCGCCCCGTGAACGCCGCGCGCAGCAGCAACCCGATCACGACGGTGCCGGCGAGCACCACCGCCCCGGCCCGCAGGCCGGCCGGGCGCCTGCGCACCACCGGGGTGGCCCAGGCGGCGACCAGCCCCACCGCGAAGGGGGCGACGGTGGCGGCCAGGCCGAGCAGGCTCTCGGACTCGGCGTGGCTGACCCGCCCGACGGCGGCGAACACGATCACCGCGACGGCGTCCGCGGCCAGCGCGAGCGCAGGGATCCGGCTGGGTGACATAGGGCCAGGGTAGGCCTCTCAGCCCACAGCGGCGAGGAACCGGTCCGCCACGGCGACCGCGGGCGTCGACGACCCGCCGTCGACGATCAGCACCGCGAACGCGAGATCGCCCCGGTAGCCGACGAACCAGCCGTGCGCGCGCCCGTCGTCGGTGTACTCGGCCGTGCCGGTCTTGCCGTAGACCTCGCCGCGCCCGGCCAGCTGGCGCGCGGTGCCCTCGGTGACCACGGCCCGCATCATCGGCCGCAGCTGGGCGAGCACGGCCGGATCCGGGGCCGTGGCGGGCCGCGTCACCCGGGTGGGGCGGTCGCGGATCAGCTCGGGCACGACGGGCGTGCCCTTCGCCACCGTCGCGGCCATCAGCGCCATCCCGAACGGGGTGGCCAGGACCTGGCCCTGGCCGAACCCGTTCTCCGCACGCTGCACGAGATCGGCGGACGCGGGCACCGAACCGGTGACGGTGGTGAGGCCCGGCACCGCGAAATCGGCGCCGAGCCCGAGCTGCAGCGCCGCCGCGGGCAGCGCGTCGGGCGGGAGCTGGGAGCCGAGGGTGGCGAACGTCGTGTTGCACGACTTCGCGAACGCCGTGCGCAGGGGCACCGTGCCGAGGTCGAACCTGCCCTCGTTGGGCACCGGGCGGCCGCCGAGCACGGTCTGGCCGGGGCACGGGACGGGCGAGTCCGCCGTCAGCTCCAACCCCGCCACGGCGGCGCTCGCCGTCGCCATCTTGAACGTCGACCCGGGTGGGTAGCGGCCGGTCAGCGCGATCGCGCCCGCGGCGTCGGCGGCGCCGTTCTGGGCCACGGCCAGCACGTCGCCCGTCGAGGGGGCGATCGCGACGATCACCGTCTGCTGCGGCAACGGCTCGACGGCGTCCTCGGCGGCGGTCTGCACGGCGCGGTCCAGCCCGATCGTCACGGTGGCCCCGGGCGTCGGGGCCTTCTCGGTGAGGGTGGCGACCGTGGTGCCCGACGGGTCGACGGCGAGCACCGACCACCCGTCGACCCCGCCCAGCTGGGCCGCCATCTCGGTGCGGACCGCCGGCAGCACCTGGCGGGCGAACCCGGCGTCGGGGGCGAGCAGCCGCTGCGACGTGGCGAACCGCACCCCGGCCAGATCGTGGATGGCGGGCTTCACGGCCTGGTAGTCGGTGTCGCGGAGCACGGCCACGCTGTAGGCCTGGCCGTCCGGGGTCTTCGCGGCGCCGTCGGTGATCGACTGCTGGGTGATGGTGGGCTCGATCGGCGAGATGGCCTTCGCCAGCGCCGCGGTGACGGCGGGGAGGTCGCCGGCCGCCCTCCGGTCGAGCAGCACGTTCACCACCTGCGTGGACGCGAGCAGCGCCACCCCGCCACGGTCGACGACGGGCGCGGGCACCGGCGACTCCGTCTGCAGCGACAACCGCTGGCGCGCCGCGAGCTGCGGGTGCACGACCGTCGGGGCCCAGCGCACGAGCCAGCCGTGCTCGGCGTTCGGCGCCGTCACGAGGTCGATGGAGTCGAGGTAGCTCCAGGTGCGGCCGTTGCCGAGGTCCCACGTGAGGTTCACCGACGCCGTGGCGCGCTCGGCGGCGGCGCGCACCTGGCCCACCGCGGCGGTGAGCGACACCGGCTTCAGCGCGTCCCGGGCGGCGTCGAGCCCCTCGGTGGCCGCGGCCGGGTCGTCGGTGACCGCCGCGGCCGTCGGGATGTCCCCCGACGACCACGCGGCGGCGAACGCGGCCGCCGCGGCGTCCGGACCGCCTCCGCCGAACAGCCCGCACCCCGCGGCCCCCACGGCGAGCGCCAGCACACTCAACAGGGCGAGCAACCGGGACACGAGCCGAGTATGCCGAGCCGCCCGGCCGCCACGCGCACCGCCGCGCCAACCACATCCGACGAGTGGCACTTTCGTCGCCTAGGTTCGTACGAGAGTGCCACTCGTCCGGGTGCGGGAAGAGCTAGAAGAGGACCGTCGCGAAGCTCGCCACCTGCGTGAAACCGACCCGCTTGTAGGCGCTTCTCGCCACGTGGTTGAAGCCGTTGACGTAGAGGCTGGAGATGCGGCCCATCCTGGCCAGCCGCTCGGCCACCGCGGCGGTGCCCGCGGTGCCCAGGCCCCGGCCGCGCCACGCCGGGTTGACCCAGACGCCCTGGATCTGGCCGACCCGCGACGACATCGCGCCGATCTCGGCCTTGAACACCACCTGGTCGTCCTCGAAACGGGCGAACGCACGACCGGCGGCCACCAGCTCGGCGACGCGGGAGCGGTAGCCGGCGCCGCCGTCACCGGCCCGTGGGTCGACGCCGACCTCCTCGGTGAACATCGCGATCGCCGCCGGTAGATAGCGGTCCAGTTCGGACGGTCGGACCGGCCGCACGAAGGCGTCCGGGGCCACTGCGGGCGGCCCGGCGAGCACCATCAGCGGCTGGTCGGGACGGACCTCGCGGGCGGGCGTCCAGTGCCCGGAGAGATCCTCCCAGAGCGGCAGGACGAGCTCGGCCCGCCCGACCACCGACGAGCAGCCCCGGCCGTGGCGCCGCGCTCGCTCGGCGAAGCTCCGCAGGGCCTGCCGGTCGCCGCGCAGGGGCACGAGGTTGGCACCGGAGAAGCACAGGCCGTCCAGGCGCGAGCCGACCGACCATAGCTCGCCGCCGAGACGCCAGGGATCCAGCCCCGCGATCTCGACCCGAGCGGCGACCATGCAGGCGGCCACCGGATCGCTGTCCAGGGCCGCACGCACTCCGGCGCGGTCCCGGTCGTCGAGGAGCCGCGCTCCGGCGACACGAAGCACACGTCTACGTTGCCATATCGCGGCCGCAGTTGACATGACGGGTTCAGCTCACCGTCACCTGCGGGTCGCCGGACTCCTCCATGGACTCGGCGATCTTCATGGCTTCCTCGATCAGCGTCTCGACGATCATGTGCTCGGGCACCGTCTTGATCACCTCGCCCTTGACGAAGATCTGGCCCTTGCCGTTGCCCGACGCCACGCCGAGATCGGCCTCGCGCGCCTCCCCCGGCCCGTTGACGACGCAGCCCATGACGGCGACACGCAGCGGCACCTCCATGCCCGTGAGACCGGCGGTGACCTGCTCGGCGAGCGTGTAGACGTCCACCTGCGCGCGCCCGCACGACGGGCAGGACACGATCTCCAGCTTGCGCTGCTTGAGGTTGAGCGACTGCAGGATCTGGATGCCGACCTTCACCTCCTCGACGGGAGGCGCGGACAGCGAGACGCGGATGGTGTCGCCGATGCCCTGGCGCAGCAGCGCCCCGAACGCGACAGCCGACTTGATGGTGCCCTGGAACGCGGGCCCGGCCTCGGTGACGCCGAGGTGCAGCGGGTAGTCACACTGCTCCGCGAGCAGCTCGTAGGCGCGGATCATCACGACCGGGTCGTTGTGCTTGACCGAGATCTTGATGTCGTGGAAGTCGTGCTCGGCGAACAGCCCCGCCTCCCACATGGCCGACTCGGCGAGCGCCTCGGGCGTGGCCTTGCCGTACTTCTCCAGCAGCCGCTTGTCCAGGCTCCCGGCGTTGACGCCGATGCGGATCGGGGTGCCGTGGTCCTTCGCCGCGCGGGCGATCTCGCGCACCTGGTCGTCGAACTTGCGGATGTTGCCCGGGTTCACCCGCACCGCGGCGCAGCCGGCCTCGATCGCGGCGAACACGTACTTGGGCTGGAAGTGGATGTCGGCGATCACCGGGATCTGCGACTTGCGCGCGATCGCGGGCAGCGCGTCGGCGTCGTCCTGGCTCGGGCAGGCGACGCGCACGATGTCGCAGCCCGCCGCGGTGAGCTCCGCGATCTGCTGGAGCGTCGCGTTGACGTCGGAGGTGAGGGTGGTGGTCATGGACTGGACGGAGATGGGGTGGTCCGACCCGACACCCACGGTCCCGACCTGCAGCTGCCGGGTCTTCCGGCGCGGGGCCAGTGTCGGGGCGGGTGGGACCGGCATGCCGAGGGAGACGCTCACGATCTCCACTATCCTCCGCACCCGACGCGCACGCCGCACCCCGTGTCCGGAAGCACTCCGCAGAGCGACGACGAGCCCGCGCGACGCGACGACAGGGCCCTCACGACCGCAACGAGCCCGCGCGATGCCGGTGTCGTGGGCCTGGGACGACGACGAGCCCGCGCGATGCGGTCGGATCAGGTGCGGCCCTCCTGCTCCTGGGCTCGATTCAGGGTGCTCGAGTGGGGCAGCCACGTGGCCAGCTCGACCGGCCAGCCGTCCGCCGCCAGCACCTCCACCACGGCGGGATCGTCGTCGAGGACGCTCACGATGTCGCGGGTGGCCGCGAGGCGGCGCAGCGCCTCGCGCTTCATCCAGCGCGCCGGGCGGTGGTCGTCGTCGGGGCGCATCAGCAGCGGCCGGGTCGGCAGGCCGTGCAGGCGCAGCCAGCGCTCGGTGAGCCGCCGCGAGCGCTCGGGGCGCCCGGTGAGGTACACGACGTCGTGCTCGGCCAGCGCCGCCCGCAGGCGCTCGGCGCCCTCGGGCAGCAGCGGGTCGCGGTCGGCCGCGGTGAAGAAGCGCTCCCAGCGCTGCGGGCGGGCCTCCAGGTGGTGCAGCCGGTGCCGGACGTCGGCCAGCACCCCGTCGATGTCGAAGACGGCGATCGGCCGGGGTTCCTCCGCGGCGGCGGAGGCGCTCACGAAAGGGTCACTGGGTTGATGATGTCCGCGATGAACAGCAGCCCGCTCCACGCGATGAACACGATCGCGACGACGTAGGCCACCGGCATCAGCTTCGCCACGTCCACCGGCCCGGGATCGGGCTTGCCGCGCGCCTTCGCGACGCGCCGGCGGATCGACTCCCAGATGGCCGGGAAGATCTGCCCGCCGTCCAGGGGCGGGATGGGCAGCAGGTTGAACAGGAACAGCGAGATGTTCACCGCCGCGAGCAGCTGCAGGAAGAACGACAGCTCGACCGTGAACGGCTCCTCGAGCGCCAGCACCTCGCCACCGATGCGGGACGCGCCGACGATCCCGACCGGCCCGTTCGCGTCGCGCTTCTCGCCGAGGAACACCGAGCCGAACAGGCTCGGCACCCGCTGCGGGAGCTGGACGATCGCCTCACCGGTGCGCCCGATCACGAACCCGATCTGGTTCACGACGGCGCCGACGGTCTGCGGCTCGTAGGACTGCACCGGGGAGAGGCCGAGGAAGCTGGCCTGCACCGTGCCTCCGGCCGCGTCACCGGCCGCGTCGAGGGCGGGGAGCTGGGTGGTGATCAGCGTGGGGCGCAGCTGCACCAGTTGCCCGTCGCGCTCCACGGTGACGTCGACCGTCCCCGACGCGGAGCGGATCGCCACCTGCAGGCGCGACCAGTCGTCGGGGCCGTAGGTGACGCCCTGGAACGCCACGATCCGGTCACCCGCCCTGAACCCGGCCGCGGCGGCGGGGGTGGGCGGGGCGCCGGGCGGGCACTGCGCGGTCGTGGCCGTGGCCGGCACGACGCAGGCGCTCACCGCGCTCACGGTGGTGCTCGTGCCGGTCGGCAGCCCGATGACCATCAGCTGGATGGCGAACAGCACCACGGCCAGCACCAGGTTCATGAACGGGCCCGCGAACATCACGACGACGCGCTTCCACGGCGCCCGCAGGTAGAACTGCCGGTCGGCGTCCTCGGGAAGCACCTCGTCGGCGGACTGCCGGCGCACGTCGTCGATCAGGCCCTGGAACGGGCCGGTGCGACGGCTGCTGCCCAGCAGCTCGCCCTTGGCGGGCGGGATCATGCCGATCATGCGGATGTAGCCGCCGAGCGGGATCGCCTTCAGCCCGAACTCCGTGTCACCGCGCTTGCGCGACCAGACCGTCCTGCCGAACCCGACGAAGAACTCCGGGACCTTGATGCCGAACCAGCGGGCCGTGGTGAAGTGGCCGAGCTCGTGCCAGAACACCGAGAACAGGATGCCCAGGAAGAACAGGACGATCCCGAGCACCGTCATCATCTCGCAGCTCCAGATCTGTGGGAGAGGGCCCTTGCTCGGGCTCGGGACCAGTCCTCGGCCGCCAGCACGTCCGCCACGGTAGCCGGATCGGCGGCCCACTCGTCGGCGACGTCGAGCACGCGCTCCAGCACCTCGGTGATGCCGGTGAACGACAGCGTGCCCGCGACGAACGCCGCGACCGCCTCCTCGTTGGCCGCGTTCAGCACGGCCGGCAGGCAGCCGCCGGCCTCGCCGGCCCGGCGCGCCAGCCGCACGCCGTCGAAGGCGTCCTCGTCGAGCGGCTCGAACGTCCAGGTCTGCGCGACGTCCCAGCTACACGGCGGGGCCGCCCCGGGCAGCCGATCGGGCCAGGCCAGCGCGAGGCCGATCGGGAGCTTCATGTCCGGCGGGCTGGCCTGCGCGATCCTGGAGCCGTCGGTGAAGGTCACCAT
>CAXTTN010000202.1:0-10908 GCA_964247105.1 uncultured Pseudonocardia sp.
GGACGCCGGCAACATGATCAAGCCGATGCTGGCCCGCGGCGAGCTGCGCCTGGTCGGGGCCACGACGCTGGACGAGTACCGGCAGCGCATCGAGAAGGACCCCGCGCTCGAGCGCCGCTTCCAGCAGGTCTACGTGGGCGAGCCGTCGGTCGAGGACACGATCGGCATCCTGCGCGGGCTCAAGGAGCGCTACGAGGTGCACCACGGCGTCCGGATCACCGACGCCGCGCTGGTCGCCGCGGCCACGCTGTCCGACCGCTACATCACCGCCCGGTTCCTGCCCGACAAGGCCATCGACCTCGTCGACGAGGCCGGGTCGCGGCTGCGCATGGAGATCGACTCGCGGCCCGTCGAGATCGACACCGTCGAGCGCTCG
Source organism: uncultured Pseudonocardia sp. (assembly GCA_964247105.1). Classification (GTDB taxonomy): domain Bacteria; phylum Actinomycetota; class Actinomycetes; order Mycobacteriales; family Pseudonocardiaceae; genus Pseudonocardia. The sequence continues at coordinate 377 of CAXTTN010000202.1, forward strand.
GTGCGGCGGCTGGAGATCGAGGAGATGGCGCTGGCCAAGGAGAGCGACGCCGCGTCGGTCGACCGGCTCGCCGCCCTGCGCGCCGAGCTGGCCGAGCAGAAGGAGGAGCTGGCGGCGCTCACCGCGCGCTGGCAGAACGAGCGCGGCGCGATCGAGGGCGTCCGCGAGCTGAAGGAGCAGCTGGAGGCGCTGCGCGGGGAGTACGAGCGGGCCGACCGCGACGGCGATCTCGCCCGCGCGTCGGAGCTGCTCTACGGCAGGATCCCGGCCGTCGAGAAGCAGCTCGCCGCCGCGCCGTCGGCGTCGGGTGCGGATCTCATGCTCAAGGAGGAGGTCGGCCCGGACGACGTCGCCGACGTCGTCTCCGCGTGGACCGGCATCCCCGCCGGCCGCATGCTCGAGGGCGAGACGGCCAAGCTGCTGCGCATGGAGGACGAGCTGGGCAAGCGCGTCGTCGGCCAGGCCGAGGCCGTGCGCGCCGTGTCCGACGCCGTCCGCCGGGCCCGCGCCGGCATCGCCGACGAGAACCGGCCCACCGGCTCGTTCCTGTTCCTCGGCCCCACCGGCGTCGGCAAGACCGAGCTGGCCAAGGCGCTCGCCGAGTTCCTCTTCGACGACGAGCGCGCCATGGTGCGCATCGACATGAGCGAGTACTCGGAGAAGCACTCCGTGGCCCGGCTGGTCGGCGCCCCTCCCGGCTACGTCGGCTACGACCAGGGCGGGCAGCTCACCGAGGCCGTGCGCCGCCGCCCGTACACCGTCGTGCTGTTCGACGAGGTGGAGAAGGCCCACCAGGACGTGTTCGACACGCTGCTGCAGGTGCTCGACGACGGGCGGCTCACCGACGGCCAGGGCCGCACGGTCGACTTCCGCAACACGATCCTGGTGCTGACGTCCAACCTCGGCTCCACGGGTGGGCAGGTGCTGGACGAGTCCGCGCGTCGCGAGGTGGTGATGGCGGCGGTGCAGAAGCACTTCAAGCCGGAGTTCCTCAACCGCCTCGACGACGTCGTGATCTTCCACGCGCTGACCACCGCGGAGCTGACGCACATCGTCGACATCCAGCTCGACGTGCTGCGGACGCGGCTGGCCAAGCGGCGGCTGACGCTGCAGGTGTCCGACGCCGGGCGCGAGTGGCTCGCGATGAACGGCTTCGACCCGGTCTACGGCGCCCGACCCCTGCGGCGGCTGGTCCAGAGCTCGATCGGCGACCAGCTGGCCAAGGAGCTCCTGTCCGGTGACGTCCGCGAGGGCGACACGGTCCGCGTGGACCTGGACCCGAGCGCGGGCGGCGGCACCGGCGGCCTGATCGTCGGCAAGGCCCTCCCCGCCACGATCTGACGCGAGTCGACCCATTCGACACGGTGAGTTGGCCGATCCGATCGGCCAACTCACCGAGCTCGAAAGGTCAACTCGCCGGGACGTTGCGGCTGTTCGGGGCGCGCCGGGTCTAGGCTCCGCGCGTGGGCCTTTCCCCGACGACCTGGTTCGTCATCGCGGTCATCGCGCTCCTCCTCGGCGCCGCGTTGCTGATCTTCGAACGCACGCGCGGCGGGGGCGGCAGCGTCAAGGACCGGCGGCGCTGGGCCGCCCTGCGCGGCTGGGAGTACCTCGACACCGATCCCGTCCTGCCCAGCCGGTGGCGCTACGGCACCATCCACCAGGGCGGGCCGGGCGTGGCGCGCAACCTGATCAGCGGCGAGGTCCCCACCCCGGACGGCCCGCGGCAGGCCTACGTGTTCGACCACGAGCAGGCCGGCCGCCTCAACTCCGTCCTCGTCGCGGTGCAGGTGCGCAGCCAGCTGCCCGCGGCGGTCGAGCTGCGCCTGCCGTCCGCACCGCTGCCCGACGACGCCGGCCTGGACCTGCTGGAGCCGGTCGGCGAGCGCTACGCCTTCGTCTCCGACGCCGAGGCGGTCCGCCCCCTGCTCACCCCGCGCCTGGCCCTGGCCAGCGACGCCGTCGGCGACGACGTCGAGCTGCTGTGGGCCGAGGAGTCGTGGGTCCTCGCCACCGCTCCGCTGGATTCCAGCAGCGACCGCCTGCAGGACCTGCTCGCCGACCTCGCCGAGGTGGCCACCGCGCTGGAGCAGGGCCAGAACGCCCGCCACCGCCTGGAGAAGTAGGACGGTCAGGCCGTCAGGCCGCCGTCGACAGGCAGCACCACTCCGGTCACGTACGACGCGCGGTCGCTGAGCAGCCATGCGGCGGCCTCCGCGACCTCGCTCGGCTCCGCTGCCCGGCGCAGCGGCGCCATCCGGGTGAGCCGGTCCACCACCCCCGGCTCGGCCGCCTCCCAGCCCCGCACCATCTGGGTGAGCGTCGTCCCCGGCGCGATCGCGTTGACGCGGATCCCGGCCGGGCCGTTCTCGATCGCCGCCGTCTCGGTCAGGCTGTTGACGGCGCGTTTCGCGGCGGCGTACGGCCCGAGGCCGGGCACTCCCCTCAGGCTGCCGACGCTGCTGGTGTTGACGATCGCGCCGGTGCCTGCCGTCGCCCGGATGGCGCGGATCTCGGCGCCCATGGCGATCAGTACCCCGCGGACGTTCACGGAGTGGATCTCGTCGGCGGCGTCCGCGTCGACATCGACGAGCGGGTTGGGTGGGATCACGATGCCCGCGTTGTTGAACGCCAGGTCCAGCCGGCCGTGCAGCCGCACGGCGGTGTCGACCGCGAGTTGCACGCTCGCCGCGTCGGACACGTCGGTGACGACACGGTCGGCTACGCCGCCCCGCACCCGGACCCGAGCGACGACGGCGTCGAGCTCGGCGGCGGTGCGGGAGGCGAGCACGACGACGGCCCCCTCCCGGGCGAACAGCTCGGCCGCGGCGGCGCCGATCCCGCGCCCGGCCCCGGTGATGAGGGCGACCTTGTCGGTAAGCAAGCCGGTGGATGTCATGGGCCGAGTCTCCGGCGGGTGACGTCGGCGTGGCAGGTCCCCGCTGTACCTGGCTGGCACGCCCGGGCCGTCGCATCATGAGGACATGGACCGGGTGGGTTTGGCACGCTTCCTGCGCAGCCGCCGAGAGCGGCTGGTGCCGTCGGCGATCGGGCTCCCCGTGCGGCTGCCACGGCGCACGCCGGGTCTCCGGCGGGAGGAGGTGGCGGTGCTGGCCCACATCTCCACGGAGCACTACACCCGGCTCGAGCAGGCACGTGGAGCCATGCCGTCGCGGCAGGTACTCGCCGAGGTGGGGCGGGCGCTGCGGCTGTCGGACGACGAGCGGGCACACCTGTTCCGCCTCGCGGGCGAGACACCCGACCCGGCTCCGGGCCCGCCCGTGGACGTCCGGCCCAGCCTGCTCGCGCTGATCCAGCGCCTTCCCGACACCGCCGCGCTCGTGCTCAGCGCCCGATACGACGTCCTCGCGTGGAACCCGCTCGCCGCCGCCCTGCTCGGCGACTTCTCGGCGGTGCCGCAGCGCGAGCGCAACGTCATCCGGCAGCTCTTCCTGGGCGGCGCCTCGCGGCTGGGCGCCGCCGACCGTCGAGAGTTCGGCCGGCACGCGGTCCGGCAGCTGCGTACGGCCGCGACACGCTACCCCAGCGACGCGGGCACGGCCGCCCTCGTCGCCACGTTGACGGTCGGGAGCGCCACCTTCGCCCGGCTCTGGGACGCCCACGACGTGGACGTGCCACGGCATCAGCGCAAGACCGTCGAGCACCCCGAGGTGGGCCCGATCGCGCTCACCTGTGACGTCCTCGACATCGCCGACCGCGACCAGCAGCTGGTGCTGTACACCGCCGAGCCCGGCAGCCGCGACGAGCAGGCCCTCCAGCTGCTCCGGGTGATCGGCACCCAGCGGATGGACGTCCCCTCCTGAGCCTAGGGTGGTCGTCGTGCCGACCGCCCTGATCACCGGAGCCACGGCCGGCATCGGTGCCGCCTTCACGTCCCGGCTCGCCGCCGACGGCCGCGACCTCGTGCTCGTCGCCCGCGACCGGGCCCGGCTGGAGTCCACCGCGGAGGCCGCCCGTGCGCGGGGCGTTGCCGTCGAGGTGCTCGCCGCCGACCTGTCGGTCGCCGCCGACCGAGCCCGCGTCGCGGCCCGGTTGTCCGACCCCGACGTCGCGCCCGTCGACCTGCTCGTGAACAACGCCGGGTTCACCCTTCCGGGCGAATTCCTGGGGTCCGAGCCGGCCGACCTGCGGCGCCAGCTGGACGTCAACGTCACGGCGGTGCTGGAGCTGACCCGCGCCGTGCTGCCGGGCATGGTGGACCGGGGCCGGGGTGCCGTGGTGAACGTGTCCAGCGTGGCCGGGTTCCTCGCGGGCCGCGGCAGCGCCTACAGCGCGGACAAGGCGTGGGTCACCTCGTTCACCGAGGGCATCGCCGCGACGCTGCACGGCACGGGCGTGCGGGCGATGGCGCTGTGCCCGGGTTTCGTCCGAACCGAGTTCCACGAGCGGGCGAAGATGGACGTGGGCCGCCGCACCGGGCCGCTGTGGCTCGATGCCGCGCGGGTCGTCGAGGAGGGCCTGGCCGACCTGGCCAGGGGGCGGGTGGTCTCGGTGCCGAGCCGGCAGTACAAGGCGATCGTCGCGGCCGTCGACGTACTGCCTCGTTCCCTGGTCAGACGGCTGATGGCGATCGGGGGACCACGGTGACCGCCCATGGCGAGCGGGAACAGCTGGCCGCGCTGGTGCGGGAGCTCGGCGTGGTGCACGGGAAGGTCACGCTGTCCTCGGGCGCCGAGGCCGACTACTACGTGGACATGCGCCGCGTCACGCTGGAGCACCGCGCTGCCCCCCTGCTCGGACGGCTGCTGCGCGTGCTCACCGCCGACTGGGACTACTCGGCCGTCGGCGGCCTGACGCTGGGCGCCGACCCGGTCGCGAGCGCGATCCTCCACGCGTCGGCGGCCGAGCCGGGCACGGCGGGGGTCGACGCGTTCGTCGTGCGCAAGGAGGCCAAGCGGCACGGCATGCAGCGGCTCATCGAGGGCCCGGAGGTCGCCGGGCGGAACGTGCTCGTCGTCGAGGACACGTCGACGACCGGGGCTTCCCCGCTGGCGGCGGTGCGCGCCGTGCGCGACGCTGGAGGGGTCGTCGTCGGTGTCGCGACCGTCGTCGACCGGGAGACCGGTGCACGCGAGGTGATCGAGGCCGAAGGCGTGCCCTACCGTTCGTTGCTCGCTCTGGCGGATCTGGGGTTGGTCTGATCGACCGGGTGGGCAACCGAGCAAGCCGAAACCTTCTCGCAACCGATTCGGCCCATTCGCCGATCACGAACGTGCCGCATACTCGTGTGTCACGGATAGGTCACGACAGGAGGTCGGATGACGGTCCGTACCGTGGGGTGGGCACGCCGCAACGCGTCGGTGGCGTGGGTGTTGGCGATCGCGGCGTTGGTGGGCGGGTGCGCTGCACCGTCGTACACCTATGTGACGAACTCGGCCGAACACACGTATCTCAAGGTCCCCAGCGCCTGGCAGCCGATCAACCAGAAGGAGCTGGAGAGCGCGCTCGGCGTCGATCCCGGCTTCTCCGCCGCTGATCAGGGGCTCTGGCTGGTCGCCTACGACGCCGCGGCCACGCCGTCGCTCTCGCACCTGCTCGGGGCGCAGGCCGAGGTGCCCGCCGTCCTCGTCGGGGTGAAGGACCTGCCGACGAGCGCGCGCGGGCAGGTGTCGCTGGACAACCTCCGCGACTTCTTCTTCCCGGTCTCCCCGGCCGGACGGCAGGCCGACGCCGCCGATCCGACGTCGTCGCGCACCGGCTTCCAGCTGTTCGCCGACGAGGTGCTGACCCCGGGCCACGGCGTCCACGGCGTCCACGTGGTGTATCGCTACAGCTTCGCGGGAGGGCCGCCGCAGATGTTCGACCAGACGACCTACGTCAACGACGACGCCAGCAAGATCTACATGTTCTTCGTACGGTGCTCCACGGAGTGCTACACGAAGCGCCAGCAGGAGATCAGCACCGTGGTCTCCTCCTTCACGGTCCAGGAGACGAGATCATGACCGCTCCGGTCGACACGGGCCCCGCGCCCGAGGGGCTGACCCCACCCGACGAGCCTCCGCACCCGAAGCCGGGGGCCACCCGCAAGCCCATGTCGATCTGGGCCCGGATCCGGCTGATCGCGCTGTTCGTGCTGGCGTGGTTCGTCATCGTCTGGGCGTCGGTGGCCGACAACCCGATCCTGCCGTTCTCCGACGCCGCGCTGATACAGCTGCAGGACTCGCAGTGGTTGCTGTGGCTCACCGGCCTCGAGGTGTTGCGCCAGATCCACTTCTTCATCAGCGAGCGATCCTCCCGCTACCACACGTTCTGGTCGCAGAAGGTGTTCGGCGGCACCGACCGGGCGTTGCGCAGGCGGTTCTCGGACTGGACGCGCTTCCGGCTCGCGCGCTGGATCAAGGCGATCCTGTTCGTGGTGCTCGTGGCCGTCGTGGCCGGGCAGATCCTCGGCACCTCGCCGGTGCTGGCCCTGTTCCAGGCGCCCGCGCTGCTCTACCAGGCGCTGCCGCTGATCGCGCAGCTCGCGTTCGCGTTCTTCTTCATCGCGTTCCAGTTCATCGGGCTGTTCTGGCTGCTGTCGCGCGGCGGCATGGAGACCTACTACCCCGACGACATCTCCACCCGCTTCAAGGACGTGTGGGGCCAGGACCACGTGGTCGAGCGGGTCAAGGAGAACATCCTCTTCCTGGAGAACCCCGAGGAGATCGAGGCCAAGGGTGGCTACGTGCCGTCCGGCCTGCTGCTCTGGGGCCCTCCCGGCACGGGCAAGACGCTGATGGCCGAGGCCGTGGCCGGTGAGACCGGCAAGCCCTACGTCTTCGTCGATCCCGGCGCGTTCACGAACATGTTCATGGGCATCGGCATCCTCAAGGTCAAGTCGCTGTTCCGGAAGCTGCGCAAGCTCGCGCTCCGGTACGGCGGCGTGATCGTCTTCTTCGACGAGGCCGACGCGCTGGGCAACCGCGGTGCGCTCGCCCAGACCGGACCGGGCGGTGCGCGCGGCATGGGCGCCTTCCAGAGCTCGGGCTGCCACGGGTTCTCCTACCTGTCGGGCGACACCCGCTCGCTGCTGACCCGTTCGGCCATGCAGAGCACGCCGGAGCCGGTCGACACCGGCCGCAGCCGCTTCGTGATGGGCGGCGGCATGGGTGGTGGCGGTGGCGACATGGGCACCCTGCAGGCCCTGCTCGCCGAGCTCTCGGGCCTGAAGAAGCCGCGCGGCATCATCAACCGCCTCGGGCGACGGGCCATCGGCATGCGGCCGAAGCCGCCGCCCAAGTACCGGATCCTGGTCATGATGGCCACGAACATGCCCGAGGCCCTCGACGAGGCCCTGCTGCGCCCGGGTCGTATCGACCGCATCTACCGGGTCGGCTACCCGAGCAAGGCCGGCCGCATCCGCACCTACGAGGGGTACTTCGACAAGGTCGCCCACGAGCTGGACGCCGAGAACCTCGACAAGCTCGCCACGATCACCCCGTACGCCACCGGCGCGACGATCAAGGACCTCGTGAACGAGTCGCTGATCATCGCGATCCGGGACGGCCGGGAGGTCATCACGTGGAAGGACGTGATGAGGGCGAAGCAGCTCAAGGACCTCGGCCCGCCCGAGGACGTGGAGTACATCGAGCGCGAGCGCCACGCCGTCGCCGTGCACGAGGCCTGCCACGCCGTGGTCGCGTACCGCACGCGGCGGCACATGGAGATCGACCTGGCCACCATCGAGAAGGGCAGCGACTACCTCGGCATGGTGGCGAGCATCCCGCCGGAGGACCAGTTCACGCGGTGGCGCTCGGAGTTCGAGTCCGACATCCTCGTCTCGCTCGCGTCGCTGGCCGGGGAGCGCATGTTCTTCGACGGCGACTCCTCCTCGGGTGTCTCGGGCGACCTGGAATCCGCTACGGCCGTGGCGTCGTTCATGGAGGGCTACTGGGGCATGGGCTCCACGGTCTCCTCGTACTCGACGGCGCGACGGCTCGAGGTGGGCAGCCCCGGCGGCGGCCGCGGTGGGCCGCCCAAGGGCGAGAACACCGAGAAGGCGCTGCGCGGGGCCCTGGCCGACCGCATCGAGGACCAGCTCGGCGAGCTGCTGGCGAAGGCCGAGGCCATCCTGCGGGACAACCGGGCCGCCGTGCTCGCGGTGGCCCACGCGCTGGAGACCCACAAGACCCTCACCGGCGATGACATCGAGGCCGTTCTCGACGGCCGCGAGGGCCTCACCGTGGACGGTTCGGTCTACACCGACCCGGAGTTCGCGGCGCAGCTGGAGGACTACCACGCGGCTGCGGCCGGCGCACACCGCGGGCACACCACGGTGAAGCTCGCGCTGCCCGCGGGCGGGCACCTCCAGCCTCGTGAGCCCGACGTCGCGGCCACCACCGCGCACGACCCGAGGTAGCCGTCGTCGGAGTGTGATCGCCGCGGCTCGCACCGGAGCGCCCTGCCCAGGGCGCCGAGGTGCGGGCCGTGCCGATCACGCCGGCGGGAGCGGTGCATCATCGGCCCGGTGAGCGACGTGGCCGATGCGGCGGACCCGGCCGGCCCGAGCGAGTGGGCCGTGCCCGGGCAGGTAGGGGTGGGCCCGTGGCCGGGCGGGCGCGCGGCCTGGCCCGTCGACGACCGCTACGACCCCGAGCTGCTCGAACACGGCGACGCCCGCAACGTGGTGGACGCCTACCGCTACTGGCGCCGCGACGCCGTGGCCGCCGATCTCGCGGCCCGGGCGCATCCGTTCCACGTGGCGATCGAGAACTTCGGCCACGACCACAACATCGGCACGGTGGTGCGCACGGCCAACGCGTTCGGTGCGGCCGGTGTGCACATCGTGGGGCGTCGGCGCTGGAACCGCCGCGGCGCGATGGTGACCGACCGCTACCTCGCCGTGCACCACCACGAGGACCTGGCCGGCCTCGCCGCCTTCGCCGCCGACCGCGGGTTGGAGCTGGTGGCCGTGGACAACACCCCCGGCGCGCAACGGCTGGAGACCGCTTCACTGCCGCGGGAGTGCGTGCTGCTGTTCGGCCAGGAGGGCCCCGGGGTGTCGGTGGAGGCGCGTGCCGGCGCCGCGCTGACCGTGTCGATCGCGCAGTTCGGCTCCACCCGCTCGATCAACGCGGGGGTGGCCGCGGGGATCGCGATGCACGCGTGGATCCGCCAGCACGCCGACCTCTCCGCGGCGTGGTGACCTGCTTCAGGTGCAGAAGGCGCACGGCAGATCCTCCCCGGGCGTGACGGCGAGCTCCTCGTCGGGCACGACCAGCAGCGCCGGGACGGGACGCCGGCCGGGTGTCCGGTAGAGGTCGTTGGCCGCGAACAGCCAGTGCTCGGACTCGGGGAACCGCAGCAGGTGCACATCGCCGTTGCTCACGTGCACCTTCTCGCCGGCCTCCAGCCGCCGGCCGGACCGGACCAGCTCGCCGAGCTCGTTGAGCACGGACGCGGCGGTGGCCTGCGAGGTGGCGAACAGGATCAGCTCCGCGTGGGCGAAGCCGGAGAGCCCGACGGTGTAGACGAACGGCGGTGATTCCCCCTCTTCATCGGTGGCGCACGTTCCCAACACCGCCTGCAGGGCCCAGCCGTGGCGGCGGATCGTCTCCCGCTGCCACGCGTCGTACTGATCGACCTGATGGGTGAAACGCTCGGTGCTGTCCATGCCGCGGACCATAAGGGGAGGCACCGACAGTTTCCCGTTCGTAGAGTCGGGCCGTGCAACGACAGACCCTGGTGTTCGACGCCGACGACACCCTCTGGGAGAACAACGTCCTGTTCGAACGGGTGGTCGACAGCTATCTCGACTGGCTCGCCCATCCCACGCTGGACCGCGCCGCCATCCGCGCCGTCCTCGACGACGTCGAGCGGGCCAACGTCCCCGTGCACGGCTACGGCACCGCCAGCTTCCTGCGCAGCCTCCACGACGTGTTCGAGAAGCTCGGCGAACGCCCCGCCACCGACGCCGAGCGCGCCGAGATCACCGAGCTCGCGGCGGCGCTGGTGAACCACGAGGTCGAGCTGGTGCCCGGCGTGGCCGAGACGCTCGCCGAGCTCGGCACCCGCCACGACCTGCTGCTGCTCACCAAGGGCGCCGTCGACGAGCAACAGCGCAAGATCGACGTGTCGAACCTCGCGCACCACTTCCGCAGTACCCACATCGTCGCGGAGAAGCGCGCGCCGACCTACCGCGCGCTGGTCGCCGAGCAGGGCCTCGTCGCGTCGTCGACCTGGATGATCGGCAACTCCCCGGCCTCGGACATCCGGCCCGCGCGAGAGGCGGGCCTGGGCGCGGTGTTCATCCCCCACGCCTACACCTGGGCGCTCGAGCACGACGAGGTGCCCGAGGACGTGCTCACCCTGCAGCACTTCCCCGAGCTCCTCGACCACTTCTAGCAGACACGTCCTGGTGTCCTGAGTCGGAAGTTCCTGCTCGGTCGTCGGGGTGCGGTACGCCGTCCCGGCATCCGCAGGTGATCGTGCTGTCCGATGACGAACGGGCCCAGTTGGAGTCCTGGGCTCGTCGCACGACGAACGCGGCGAGGGTGTTGCGGAGCCGGATCGTGCTCGCGGCCGCCGAGGGT
>CAXTTN010000203.1:0-10864 GCA_964247105.1 uncultured Pseudonocardia sp.
ACGCTGTGTCCCATCTCCATGACCTACGCGGCCGTCCCCGCACTGCGCACGAGCCCGGAGCTCGCCGCCGCGTACGAGCCGGGGCTGCGGTCGACCGTCTACGACTTCGGTCCGGCGGAAGCCTCGACGAAGGCCGGGCTGCTCGCCGGGATGTCGATGACGGAGAAGCAGGGCGGCTCCGACGTGCGGGCCGGCACCACGCAGGCCGTCGCCCAGTCCGACGGCACCTACCGGCTCACCGGCCACAAGTGGTTCACCTCGGCCCCGATGAACGACGTGTTCCTGACGCTGGCGCAGGCGCCGGGCGGGCTCACCTGCTTCGTCCTGCCGCGCGTGCTGCCCGGCGGCGCCCGCAACGCGATCCACCTCATGCGGTTGAAGGACAAGCTCGGCAACCGCTCCAACGCTTCGGCGGAGATCGAGTACGCGGGGGCGGTCGGCTGGCGGCTCGGCGACGAGGGGCGCGGGGTCGCCACGATCATCGACATGGTGTCGATGACCAGGCTCGACTGCGTGCTCGGCTCGGCGGCCATCACCCGCGCTGCGCTCACCGAGGCCGCCCACCACGCGGCGCACCGCAGCGCGTTCGGGTCGCGCCTGGCCGACACCCCGTTGATGCAGGCCGTGATCGCGGACCTGGCGCTGGAGTCCGAGGCCGCCACGGCGCTCGCGATGCGGCTCGCCGGGGCCGTCGACCGCGAGGAGAAGGCGTTCCTCCGCCTCGCGCTGCCGGCGTCGAAGTACCTGGTGTGCAAGCGAACGCCCACAGTGGTCGCCGAGTCGCTGGAATGCCTGGGGGGCAACGGTTTCGTCGAGGACTCGGGGATGCCGCGGCTCTACCGCGAGGCCCCGCTGAACTCGATCTGGGAGGGTTCGGGCAACGTCACCGCTCTCGACGTGCTGCGGGCCGTCACGCGCGAGCCGGAGTCGGTGGAGGCCGTCCTCCGCGAAGTGGACGCCGCGGCCGGCGTCGACACCTGGTTCGACCGCGGGGTGCAGGAGCTGCGCACCGAGCTGCGCGGGCGGGAACCGCGCCGCGCGCGCCGGCTGGCCGAGATGATCGCGCTGTGCCTGCAGGGCAGCCTGCTGCTGCGGCACGCGCCGGACGAGGTGGCATCGGCGTTCGTGAGCAGCCGTTTCCTCCCCGACGGGCCCTGGCGCACAACCGGCACCCTCCCCGCCGAGTCCCACGCCGAGGCCCTGCTCACCCGCATCACCCCCACCGCGAGTTGACTTCTCGACACGCTGAATGTGCCGATCGAGCAGGCGACGAATCGGCACATTCGCCGTGTCGAGAAGGTCGACTCGCGGGAGTGGGAGCGCGACCGACCGCGCGAGTCGACGAGACGAGCACGCTGAATGCGCCGATCCGGTACGTGCCGGATCGGCGCGTTCAGCGTGTCGAGATGGTCGACTCGCGCGGGGGGGTGGGGGTGGTGCAGGGGCCGGCGCAGCTCCAGTCGCCGATCTCCGCGAGGGCCTCGTCGCCGAAGGGGTTCACGCCGGGGCCCGCGGCCAGGGCGTGGGCGACGTGGACGTGCAGGCACTTGACGCGGTCGGGCATCCCGCCCGCGCTGACCTCGGTGCCCAGCGGCTCGATCGCGTCGCGCTCGGCCAGGTAGGACTCGTGGGCGCGCCGGTAGGCGGCCGCCAGCTCCGGATCCCCGGCCAGGCGGGCCTGCATCTCCTTCATCCGGCCCTCGCCCTCGAGCGTGCCGATGCGGGAGGCCAGCCGGGAGCACGTCAGGTAGTACAGCGTCGGGAACGGGGTGCCGTCGTCGAGCCGCGGCGCCGTCTGCACCACCGACGGCAGTCCGCACGGGCAGCGGTGCGCCACCTCGCGGACGGCGCGCGGGGGGCGGCCGAGCTGCGCGGCGACGGCCGCGGCGTCGGCGGCGGCGATCGTCACGGCGATCCCTCCGACACCTCGCGCCACAGCGAGCGGTACCAGGGCGCGCCCGAGGCGGCGTTCTCGGCCGGGGAGGACGGCCCCGACGGGAACTGCACGACGTAGGGCACCTCGCCGGGCTGCGCGTACCCGATCCGGGACCGGGCCTGCGCCTCGACCTCGGCCGGATCGGACAGCTGCACCTTCTGGCGGGTCAGCTCGTCGACCTCGGCGGCCAGGGTCTGCTGCTGCTCGGTGACCGCGGCCAGCTCCTGGCGCTGCGCGACGTAGTTGCGCAGCGGCACCACGACGGTGAGCGCCAGCGCGCACACCACGAGCGCGAGCACCGCCGCGCGCCGGGTCGAGGAGAGGCCGAGCATCCCGGTGGTGGCCGCGACGACGCCCCGGGGACGGGACCTGGTCAGCTTGGGCTCGCGCCCGCGCCGCCGCCCGGCGCCGCCGCCCGTGCCGCGGGGCCGCGGGGTGCGCCGGACCTTCACCTCGGTCACCGGATCACCGGGATCAGGCCGGCTCCGCCGCCGTGAAGCGCGGGAACGCGAGGTCGCCCGCGTAGCGCGCGGCGTCGCCGAGGCCCTCCTCGATGCGCAGCAGCTGGTTGTACTTGGCCACGCGGTCCGAGCGGGCCGGGGCACCGGTCTTGATCTGGCCGCAGCCGGTGGCCACGGCGAGATCGGCGATCGTGGTGTCCTCGGTCTCACCGGAGCGGTGGCTCATCATGCAGCGGTAGCCCGAGGAGTGCGCGAGCGTCACGGCGTCGAGGGTCTCCGAGAGCGTGCCGATCTGGTTGACCTTCACCAGCAGCGCGTTGGCCGCGCCGCGGGAGATGCCCTCGTCGAGGCGCTCGGGGTTGGTGACGAACAGGTCGTCGCCGACGATCTGGACCTTGTCGCCGATCGCGGACGTCAGCTCGACCCAACCGTCCCAGTCGTCCTCCGACAGCGGGTCCTCGATGGAGATCAGCGGGTAGGCGGCCACCAGCTCACCGTAGGCGGCGGCCATCTCGCCGGAGCTCAGCTTCCTGCCCTCGTAGGAGTAGAAGCCGTCGGAGTGGAACTCGGTGGCGGCGACGTCCAGCGCGAGCCCGATGTCGCGGCCGAGCACGAATCCGGCGCTCGCGACGGCCTCGCCGATGAGGTCGAGCGCGGCGGTGGTGCCGGGCAGGTCGGGGGCGAAGCCGCCCTCGTCGCCCAGCCCGGTGGCCAGGCCCTTCTTCTTCAGCACCGACTTGAGCGCGTGGTACACCTCGGCACCCCAGCGCAGCGCCTCGCGGAACGAGTCGGCGCCGATCGGGGCGATCATGAACTCCTGCACGTCGACCGACGTGTCGGCGTGGGCGCCGCCGTTGATGATGTTCATCATCGGGACCGGGAGCACGTGCGCGTTCGGGCCGCCGACGTAGCGGAACAGGTCGAGCCCGGCCGAATCGGCGGCCGCCTTCGCCACCGCGAGCGAGACGCCCAGCAGCGCGTTCGCGCCGAGCGCGGACTTGTCCGGCGTGCCGTCGAGATCGACGAGGCGCTGGTCGATGAGGCGCTGGTCGGTGGCCTCCATGCCGATCAGTTCCGGCTCGATGGTGTCGAGGACCGCGGCGACGGCCTTCAGGACGCCCTTGCCGCCGAACCGCGCGGGGTCGCCGTCGCGCAGCTCGACCGCCTCGTGCTCCCCCGTCGACGCGCCGGAGGGGACGGCCGCGCGGGCCAACGTCCCGTCGTCCAGCGCGACCTCGACCTCGACCGTGGGATTACCCCGGGAGTCGAGGATCTCGCGTGCGCCGACCTGCTCGATGACCGCCACCAGTGCTCCCGTCAGAACGATGACCTGCGTCCGGTGGGCCAGCCTATCGGGCGACCGCCGCGAGGTGGCGGAGGAACCCGCCGTTCGCCTCTTGGCCCCTCGCCGATCGCGCCGCGGACATTTACCGTAGGCAGGACCATGACGAGCCAGCCAGCATCCGACGGTCTCTTCGAGTCCTTCCGTCGGGCCGAGATGTTGATCGCCCGCCGCCGCCCGCTGGACGCGTTGCAGGCGCTGAGCCCGGTGCTGGAGAGCTGGCCCGACGACGTGTCGGTGCAGCTCCTGGCCGGCCGCGCGTACCTCAACTCCGCTCAGCTGCACCGCGCCGAGCAGGCGTTCGCCCGCGTCCTGGACCTCGATCCGGCCGACCACTACGCCCGCTTCGCGCTGGGCAAGGCGCTGCAGCGCCAGGGGCGGCTCGCCGAGGCGCACGCGCAGCTGAAGATGGCGGCGGCGATGGACCCACGGCCCGAGTACCAGGAGGCGCTGGGCGAGGTACGGGCGCGGATGGCCGTCGAGGGCTGACCCGCCCGTGTGATCAGGACCCCTTTCGTTCACCCCTCAGGGCAAGCTAGCCTGCCCACTGATGAGGGTCACCTAACGAAACGGGAGCAGCGATGCTCGGCAACTTCTTGATCGGACTGCGGGAAGGCCTGGAGGCCTCGCTCGTGGTCAGCATCCTGATCGCGTTCCTGGTGCGCACCGACCGCCGCTCCGTGCTGCCCAAGGTCTGGCTCGGCGTCGGCATCGCCGTGGCGGTCAGCGTGGGGGTCACGTTCGCGCTCGCCCTCACCGAGCAGGCGCTCACGTTCACCGCGCAGGAGGCGTTCGGCGGATCGCTGTCGATCATCGCGGTCGGCTTCGTCACGTGGATGATCTTCTGGATGCGGCGCACCGCCCGCAGCATCTCCGGCGTGCTGCGCGACCGGCTGGAGGAGGCGATCCAGCTCGGCTCGACGGCCGTCGTCGTGATGGCGGCGCTGGCCGTCGGACGCGAGGGCCTGGAGACCGCCCTGTTCTTCTTCACCGCCGCCCAGGCCGCGGGCCAGACCACGCAGCCACTGATCGGGTTCGTGTTCGGCATCGCGGTGGCGGTCGCGCTGGCCTACTTCGTGTACCGCGGCGCCATGAAGATCAACATGGGGAGGTTCTTCAGCGTCACCGGCGTGCTGCTGATCTTCGTGGCGGCCGGGATCCTCGCCTACGGCGTGCACGACCTGCAGGAGGCCGCGATCCTGCCCGGCCTCGGCTCGCTCGCGTTCGACGTCAGCGGCGCCGTGCCGCCGGACTCCTGGTACGGCGTGCTCCTCAAGGGCGTCTTCAACTTCTCCCCGCAGACCACCTGGCTCGAGGCCGCCGTCTGGCTGGTCTACGTCGGCGTCGTCCTCACCCTGTTCCTGCGGCCGCAGCGCTCGGCGCGCCCGGTCGCGTCCGTCGCGTCCACCTCGTAGGAGAAGCATGTTCCGCAGGTCCCACGCCGGCCTCGCCGTCCTCGCCGCCGCCGGCGCGCTGGCCGGTTGCACCAGCACAGCGGCGCCGTCGAGCTCCGCCGCCGCGGGCGGGCCCATCACCGTCACCGCCGCCGACACCGCCTGCGAGATCGGTGCCACGCAGGCGCCGGCCGGCACGATCAGCTTCACGATCCAGAACACCGGCACCAAGGTCACCGAGTTCTACCTGTACGGCGCGGGCGACCGGATCATGGGTGAGGCCGAGAACATCGGGCCGGGCCTGAGCCGTCAGATGATCGTCGAGGTTCCCGACGGCGGCACCTACACCACGGCGTGCAAGCCGGGCATGGTCGGCGACGGCATCCGGGCGGCGTTCACCGTCACCGGCACCGCCGCCCGGTCGACCGACGACAACGCGAAGCTGGCCGAGGCCACCGCGGGTTACAAGCGCTACACGACGTCGCAGATCGAGGCGCTGCTGCCCAAGTCGCAGGAGTTCGTCGACGCGGTCAAGAAGGGTGACGTGGCCGGGGCCAAGGCCCTGTTCCCGGTGGCGCGCACCTACTGGGAGCGGATCGAGCCGGTCGCGGAGTCGTTCGGCGACATCGACCCGAAGGTCGACGGGCGCGAGGACGACGAGCGCGATCCCGGCGTGGCCTGGACCGGCTTCCACCGGCTGGAGAAGGACCTCTGGGTCACCGGGTTGCAGCCCGACTCCGGGGCGATCGCCGACCAGCTCATGGTCGACCTCAAGGACCTGCAGACCCGCGTCGGCCCGCTCGAGCTCACCCCCGTCCAGCTGGCCAACGGGGCGAAGGAGCTGCTCGACGAGGTGGCCACCGGCAAGATCACCGGCGAGGAGGACCGCTACTCGCACACGGACCTGTGGGACCTCGAGGCCAACGTCGCGGGCTCCCAGGCCGCGATCGCCGCGCTCCGCCCGGTGATCGACGAGAAGGATCCGACGCTCGGCCCGACGCTCGACACCCGCTTCACGGCCGTGGACGCGCTGCTGGAGGGCTACCGCGTCGGCGACGGCTTCCGGCTCTACACCGAGCTGACGCCCGACGACGTCAAGAAGATGACCGCGGCCGTCGACGCGCTGGGCGAGCCGGTGAGCCAGGTCGCGGGCGTCGTGACGTCGTGATCGCGCCAGCCACCGTCACGGCTCCCGGGCCCATCGCGCCACCGGTCGAGGAGAGCTCGGCGTGATCCGCTTCTCCCGCCGGCGGCTGATCGGTGCGGCGGGCGCGGCGGGGGCCGGGGCCGCGCTGGCCGGCGTCGGCGCCTGCGGGGCGGCCACCGCGGCCGCTCCCCCGGCCGCGGCCGCCGTCCCGTTCCGCGGCGAGCACCAGGCCGGGATCGTGACGCCGGCGCAGGACCGGCTCCACTTCGTGGCGCTCGACCTGCTGACCACCGACCGCGCGCAGGTCACGGCCCTGCTCAAGAAGTGGACGGCCGCCGCGGAGCGAATGACGGCCGGTGCCGAGGCCACCCCCGGCGGCGCCGTCAACCTCAACCCGGAGGCCCCGCCCACCGACACGGGCGAGGCGCTCGGGCTGCCCGCGGCGTCGTTGACGCTGACGTTCGGCATCGGGGCGGGCTTCCTCGACAAGCTCGGCCTGACCGCGGAGAAGCCCGCCGGGCTGGCCGCGCTGCCGCGGTTCACCGGCGACCAGATCGACCCCGCGATCTCCGGCGGGGACCTGTGCATCCAGGCCTGCGCCGACGACCCGCAGGTGGCCGTGCACGCGGTGCGCAACCTCGTCCGGATGGGGTTCGGCACCACCGAGGTGCGCTGGTCGCAGCTGGGGTTCGGGCGCACGTCGTCGACGTCGACGGCACAGGCCACGCCCCGCAACCTGTTCGGCTTCAAGGACGGCACCAACAACCTCAAGGCCGAGGAGACCGCCGAGCTGCGCGACCAGCTCTGGGTCCAGCCCGGCGACGGCCCCGGGTGGCTCGAGGGCGGCAGCTACCTCGTCGCCCGGCGGATCCGGATGCACATCGAGATCTGGGACCGCACGTCGCTCACCGAGCAGGAGACGATCTTCGGCCGGTCCAAGGGCGTGGGGGCCCCGCTCGGCAGGGCGGCGGAGTTCGACCCGGCCGATTTCAGCACGCCGGCCATCGACAAGGACGCGCACATCCGGCTGGCCTCGGCGCAGGCCCTGGGCGGGGTGAAGATCCTGCGGCGCGGTTACAACTTCGTCGACGGCAGCGACGGGCAGGGCCACCTCGACGCGGGCCTGTTCTTCCTGGCGTTCATGCGCGACCCGCAGAAGCAGTTCGTCCCGATGCAGCGGGCGCTGGCGAACAACGACCGGCTGATGGAGTACATCGAGCACACCAGCTCGGCCGTCTTCGCCGTGCCGCCGGGCCTGGCCGGCGGCGCGTACTGGGGTCAGCGGCTGCTCGAGCCGTGACCCCGGCGCGGGGCCGTCAGTCCGACCAGAAGTCGACGGCCACCGGGCGGCGCTGCTGCCACGTGCCGTTCTTGGCCGCGAAACCCTCCAGGCCGGCGTGCTGGTCGTGATCGGGGACCTGCCACCACCCGTTCAGGGCCGCGCTCCACCCCGCGGAGAGGGCCTCGAAGCCCTGGGCGGTGTAGAGGTCGGCCTCGACGCCGTGGTTGATGATGTACTTGAGCTGGCGCAGCGTCTGCTGGTTCTTGGTGCGCAGCACGTCGAGCAGCGCGTCGGTCTCGGCGTCGAGGCCGTCGTCGGCGACCACCCGGTTCCACAGCGTCAGCTCGACCGCCCGGCGGGCGGGATGCAGCGCGCCGATCAGGTTGAGCTCCTTGGCCAGCCGCCTCCCGACGAGCCGGGCCAGCCTCGTGGTGCCACCCCAGCCCGGCGTGATGCCCATGTCGACCTCGGGCATGCCCCACCTGGCGCGGCTCGTGGCGATCACGAAGTCGCACGCCATGGTGATCTCCAGCCCACCTCCGACCGCGTAGCCGTCCACCGCCGCGATCGTGATCTTGTTGAGCTCCTCCAGGGCGTAGGCCATCTGCTGGTAGTAGCGGACCCGCTCGAAGTACTGGCTCGCGTCACCCCAGGCGCCGTCGCCCATCTCGCGCAGGTCGTCGCCGGCGCAGAACGTGTCACCGGCCCCGCGCAGGACGAGGAACTTCACCGTCTCCGAGCGACGCACCTGCTCCAGCGCCGCGACGAGCTCGTCGGACAGCTGCAGGCTCAGGCAGTTGCGGACCTCCGGACGGTCGAGCGTGAAGACCGCGAGGTCGCCGGCGATCTCCAGGGTGCTGTGGCGGGCGGGGACGGTCGTCGTCACGGTGGACCACCTTCGCTGTTCGTAGTGAGTTCTCGTGAAGAACTTACTCGGAATGGGTTCCTGAACGCAACTGATGAGGTGAGCAGGCTAGGATTCGGTCATGACGAAGCCGTGGGGTGGCCGGGTGGACAGTGTGGGCCGCACTCTGCAGGTCTTCGACGACCCGTGGACGTTCGCGGTGCTGCGGGAGGCGTTCTTCGGTGTGCGGCGCTTCGACGACTTCGCCGCGCACCTGGAGATCTCCCGCAACGTGCTGACGAAACGGCTCAAGCACCTCGTGGCCGCGGGCGTGCTCGAGCGGCGGCAGTACCAGAGCCGCCCGGACCGGTTCGAGTACCGCCTCACCGACCGCGGCCGGGACATGTACCCGATCTTCCTGGCCCTGATGAAGTGGGGCGACCGGTGGCTGACCGGACCGGAGGGCGTGCCGCTCGTGCTCGTCCACCGGACCTGCGGTGCGACCACGGCCCCGAACCCGACCTGCGACTCCTGCGGGCGGCCGCTGCACGCCCAGGAGATGGACTACAAGCCGGGGCCGGGGGCGGCGGGCGGTCCCGCCGCCCCCGGATGAGCCGTCAGGACGTGGCGTGCAGGTACAGGGCGTTGCCCTCGCTGTCGGTGACCAGGGCGAACAGGCCGAGATCACCACGAGCGGTCGCCGGCTCGACGATCGCTCCGCCCGCGGCGCTCACGCGTCCGAGGGCGCCGTCGAGGGGCTCGTCGACGTGGAAGTAGGGCAGCGACCCGGCGGCCGAGGGCGTGAAGCCCGCGGTCTGGTTGAGCGACACGGTCGGCTGCCCGTCGATGATGGTGATCGCCCGGGTCCCGTCGTCGGTGACGGCGGTCGCCGCGTGGCCGAACACGGACTCGTAGAAAGCCTTGGCCCGGGCCAGGTCGGCGACGGGGATCTCGATCCAGATGGCGTGCACGGGATGTCCTCTCCTCGGTGTTCGTGGTGTGGGGTGAGCAGCGGTCAGGTCAGGCGGGCACCGCCGTCGACGTGCACGACCTCGCCGGTGACCGAAGCGGTCGCCAGGAGGAAGACCACGGCGGCGGCGACGTCCGCGGGCGGCACGAGGCGGCCGGTCAGCTGCCCCTGCACCGCCTCGGCGAACACGGCGGGCTTGTTCTCGCCCAGTACCGCGTCCCACATGGGCGTGTCGGTCCAGCCGGGAGCCACGGCGTTGACGCGCAGCGGCGCCAGCTCCAGCGCCATCGCACGGGCGAACTGCTCCGTGGCGGCCGTGCCGACGCTGGACACCCACGCCCCGCGAACCGGCCGGTCGCTGGAGAGCCCGCCGGTCAGCACCACCGAACCGTCCGGTCGCAGGTGTGGGTGGAACGCCCGGACGGTGTTCGCCGCGCCGTGCAGCCGGACCTCCAGCGGCTCCAGCTGCTCGGCCAGCGTGCCGGGATCGAGCAACGGCCCGACCCGGGTGCTCCCGGCGGTGACGACGACGTGGTCGACCCGGCCCCCGGCCTCGGCCAGCCCGACCGCGGCGGCGGCCAGCGCCGCCTCGTCCCGGACGTCGGCTTGCGCCGTGCGGGCTCCGGGCACCGCGTCCGCGACCCGCCGCAGCCCCTCGGCGCCCCGGCCGATCACCGCGACCCGGGCCCCGGCCGCGGCGGCGGCCGCGGCGGTGGCGAGCCCGATCCCGGACCCGCCCCCGATCACGACCACGTGCTGGTCCTGCAACGACGCGCTCACCGTGTCCTCCTCACCGCCCGCGGCAGGTCCGCCGGCGCCGCGGACGAGGCTGCTCCGCGACGGGCGCGGCAGGGAGCACCCGCCGGAACCTGGCCCTCGCAGGGCCACCCATCGCGCCCGGCCGGCGTACAGGCTGCAGGAGTGGAGCGGACGATGACCGAGCTCGGAGCGTTCCTGGCGGCCCGGCGCGCCGCCCGCACCCCGGCCGCCGCGGGGCTGCCCGGCGGCGGCCGGCGGCGCGCACCCGGGCTGCGCCGCGAGGAGCTGGCGGCGCTGGCCGGGGTGTCGGTCGACTACCTGGTGCGCCTGGAGCAGGGTCGCCAGCGCGAGCCCTCACCGGAGGTCCTGCGGGCACTGGCCCGCGCGCTGGGCCTCACCGGGGAGGCCCGCCGGCACCTGTTCGCCCTGGCCGGGCGGACCGACCCGCAACCGGTCGACCCCGCCGCGCGCGACGTCCCCGCCGCGCTGCGCCGCCTGCTCGTCGCCGCGCACCCGGCACCGGCGTGGGTGGTCAACCGGCGCCGCGACCTGCTCGCGTGGAACCCGCCGGCGGAGGCGCTGCTCGGCCCCCTCGCCCCCGGGACCAACCACCTGCACCTGGTCTTCGGCGAGCGAGCCGACCTCTGGGCCGATCCCGCGCTCGTCGCCCACGACGCGGTCGCGAGCCTGCGGGCGGCCACCGCCGAGGTCCGCGAGCACCCGGCCGTC
>CAXTTN010000204.1:0-10795 GCA_964247105.1 uncultured Pseudonocardia sp.
AGGTGCCGTCGCGCCCCATCAGCTGCGCGTGCGTGCCCAGCTCGGTGATGCGGCCCTCCTCCAGCACCACGATCTGGTCGGCGTGGCGCACGTTGGCCAGCCGGTGCGTGACCAGCACCGTGATCCGCTCGGTGCCGCCCATCGCGCGCAGCGCCGTGAACACGGCGTGCTCGGCGCGGGCGTCCATCGCGGCGGTGGGCTCGTCGGCGATCACCAGCGGGGCGTCGCGGTAGAGGCCGCGGGCCACCGAGAGGCGCTGCCACTGCCCGCCCGAGAGGTCGCGGCCCTTCTGGAACTGCCGCGACAGCATCGTGGCCGCGCCGTCGGGCAGCGCGGCCAGCACGACGTCGGCGCCCGAGCGGGAGGCGGCGTCGGTGAGCACGGCGTCGTCGGGGTCGGGCCGCTCCAGCCGTCCGATGCGGACGTTGTTGGCCGCGGTCATCGGCCAGTGCAGCGGATCCTGCATCACCACGGCGATCCGCCGGTGCAGCTCCTCGGCGGCCACCCCGGCCGTGTCCACCCCGTCCCACGCCACCGTGCCCGCGTCGGGCAGGTAGAGGCCGGTGAGCAGCTTGGCCAGGGTCGACTTGCCCGATCCGTTCTCCCCGACCAGCGCGATCACCTCGCCGCGGCGCAGCGTCAGGGACACGTCGGTCAGCGCGGGGGCGTCCTGGCCGGGGTAGCGGAACGCCACGCGGTCGAGCGTGATCACCTCCGGGTCACCGGGCAGTTCGGCCGTCGCCGGCGGCCGGGTCCGTGCGAGCGCGTCCGTGACGAGGGTGCGCAGGAGATCGAGGGTGAACCCGGACTCGTAGAGCTGGCTGACCTGGTACATCGAGCTGACGATCGACGAGGCCGCCGCCCGCATGGCCAGCACCGCGGTGCCGGCCAGCGCGAGGGGCATCGCGCCCAGGTAGAGCAGCAGGCCGAGCACGGCGAAGCCGATGCCCGTGCCGACTCCGGAGAGCGCGCGGCCCACGGTGCTGGCCCGGTTCTGCCGGAGCCCGACGCGGATGGCCTCCGTCTTGAGGTCGTCGGCGATCCGGCGGTGCTCGGCCAGCACCACGTCCTGGGTGGTGAACGCGCGCACCTCGGCCGCGTTCTCGCGCTTGGCGATCAGCTCGGCGGTGACCTCCAGCCGCCGCTGCCGCGAGGAGGTGCGCAACCACGAGTCGAAGGCGAGCTGCGCGCCCTTGACCTGCGCCCACGCCTGGGGTGCCGCGGCGAGGAGCACGGCCGGGGCCAGCGCCGGGTGCAACACGCCCGCCGTGATGACGGCGGACGCCGCCGACACGAACAGCGAGGTCAGGTCGCCGGTCTCCCGCACGGCGGCGCGGACGCGGCTGGGCGCGCCGTCGGTGACGCGCTGCACGAGCTGCGTGAAATCGGGCTCGTCGAACGACGCCAGGTCGACGCCGATCAGCGCGTCGTACAGCTCGTCCTGGGCGCTGCGCTCGACCACCGGGCCGAGCCGGGCCGACACCGCCCCCTCCGCCGCGTCGAGCAGCCCGCGCAGCGCGTACGCGCCGACGACCACCGCGAGCGCGGGCAGCGCCGACACCACCCGCTCCGGCGTCGGGCCCTCGGCGAGCAGCCGGGTGAACACGTTCGCCGTGGCCAGCAGCCCGAACGCCTGGATGACCCCGGTGACCAGCTGCAACGCCCCGGCCAGCAGCGTCAGCCCCGGCGCCGCCCGCCAGGCCCACGCCACCACGCGCGCCATCGTGCGCGGCACCGCCGCGGCGACCTCACGGAGGCCGGCCTGGGCGACCTTCTCGTAGCCGAGCGCCCAGTACGGCGTCTCCATGTCGTCGACACCGATGAGCGGCTGATCCCCCATCACCCCATGGTCGCCGACCGGCGCCGTGATCGGTCCGGATTTCCCGGGTCGGCCGCTGGAATCGCACGGACGATATGAACGTGACGGCTGTTCCGGCAAGATCGAACAGCCATCACGTTCATCTCGAGCGCGATCCGGTTGACACCTACACCCGCGCCGGCTCCGCCACCGCAGCCGCGTCGCGGCGGGCCACCTCGGCCCGCACCAGCGGGATTACCTCGCGGCCGAACTCCGTCGCGTCCTCCAACAGGTCGTAGCCGCGCGCGGACAGGATACGGACGCCCAGGTCGTAGTAGTCCATGAGCGCGGCGGCCACGGTCTCGGGCGTGCCGACCAGCGCGGTGGAGTTGCCCGCTCCGCCGGTGGCCGCCGCCGTGACCGTCCACAGTGCACGGTCGTGGCGCTCGCCCCGCGCGGCCACGGCCAGCAGCCGCTGCGAGCCGGCGTTCTCCGGGTCGGTGAGCTTGTGGCGGCGGGTGAGCTGCTGCCCGCCCTTCGTCCGCTCCCGGATGCGCGCGACCGTGGCGTGGGCCTTCTCCCAGGCCGCCTCCTCGGTGCGGCCGAGGATCGGGCGGAAGGCCACCTGGAACGTCGGCGCCGGGCGGCCGGCGGCCTCCGCGAGCGCGGTGATCGTCGCGATCTGCTCGGCCGTGCCCGCCAGCGGCTCGCCCCACAGCGCGTAGATGTCGGCCTCCTCCGCGCCCACCTTGTACGCCGCGGGCGACGAGCCGCCGAAGGAGATCTTCGGGCGCGGCTTCTGGGCGGGCTCGACGTCGAGCACGAAGTCGTCGAACGAGTAGTGCTCGCCGTGGAAGTCGAACGGCGTGCGCTCCGTCCACGCCCTCTTGAGGATCTGGATGGCCTCGCGGGTGCGGTCGTAGCGGCGGTCCTTGGGCAGGGTGTCGCCCTCGCGCTGCTGCTCGTGGTCGTTGCCGCCGGTGATCACGTGCAGGGTGAGGCGGCCGTCGCTGATCTGGTCGAGCGTGGCGACGGTCTTGGCCGTGAAGGTCGGGTAGGAGACGTTGGGGCGGTGCGCGAGCAGCAGCTGCAGGCGCTCGGTGTGGTCGGCGATGTAGGTGGCGGCCTGCGCGGGATCGGGGCTGCCCGAGCCGTAGGCGGTGAGGACGCGGTCCCAGCCGTTGTCCTCGTGGGCCCTGGCCAGGGCGAGCGTGTACTCCTTGTCGAACGCGGGTCCGGTGCGCGGATCGGTCTCGGAGCCGTTGTTGGTGGCGCCGATGCCGAGGAACTCGACAGGCATGGTGGGTCCTTCCGGGAGGGGATCAGGGTCGGCTGGACGCCCGACACGCCGCCGACCACACCCGCCCGAGATCGAGCCAGGTCCGCCCCCAGAGGTGCACGCCCTCCAGCACAGCACCGGCGGCGCCGGGGGTCAACGGCTCACGTCTTCTTCGCAGGGGTTGGTGCGTCCTCGCAGGTGTTGCCGGCCCTGCGAGGACGGCACAAGGCCTGCGAGGACGGCAGGATCGCCACCGTGGAGCTGCTGCCCGGGGACCCGTCGAGCCCCGTCCTGCTGCACGTGCCGCACGGCGGGACGCGGGTGCCCGCCTGGGTGCGCTCGCGCCTGCTGATCTCCGACGCGGAGCTGGCGGCCGAGCTGGAGGCGCTCACCGACCATCGCACGGATGTGCTCGCCCTGCGGGCCGCGGACGATGCTCGGGTGCGGCCGTTCGCGATGGTCAACCGCATGTCCCGGTTCGTCGTCGACCCGGAGCGGTTCCCCGACGAGCGCGAGGAGATGACCGCGGTCGGCATGGGGGCTGTGTACACGCGCGGCACGCGCGGGCAGCGGATCCGCGCGGACGACCCCGCCCACGCCTCCGCGCTCCTCGACGCGTTCTACCGGCCGTGGGCCGCCGCGGTAGGGGCCGCCGTGCGGGACCGGCTGGCGGCGACCGGCCGGGCCGTGCTGCTCGACGTCCACTCCTACCCGCGCGCGCCGCTGCCCTACGAGCTGCACGCCGACGGCCCGCGCCCCGCGATCTGCCTGGGCACCGATCCCTTCCACACCCCGGCGTGGCTGGTCGACGCGGCGCGGGCGGCGTTCGCCCCGCTCGGTGACGTGGCGCTGAACAGCCCCTTCGCCGGCACCTACGTCCCGCTGAGCCGCTACCGCACCGACGCGCGGGTGGCGTCGCTGATGCTGGAGCTGCGGCGCGACATCGTCGACGGGCGGGAAGCGGCGGTCGCGCGGGTGCTGGCCGGGCTTGTGGACGCGGTGCAGCTCTGATCGCCGTCCCCCGCACCTCACGGCCCTGCTGCGGGCCGTCGCGTGCGGCCCACGCCGATCACCACCGGGCGTGAGCCTCGTCCGGTCCGCTGGCCGGGAGCCTGATCTCGACCTACTCTCGGGGGGTGGGGACGCGGCTGGTGTGGCGCAGGCACGTGGATCTCTGCCGCACGCACGCGGATCTCTGAGGCTCGGACGGTGTCAACGCCGCCTCCGCGGGACCGAGCGCGTCGGCGGGCCCGTCCGATCCCCTGAGAGGAACCCCATGACCCCCGCGATCGCCATCGTCGGCGCAGGGCCGCGCGGCACCGGCATCCTGGAGCGCATCGGCGCTAGCTCGCCCGAGCTCGCTGGTGTCGATCTTCTGGAGAGCGGCCTCGACGTGCACCTGATCGACCCCTACCCGGCCGGGGCGGGGCGGATCTGGCGGCACGAGCAGTCGCCGCTGCTCGCGATGAACTCGATGGCCGCGGACGTCACGATGTTCACCGACTCCTCCGTCGTCTGCGACGGCCCGATCCGGCCGGGCCCGTCGTTCTGGGACTGGGTGCAGACCGGTCCCGATGTCGCTCCCGAGCTGGTCGACGAGTTGCGGGCCGTCACCGCCACGACGTTCCCGAGCCGGCGGCTGCAGAGCGAGTACCTCGCCTGGGTGCTGCGCCACGTGATCGCGAACCTGCCCGACGGCGTCCGCGTGCAGGTCCACCGCACCCGGGCAACCGGTGTCACCGAGGAAGGCCGCACCCAGGTCGTCCAGCTCGCCGACGGTCGGTCGCTGCGCGTGGACACCGTGGTACTGGCGTCGGGCCACCTCGACGCCACCCCCACCGACGACGAGGTGGAGCTGGCCGCCCGCGCCGCCCGTCACGGCCTGCGCTACCTGCCGCCCGAGCAGACCACCGACTCCGACCTCTCGGTGATCACGCCGGGGGAGACCGTGCTCGCGCGCGGGCTGGGGCTGGCGTTCGTCGACCTCGCCGTGCTGCTCTTCGAGGGCCGCGGCGGGCGGTTCGTCGACGACGGGGACGAGCTGCGGTACGTCCCGTCCGGGGCCGAGCCGGTGCTGGTCGCGGGCTCGCCGCGCGGCGCGCCCTACCACTCCAAGACCCACTACCAGCTGCTCGGCGGCCGCCCGCCGTTGCCGACGTTCTTCGGCCCGGACGCCGTGGACGCTCTGGAGGCGCCCGTCGACCTCCGTGCCGAGGCCTGGCCGCTGATGGCCAAGGAGATCGCCTGGGGCTGGTACCACGAGCTGTTCGTGGGGCATCCCGAGCTGGTCACAACGCCGTGGGAGGAGTTCGCCCCGCGGTTCGCCGCGCTCGACTGGGATTCGGCCGCGATGCGGGACCTGATCGCCGCGGCGGTCCCGGAGCCGATCGACCGGATCGACTTCACCGAGCTCGACCGGCCCATGGAGGGCGTCCGCGCCGGCAGCCTCGACGCGCTGCAGCCGCTGGTGCGCGAGCGGATCGCGGAGGACCTGCGCCGCCACGTCGACGAGCGGCACACCCCCTACCTCGGCGCGTTCGTGGCCATGCTGGCGGTGTACGGCGAGCTCACCCGCCTGGCCGGGTCCGGCGCCCTGTCGGTGCGGTCGCTGGCCTCGGACCTGGGCTGGTGGCAGAGCTTCTTCAACTCCGTCGCGAGCGGTCCCCCCGGGTTCCGGGTGCGGCAGCTGCTCGCCCTCTCCCGCGCCGGCTACCTGAAGTTCCTGGGCTCGGGCATGTGGGTCGAGGTGGCCGAGGGCGGGTTCCGGGCCGGCAGCACCGCGCTCGACGGCGCTCCGCCCGTCACCGCGACGGTGCTGGTGGACGCCCGGTTGCCCGACCCCAGCGCGTCCCGCAGCGTCGACCCGCTGGTCGCCGGCCTGTTCCGGCGGGGCGAGCTGAGCGAGGAGGTCCTCGTCGACGCCGACGGCACGGTGCTGCGCAACACCGGCCAGATCCGGGTCCGCCCGGCCGACGGGGCGGTGCTCGACGCGTCCGGAGCCGCGCACGAGCGCCGGTTCGCGGTGGGCCCGCACACCACCGTCAAGGTGGCCGGCGCCTTCACCCGCCCCGGCATGAACGCCCAGAGCCTGCGCTACAACGACGCCGTGGCCCGTGCCGTGCTCGGCAGCCTCCCGCGGCCGGTGGAGCGCGCCAGCGCGGCGTGAGTCACACCAGGCAGCCGCCGGAGCCGTACAGGGAGCGCGTGTCCACCGGGCGGCCCGGCGGCGGGCTCAGCTCGACCGTCACCGTGCCACCGGGGGTCAGGGCGTTCTCGCAGGCCAGGAAGTCGGCACCGCTGTGGTCGCCGGCCCACAGGTCGATGTGCGGGCGCTGGTCGGACTCCCACTCCTCGATACAGCTCGCGCAGTCGTCCTCCATGACGAAGTACTTCTTCAGCGGCGGGTAGTAGACGACCGTCCCGACGGGCAGCTCCCGGGGGTCGCTGGCCAGCGTGACCGGGTCCGCGTACGTGCCGGTGCCGCCGGCCTCCGCGTGGCGGGTGTTCGGGTGGGCGATCGCGGTGGAACCCGCCGGGTCGTTGTCGCCCGCGCCGTAGAAGGTGATGGCGGCCGACCACGACCGGCCCGCCGGCTGCGGCCGGGCCACGGAACGGCTGGGCGCCGGCCGGGCGCGGGTGGCGGGGCTGGTGGCCGTCGGGGCCGTCGTGGTCGTGGTTCTGGTTGTGGCCGTGGCCGTCGGCGACGGGGTGGGCGTCGGCGCGGCGCTGACGGTGGGGAGCAGGGTGCTGGGCAGCGCCGTGAGCTCGTCGGGCTGCGGGCCCCGGCCGCACGCCGCGAGCGTGGCGCCGGCCAGCAGCACCGTGATCGCGAGACCTCGGCCGGCCGTCACACCTTCCCCCGGCCGACCCCGGCGTCCTCGTCGCGGACCGCGTGCCGCCCGCGCGGCGCGGTCGGCGGGGGTGCCAACCGGTGGCGGGGCTCGTCGGGCGGGCGGGACGCCGGTCGGGGCCGGGTTACCCCGGGGGACCGGAGCCCTGCGGCGGGCGGGGGCCCAGGGCTCCGGGGCACTGCCATGGTGTGGGGCACTGCCATGGTGTGGGGCACTGCCATGGTGTTGGGGCACTGCCGCGGTGTGGGGCCCAGCGGTCCTGGGCGCCGCGTCGGCCGGGTGTACCGGGCCGGTCCGGCGAACCGGGCCGGTCGGGAGCAGGGGGCCGGTCGGGAGCAGGGGGCCGGTCGGGGACACGGGACCGGTCGCCACCGGTGCGGTCGGGACGGGGCCGGTCGGCAGGAGCGGGCCGGCGGCGGAGACGCGGTCGGGCCGGGCGGTCGGGTCGATCCGGGCCGTCCTCTCCGACGGCATCGGGCCGGACGGGACGTGGTGCACCGCACGCACCCCGCCGTACCCCGGGCCCGCAGCGGCCCGCTGGGGCTCGGCCACTCCGCCCGCGAGGGGAACCGGCCCGCCCCCGACGGGCGCCGGCCCGGCCGCGAGCGGCGCCGGCCCGGCCGCGAACGCCGGCCGGGCCGCCGGGACGGGCCCGGCCGGCGGAGCGGGCCGGGCCTCGGGACGCGGCGCGGGAACCCGGGCGGGCCGCAGCGGCTCCGTTCGCGACCCGGGCACCGGCACGGGGGCCGCGGCCCGCACGGCGAGCGGCGGCGCCGGGGGCATCGCCGTCGTCAGCTCGGCGAGCGGCGGGATGTCGAACGGGTCCCGGGCGGGCGCGGCCGGCCGCGCGGCGCGCGGTCCGCCGGGGAGGACCTGCAGCGGCCGCCGTGCGGCGAGGTCCTCGACCCAGCCGAAGACCAGCACCGCCACGATCGTGATCGCGACGGCCGTGGCGAGCATCGCGCCCGTCGAGCTCAGGCCGAGTGCGTCGTCCACGGTGGGGGCGACCGCGATGGCGATGTTGTGCGTCAGGTAGATCGTGATCGCGCGGGCGTTGATCACGGTGACCAGCCGGCCCAGCACCGGGATCCGGTCCAGCCACGCCGGCTCCGGGGAGTACCGCAGGAACAGCAGCACCGCCCCGGCCGAGATCAGCGCCTGCCCGAGCGGGATGTCGTTGAGGTCGTAGCTCCCCGTCGCCTGTGCGCGGTACCAGGTCCACGCGCCGCCGAGCGTGATCGCGACGAGCAGCAGGCTCATCGTCACGGCGGGCTTCATCCGCCGCAGCGTGCCGTCGCGGTGGGCGAAGCCGAGCATCCAGCAGGTGGCGAACGTGCAGAAGTCGATCAGCACCGGCGCGAAGCCCGCCGACGACTCCAGGTCCAGGCCGAGCACCGCGTCCACGGCGACGACGGTGAGCGGCGCCAGCACGGCCAGCACGGGCCGGCTCCGGAACGCCCGCAGCATCAACGGGGTGAGCAGCACGAACCACAGGTAGGCCCGGATGTACCAGAGCACGACGGTGGCGCTGTCGGCCCAGGTGCTGCCCGGCGGGTCGATGACGGGGAACAGCCAGAACACCAGATCCTGCGGGTGGAACGCCGTGTCGCCGGTCTCGCCCGCCCAGCCCTGCCACAGCATCAGCGGCACGAGGACCGCCCCGAGCAGCCACAGCGGCGGCAGCAGCCGTCGCAGCCGGTTGCCGATCACGTCGATCGCCGGGGTGCGGCGCAGCGACGCCACCATGAGCGAGCCGCCGAGCGCGAACATCACCCCCATCGACGGGAACGCGATGCTCATCCAGCCCCCGCCGACCGCGTGATAGACGATCACGCGGCTCAGCGCGGCGGCGCGGAGCAGGTCGAGCCAGCGTTCGCGCCGCGGCGGGCCCGCCGCGGCCGCCGGCTTCGGGGCGGCCGCGGCCTTCCGCGCCGGTGCGGCCGGGGAGACCGCCGGCATCATCCCGTCCAGCACACCCACCCGGTGCATCCGCTGCCACCGCACCCGGGCCCCGGTGACGGCGCTGGTGATCGACTGGATGAGTACCAGGTACATGAGCTGGCGGTACATGACCTGCTGGACGGGCAGCACCCACAGCGCGCCGGTCCTCTCGCCCTCCAGCCGGAACGCGTAGAGCGCGCCCGCGAGCTGCACGAGCAGCATCGAGGTCCACAGCAGCAGGGTGATCGCGGGGTCCTCGAAGAGGAGCCCGTAGACGAAGAACACGTCCACCAGCGGGGCCGTGACAGGCAGCAGGATGTGGAACACCGCCACGTGCGCGAGCCCGCGGCGGCCCAGCTGCCCGGCCGATCCGCCCTCGCGCACGGCGCGGCGGTGCTTCCAGATGGCCTGCATGGTGCCGTAGCTCCAGCGGAAGCGCTGCCGCCACAGCTGCGACGCGGTGGCCGGTGCCTCGGTCCAGGCGCGGGCGCGGTCCTCGAACACGACCCGCCAGCCGGCGCGGCCGAGCGCGATGGTGACGTCGGTGTCCTCGGCGAGGGTGTCGGTGGACAGGCCGCCGACGTCGAGCAGCGCGCGGCGGCGGAACGCGCCGGCGGCGCCGGGGATGGTCGCGATGGAGCCGAGCGCGTCCTGGACGCGGCGGTCGATGTTGAACCCGACCACGTACTCGATGTGTTGGAGGCGCCCGATCAGCTCGTCGCGGTTGGCGATCTTGACGTTGCCCGCGACGGCGCCGACGGCGGGGTCGGCGAAGGGCTGCACGAGCAGCCGCACGGTGTCCGGTTCGAAGATCGTGTCGCCGTCGATCATGATGACGAGCTCGTGCTGGGCGGCGCGGACGCCGCGGTTGAGCGCCGCCGGCTTGCCCGCGTTGGCCTGGCGCATCACCCGGACCCGGTCGAGGGCGAGCGACTCGACGAGGTCGGCGGTGCCGTCGGACGAGCCGTCGTCGACGACGATGACCTCGAGGGGGTGGTCGTTGGCCAGGATCGAGCGGACCGTCGCCTCGATGTTCTTGATCTCGTTGAAGGCGGGCACGATCACCGAGACCGGCCAGTCGACGGGTGGCCCCCACGTCCAGTTCGGACTGCGGCGGATGCGCGCGTGCCGCCGCGCCACCACGATCATCAACGCCAGGCGCAGCGCCACGAGGACGCCCACCACCAGCAGGATCCAGCTCAGCGCCGACACGATGCCGGTGGCCACCGAGAGCGTGCCGAGCAGCACGCCGCCCATCGTCCGGTCGTGCGGGGTGGCGGGGAGGTCGGCGGGAGGCAGCCCGAGCCCGGCCGTCACGGTCGTGAAGCGGTAGCCCCTGGCCTTCATCAGCGGGATGTACTGGTCGAGCGCCGCGACGGTCTCCGACCGGTCACCGCCCGCGTCGTGCATCAGCACCACCGAGCCCGCGGTCGCGGCATCGGCCGGGGTGGCGTTGCGGAGGATCGCCGGGACGCCCGGACGCTGCCAGTCCTCGCTGTCGTCGGTGGTGAACACGCAGACGTACCCGTCCTGGCCGGCCGCCAGCACGGTGGCGTAGCCGAGGTCGTCGATCGCGTCCGCTGTGGACGAGTACGGCGGCCGCAGCATGTACGTCGTGACGCCGGCGCTGCCGGCGATGGCCAGCTGGGTCTCGGCGAGCTCGCGGTCCAGCCGCCACGTCGACACGTTCACGAGATCGGGGTGGGAGAACGTGTGCACCCCGAGCTCGGAGCCCGCGTCGTGGATCTGTCGCACGATGTCGGGGTAGCGGGTGACGTTCGATCCGACGACGAAGAACGTGGCCGGGACGTCGTACTTCCTGAGGATCGCCAGCACCTCGGGGGTCCAGACCGGGTCCGGGCCGTCGTCGAAGGTGAGCGCGATGGTGCCCTTGTGCAGGCCCGTGGACGTCACGGGCAGGTGGGT
>CAXTTN010000205.1:0-10728 GCA_964247105.1 uncultured Pseudonocardia sp.
AGATCCTCGACAGCGTCGCCAACTACCGCAGGCGAACTACCGACTCAGGACACTATGACCGCGACCGGCTGTACTCGGCGATCCGCGCCATCACCGCCGGTCCGACCCGGCTCGGGTGCCCGGCGTCGAAGGGCGGCTCCGGGTCGTACTCGACGAACACCTGGGCGGCCTGCGCCGCCACGTCGTCGACCAGGAGCTCGACGAGGCGGATCGCCATGTCGATGCCCGACGACACGCCCGCGGCCGTGATCAACCGTTCGGGCAGGTGCTCCACCACCCGCTGCGTGACGGGCACGGCACCCAGCTTCTCCAGCTCCGCGAACGCGCTCCAGTGGGTGGTGGCCGTGAGGCCGTCGAGCAGCCCGGCCGCGGCCAGCACCAGCGACCCGGTGCAGACCGACGTCGTGAACCGCGTGCACGGGTGGGCCGCTCGCACCCAGTCGACGAGCGGGCTGCCGTCGAGCTGCGCCCGCGTGCCGACCCCGCCCGGGACGATCACGACGTCGGGGGCGGGCACCTCGTCGAAGGTGGCGTCCGCGACGAGCCCGAGCATGCCGTTCTCGGTGCGGATCTCACCGCGCTCCGCGCCGACGAACACGACGTCGATCGACGGGACGCGCTGCACCACCTCGTAGGGTCCGATCGCGTCGAGCGCGGTCATGCGGGGGAACAGCGGGATGGCGACCTGCATGGTCATGTCCTTCCGGAAGTCGAGAAGCGGCGGCGGTAGTGGTCGGGGGCAACGCCGAGGCGGCGCAGGAACGCGCGCCGCATGGTCTCGGCCGTGCCGAAGCCGGTGCGGGCCGCGGCGACGGAGACGAGCACCGGCTCGGACTCGAGCAACCGCCGCGCGGCGTCCACCCGGACCTGTTCCACGTACTCGCCGGGCGGCGTGCCGAGCAGTCGTGCGAACTCCCGGCCGAAGTGCCGCTCGCTCATCCCGACGGCGGCGGCGAGCACCGGTACGCGCAGGTCGGCGGCGGGATCGGCGTGGATGAGGTCCTGGGCGGCCCGTACCGAGGGCCGCGGCGCGGGTGTTGACCACATCGGGCCGGCGAACTGGCTCTGCCCGCCCGGCCTGCGCAGGAAGACGACGAGCTCGCGGGCGACGAGCTGGGCGACCTCCACGCCGTGGTCGGCCTCCACCAGGGCGAGCGCGAGGTCGATCCCGGCCGTCACGCCGGCCGAGGTCCAGAACCGGCCCTGGCGCAGGTGGATGGCGTCGGACCGGACGTCGACGGCGGGACGCTCGCGCGCCAGCTCGGCCGCATAGCGCCAGTGGGTGGTGGCCGCCAGGCCGTCGAGCAGCCCGGTCGCGGCCAGCGGGAAGGCGCCCGTGCACACCGTCGCCACCCGATCCGCACGGCCGGCGGCCCGGCGCAGCCAGCCGACGAACCCGGCGTCCCGCGCCAGCCCGCGGGCCCCGCGGCCGCCCGGCACCAGCAGGGTGTCGATCGCCCCGGACTCGGGGAACGCGGCGTCGGCGACGAGCGCCAGGCCGCTCTCGGCGCGGACCGGCCCGGGTCGGGCCGCCACCGTGGTGATCCGGTAGCCCCGCCCCGGGAGCAGCGCGGACGCGGCCATCAGCACCTCGTGCGGGCCGACCGCGTCGAGCGGCTGGATGCCGTCGAACACCGGCATGACGACGTGGTGGGGCACGCCGACCACGATGCCGACCGTCCGCGGACGGCGTCAACGACGGGTATCCCACGCTTTCCGCCATCGGCTCCCCACAACGGGCTGGGCGGTGTTGGCACACTGGGCCCGTGGCTGCAAGCGTCGACTGGTCGGAGCGGGCAGGTGTCGCCGAGCGGGCCGTGCTCCGCCGACACCTGCGGCGCATCGGCGGGGTCGTGCCCGGCACCCGGATCGGCCGGGTCCGCTGGCCACGGCGGCACCCGTGCCCGCCCTACCCGTGGCACTACTGGTGGCAGGCCCACCTGCTCGACTGCCTCGTCGACGCCCAGCGCCGCGACCCTCTGGACCGCCGCGCCCAGCTGATCGGCGCGTGCGTCCGCAGCGTGCGGCTGCGCAACCTCGGCGCGTGGACCAACCGCTACTACGACGACGTCGCCTGGCTCGGCCTCGCCCTGCAGCGCGCGGGCGGCCTCGCCCGCCGCCACCACGCACCGGCGCTCGCGGCCATCACCGAGCAGCTGCACGACGGCTGGACGGAGGACGCGGGCGGCGGGATCTGGTGGCGGCGCGGCGACATCGTGAAGAACGCCCCCGCCAACGGGCCCGCCGCGATCCTGCTGGCGCGCGACGGGCAGGTCGAGTTCGCGGTGGCGATCACCGACTGGGTCACCGAGACGCTCGTCGACCCCGGGACCGGCCTGGTCCGCGACGGCGTCCGGGTCGGCCCCGACGGCACCCCGAAGGAGATCGACGGGCGGATCTTCACCTACTGCCAGGGCGTGCACCTCGGCGCCTGCGTGGAGCTCGCCGTCCGTGACGGGCACCTCCGCTGGGGTGACCAGGCGGTGGCCCTCGTCGACGCGGTCACGCAGCGCCTGGCCCGCGCGGACGGGGTGCTGCCGGGCTGCGGCGGTGGCGACGGCGGCCTGTTCGCCGGGATCCTCGCGCGCTACCTCGCCGACGCGGCCCTGCGCAGGCCCGAGCTGAGCGACGCCGCGTCCCGGCTCGTGCTGGCCAGCGCGGAGGCGGCGTGGGCGGGGCGGGCGGAGGTGCGGGGCGGCCCGGTGTTCTCGGCGGACTGGGGGCGCCCGGCCATGGAGCCGCGCAACGGGGCCCCGGAGGCCGACCTGTCCGTGCAGCTCTCGGGCTGGATGCTGCTGGAGGCCGCGGCCACCCTCCAGCGCGCGCGGTAGCTACGCGGTGTGCGCGCCGGGCTTCCGGCGGGCCCGGATCACCTCGACGACGATCGGCAGGATCGAGACGAGGACCACCAGCAGCAGGATCAGCTCGATGTTGGCCTTCACGAACGCGAACTGGCCCAGCACCGCGCCCAGCAGCGTGACGCCAGCGGCCCACACGACGCCGCCGATCAGGGAGTACGTGAGGTAGCGCCGCGGCTCCATCTGCCCCACGCCCGCCATCACGGTGATGAACGTGCGGACGACGGGCACGAAGCGGCCCAGCACGATGGCCCGGTTGCCGTACTTGTCGAAGAAGCCCTGGGTTCTCGCCACGTGCGCCGGCTTGAACAGCCGGGACCTGGGCTTGTCGAAGATGGCGGGTCCCGCCGCGCGTCCGATGTAGTAGCCGCAGACGTTCCCGGCGAACGCCGCCACCACCAGCACCACGCAGACCAGCCACAACGGGTAGCCGATGCCCGCGTCGGAGACGGCGAACAGGCCCGCGGTGAACAGCAGCGAATCGCCCGGCAGGAAGAAGCCCAGCAGCAGCCCGCACTCGGCGAAGATGATGACCGCGAGCCCGACGAGGGCCCACGGTCCCAGCCAGGCGATGATCGAATCGGGCTGGAGCCACTGCGGGCCGAGTGCGATGGCGGCGGTCGTCACGATGGACCACGGTACCGGGCACAGCTGTGAGCCCGATGAGTCGGATCAGCCCAGCGGCGGGAGCACACCCGGAGCCAGCAGCGACAGCAGGGCGAGCACCATCCCGAGCGCGGCGCCCGCCAGGAGCGCGAGCAGCAACGAGGTGCGGGCCGACATGCCCTCGGACTCGCTGCGCATCGGAGCGGCGCCCGGGCGCCCGGCCCCGGTGGCACGGGCCCGCAGCGCCTCGGCGACCCGCCGCTCGGACTCGTCGGCGGTCATGATGGCGCCTCCGCGGGAGCGAGCACGTCGGCTGTCATGATGGTGCCTCCGCGGGAACGAGCACGTCGGCGGTCATGATGGTGCCTCCGCGGGAACGAGCACGTCGGCTGTCACGATGGTGCCTCCGCGGGAAAGAACACGTCGGCGGTCACGGCCGCCGCGCCCCCGGATCCATCACGCGCCCGACGGCGTCGAGCGCGCGGCTGGCCGTGGACTTGACCGTGCCCCGGCTGATCCCGGTGGCCTCGGCGATCTCGGCCTCCGACAGGCCGCCGTAGTAGCGCAGGACCAGCACCTCGCGCTGGCGCGGCGGCAGGGTGGCCAGCGCGTCGACGACCGCCTGGTGCTCGGCCGTGAGCATCGCCAACGACTCGGCGGAACGGGCGTTGACCTGGTGCGGAGGCACGTAGTCGCGGGCCGTGCGCCGGCGCCGCAGCACCGACCGCGACCCGTTGACGACGGCCGTGCGCAGGTAGCCGATGGCGGCTTCCTCGTCGCGCAGCCCGGCCCAGTTGCGGTGCAGCCCGGCGAAGGCCTCCTGCACGACGTCCTCGGCCGTGTTGGGCTCGTCGACGAGCAGGACGGCGAGGCGGACCATGCGCATCCGGTGGTCGCGGTAGAGGTCGGCCAGCGTCAGCGGAGCTGCCGTCGTGGCCGCGGCCACGGGTACGGGCCGTGCGTCGAGTGCCCGGAGCCTGCTCAGGGTCTGCTCGACGGCGTTCTCCCCCATGTCACCGCCCATGGGGTCAATCCTATCGGTGGCACGCTGCTGGATAATGGCGGGCGCCATTCCCCGCACAGGAGGGTCACACCGTGCCGATCGCCACCCCCGAGATCTACAACGAGATGCTGGACAGGGCCAAGAGCGGAGCGTTCGCCTATCCGGCGATCAACGTGACGGGCACCGAGTCGCTGAACGCGGCGCTGCGCGGTTTCGCCGAGGCCGGGAGCGACGGCATCGTCCAGGTCTCCACCGGCGGGGCCGAGTTCCTGTCGGGCACCCGCGTGAAGGACATGGTCACGGGTGCATCGGCGCTCGCCGAGTTCGCGCACGTCGTGGCCGCGAAGTACCCGGTGAACATCGCGCTGCACACCGACCACTGCCCCAAGGACAAGCTCGACACCTACGTGCGGCCGCTGATCGCGATCAGCCAGGAGCGCGTGGACCGCGGCGAGAACCCGCTGTTCCAGTCGCACATGTGGGACGGCTCGGCCACCGAGCTGCACGAGAACCTGGACATCGCGGCCGAGCTGCTCGACCTGGCGGTCAAGGCGAAGATCGTGCTGGAGATCGAGATCGGCGTCGTCGGCGGCGAGGAGGACGGCGTCGACAACGAGATCAACGACAAGCTCTACACCTCGGCGGGCGACTACGAGGCGACCGTCGAGGCCCTGGGCGCCGGTGAGAAGGGCCGCTACCTGCTCGCGGCCACCTTCGGCAACGTGCACGGCGTCTACAAGCCGGGCAACGTCAAGCTCCGCCCGGAGATCCTCAAGCAGGGCCAGGAGGTGGCCTCGGCGAAGCTGGGGCTCGACGCCGGCTCCAAGCCGTTCGACCTGGTCTTCCACGGCGGCTCCGGCTCGCTGATCGAGGAGATCCACGAGGCGCTGGGCTACGGCGTGGTGAAGATGAACGTCGACACCGACACGCAGTACGCCTTCACCCGGCCGATCGTCGCCCACATGTTCTCGAACTACGACGGCGTGCTGAAGGTGGACGGCGAGGTCGGCAACAAGAAGGTCTACGACCCGCGCTCCTACCTCAAGGCCGCCGAGCTGGGCATGGCCGAGCGCGTGGCGCTGGCGTGCGAGAACCTCCGCTCGACGGGCACCTCGCTCAGCGCCTGATCAGGTGTTCGACGCCGCCTGGATGTCCGCGATCGCGGCGTCCAGGGTGGCGTCGAACTCCTCGTCGGTCTGGTCCGCGTGCAGGCCCTCGGTCAGCGCGCGGGAGAAGCTGGCGATGACGCCGGGGTTGCGGGCGAGGATCGCGTCGGCCTCGGCGCGGCTGTAGCCGCCGGAGAGCGCCACCACCCGCAGCACCTTCGGGTGCCGCACGAACTCGTCGTAGAAGCCGTCCTCGCTGGGCAGGCTGAGCTTGAGCATCACCTGCTGCCCGTCGGGCACCGCGTCGAGATGGCCGGTGATCGCGGCGCGCAGCAGCTGCTCGGCGTCCGCCTTCTGCGTGCTGTGGATGTCCACCTCGGGTTCCAGGATCGGCACCAGCCCGGCGTCGAGGATGCGGTGGCCCAGCGCGAACTGCTGGTCGACGACGGCCTCCACGCCCGCCTTGTCGGCGGCGGTCACGAACGACCGCATCTTCGTGCCGAACATCCCCTTCTCGACGCCGCGGGCCAGCAGCGCGTCGAGATCGGGAACGGGCTTCATGAGCTGCGCACCGTCGGCCTCGTCCGCGAGGCCCTCGTCGACCTTGAGGAACGGCACCACCCCCTTGACCGACCAGAGGTAGTCGCCGGTGTCGCGCCCGTCGACCTGCCGGTTCATCGTGTCCTCGAACAGGATCGCGCCGAGCACGCGGTCGCCGGCGAAGGCCCGGCTGGTGATGATCCGCGTGCGCATGGCGTGGACCTGGTCGAACATCTCGGCGTCGCCGTCGGAGGCGTCCACACCGTAGAGGGCCAGCGCCTTCGGGGTGCTGCCGCCGCTCTGGTCGAGCGCGGCGAGGAAGCCCTTCCCGGAGCGGACGCGGTGCAGCTGCTCGGTGTTCATGTCAGCAGTGTTCTCCCTCCACGGCAGGATGGGGGGATGACGCTGCACGGCAACCTGCTCGGACCCGAACCCACCCTGCTCCCCGTCGACCCCGCCGCCGCCCTGCTGGACGGCGGCGTCGACCCCGCCGAGGTGGCCGCCGCGCACCCGACGTCCAGCATCGCGTGGGCGGTGCTGGCCGAGCGCGCGCTCGCCGACGGTGCTGATGCGAGTTCCGCTGACGCACTCGGCCACGTGATCACCGGCTACGCCTACGCCCGCACCGGCTACCACCGCAGCCTCGACCAGCTCCGCCGCAACGGGTGGAAGGGCTTCGGGCCGGTGCCGTGGTCGCACGTGCCCAACCAGGGCTTCCTGCGCGCGCTCGCGGCGCTGCACAAGGCCGCCGTCGCGATCGGGGAGACCGACGAGGCCGAGCGCACGGCCACCTTCCTGGCCGACTCCGACCCGGCGGCGCCCGCCGCCCTGGGCCTGAGCTGAGGCCCGTGCTGCGGGCCCGGGTCCGGCGCGTCCGGGCCTCGGGGGTGCCGATCGTGCAGTGCGCCGTGGCCGCCGGGCTCGCCTGGTACGTCGCGGGGGACCTCGTCGGCCACGCCCGGCCGTTCTTCGCGCCGGTCGCGGCGGTCATCTCGCTGGGCGTGTCGCTGTCGAGCCGGCTGCGGCGCGCCGTCGAGCTGGTGGTGGGCGTCAGCCTCGGGGTGCTGGTCGGTGACCTTCTGATCGCGGGGATCGGGACGGGCCCGTGGCAGATCGCGCTGGTCGTGGCACTGGCGATGGCCGCGGCCGTGTTCACCGACGGGGCGGCGTTGCTCGTGGCGCAGGCCGGCTCGTCGGCGGTGCTGGTGGCCACGCTGTTGCCGCCGGGGCAGTCGGGCGGGATCGACCGCTGCGTCGACGCCCTGATCGGCGGCGCCGTCGGCGTGCTGGTGGCGGCCGTGCTGCCGTCGGACCCGGTCGGGCCGGTGCGCCGCGAGGCCCGCGCGCTGCTCGACGAGCTGGTCGCGGTCCTCACCGGCACCGCCGACGCCCTGCGCGCCCGGGACGCGGGTGTGGCCGGGGCCGCGCTGGCGCGGGCCAGGGACAGCCAGCCGATGATCGACGGCCTGCGCGCGGCCCTGCGCGGCGGGCGTGAGATCACCACGGTCTCACCCCTGCTGCGCAGGCGGCGCCGGGTCCTCGCCGTGTACGCCGAGCTGGCCGAACGCTCCGACTACGCCATGCGCAACGCCCGGGTGCTGGCCCGCCGCGCCTACACCGTGCTCACCGACGGCACGCCCGTCGCGCCCGAGCTCGCCGACGCCGTGAGCGAGCTGGCCGTGGCCGTCGGGACGCTCACCGCGCAGCTGAGCCGGGAGGGCGACCGGGAGCGGGCGCGCGAACCGGTGCTCGACGTCGTCCGGCACGCTGTGGCCCTGTCCGCCGGCCGCGAGCAGGGCCCGTCCGAGACCGTGATGGTGGCGCAGGTGCGCTCCATCGCGCTGGACCTGCTGCAGGCCACGGGCCTGCTCCGGGCCGACGCCCTCGCCGCGATGCGCGCGGAACGCTGATCGTCGGTCACGTCCGTCGGCGTCGGTCGTCCGGCCCGGGGCGTGCCTCCTGCCGGCCGATGTGTGCAGGAGGTGGCCGTGATCCTTCCGGTCGGTGAATGTGCCACCGGCGAACACCCCGGAAGGGTAGGGACGTCGACCGGATCCGTGACCAGCTCGAGGCACCGTATGGGTGCCCGCGCGGAGCCCGCCGCCGATACGGAAGAGGTGCGCAGGAGCATGACCGAACTCGAGACGTCGGACTTCGATGACCTGCTGTCCTGGCCGGCCCGGCGGGCCGTCTACCTGGAGTGGCTCACGGCCGAGGGCTACCGGCCCGAGATCGACGAGGACGGCGACGTCCGCTTCAAGAGCGAAGGCTTCCTCATGTTCGTCATGAGCTCCACCGACCCGACCTACCTGCAGCTCCTGCTGCCCAACTTCTGGTCGATCGACGATGCGTCGGAGCGAGCGGCGGCCCATGTGTCCGCCAACGAGGTGAACAGGAACCTGAAGGTGGCGAAGGTGTTCCAGAACGAGGCCGCCGACGACGTCTCGGCGACGGTCGAGATGTTCGTCTCCGATCCGCGCGAGGCCATCCCCCACCTGGCGCGTTGCCTCCGGGTGCTCGCCACGGCGGTCGCGATGTTCCGCCGGGGCATGATGCCGCCCGAGGGGAGCTGATCCACCGGACCGGGTGGGCCTGCCGTGTGCCGGTAGTGACGCCGCCCGGGCCCACCCGTCCGGATGTCGGCGCGCGGCCATCAGGGTGGTCGGTGCTCCGGCCGGGAACCTGAGAGGAACCTGTGCCGTTCTCCGGCCGTGCACCTGCTGGTCCGATGGCTGCTGGCCCCGCTCGCCCGTCTCCTGTACCGGCCGGTCGTGTTCGACGCGGACCGCGTGCCCCGTCACGGCCCGGTGATCATCGCGGCCAACCACCTGGCGGCCGTCGACACCGCCGTGATCGCGCTGACGGCCGGTCGTCCCGTGTCGTTCCTGGGCAAGGCCGAGTACTTCGCGGGGAAGGGGCTGAAGGGGCGGGCGCTCGCCGCGTTCCTGTCGGCGCTGGGCTACGTGCCGGTCGACCGCACCAACGCCAAGGCCGGGCTCGCCGCCCTGCACGCCGCGCGCACCGTCCTCGACGCCGACGGTGCGTTCGCGATCTACCCCGAGGGCACCCGCTCGCTCGACGGGCGGCTGTATCGCGGCCACACGGGCGTCGCGACGCTGGCGCTCGACACGGGCGCGCCGGTGATCCCGGTGGCGCTCATCGGCACCCAGCGCGTGCAGCCGGTGGGCACGCGGTTCCCTCGCCTGCGCCGCGTCACGATCCGCTACGGCGAGCCGCTCGAGTTCTCCCGCTACGACGGCCTCGGCGGTGCAGGAGTGATCCGCCGCGCCGTCACCGACGAGATCATGTACGCCATCGCGTCCCTGTCGGAGCAGGAGTACGTCGACACCTACCACCAGCGCCCGGCCGCCTGACGTCGAGCGGCCCGGCACGAGGCTCGACGTTGCGGCGCGCGGGCGGCATCGGCCATCACAGCGTGCTCGAAAGGTCAACTCGCGCCAGTTCCCCGCGAGTCGACCTTCCGGACACGTCGTGTTCGCCGAGTGAGCGCGTGTCCGATCGGCCATCACAGCGTGCTCGGAAGGTCGACTCGCGCTGTGGGTCAGGGGCGGACGAGGAGCCAGTCGGTGGTGTGCCGGTACCAGGTCCAGCGGCGCACCTCGCGGGGGTGCGCGACGCCGTCGGACGTCACGGTCATCGGCTCGCCTCCGAGCTGTGCCGTGCGGCCGATCGACGAGCCGCGGCCGGTCCCCGCGACCGGCCGGATCCGGCCGTCGGGCAGGCGCCCGGAACGGCCGGCGCGCACCGCGACCCCGCCCGGACCGGGCGCGACGACCAGCCGCGGCGCCGCCCCGCGCAGCACGAGCACGTCGTCGCAGTAGCACTCGCCGCGCATCCTCCGGACCTCGCCGCGGCCGACCAGGACGCCGCCGGAGTCGTCGCGGATCAGGGGGACGGCCGTCGCCGCCCCCTCGACGGCGATCCCGGCGCGCAGCCCCCACGCGCGCGCCGCGTCGGACCGTCCGACGGGCAGGTAGGCCAGCTCGATGTCGAGACGGTCGCCGCGCAGGAGCCGCAGCAGGACGGCGGCCAGGTCGGCGTCGGTGCCCCTCACCAGCAGGCGGCGGGGGTCGAGGTCGGCGATCACCGGGTCCAGGTCGGCCTTGCCCGGCCGGGCCCCGACGGCCACAGTGGGCAGGCCGTCGAGCGCGCCACCACGCGGGATACCGTAGGAGCCGCAGGTCAGCAGTACCTGCTTCGAGTCGATCGCGTGCACCGGATCGGATACCCTCCCGCCGTCGTCATCCCCGGAACTGGAGTCTCACATGCCCGCGATCGTGCTGATCGGCGCCCAGTGGGGCGACGAGGGCAAGGGCAAGGCCACCGACATCCTCGGTGATCAGGTCCAGTGGGTGGTGCGCTACCAGGGCGGCAACAACGCCGGCCACACGGTGGTGCTCCCCGACGGCCAGAACTTCGCCCTGCACCTCATCCCGTCGGGCATCCTCACGCCCGGCGCGAAGAACGTGATCGGCAACGGCGTGGTGGTGGACCCGGGCGTGCTGCTGGACGAGCTCTCGGGCCTGGAGGCCCGCGGCGTCGACACCAGCGGGCTGTTGATCTCCGCGGACGCGCACTTGATCATGCCGTACCA
>CAXTTN010000206.1:0-8949 GCA_964247105.1 uncultured Pseudonocardia sp.
CGGTGGTCGCCGCATCATTCGGCGTGTTCGAACCGGGCCTGGTCGACGCGCTCTGGACGGCGGGACGCGGCCTGCTCCCGCTGCCCGAGCTGATCGCCGTCCGCGACCGCGCCACCACCGCGAGCCTGCGCGACGTGCTCGGCGACGCGGACCCGGCCGAGGTGGAGCGCGTCGCGGGCGTGCTGGAACGCGCGACGGCGACGGTCGACGGCACCGGGCGGCCGCTGTTCTCCGCACTGCGCGCCCAACCCCGCCCCGACGACCCGCACGCCCGGCTGTGGCGGGCCGCGGACCTGGTCCGGGAGCACCGCGGCGACGGGCACATCGCGGCGGCCATCGCCACCGGGCTGGACCCGGTGCGGATGGGGATCCTCGGGGAGGTCTGGCTGGGCTACCCGGTCGGCGAGTACAGCGGCACGCGCGCCTGGCCCGCAGAGGCCCAGGAGGCGGGGATCGCCCGGCTGGAGGCCGACGGCCTGCTCGCCGACGGCGCGATCACCGACGCCGGGCGCGCGGC
Organism: uncultured Pseudonocardia sp.; assembly: GCA_964247105.1. Lineage (GTDB taxonomy): Bacteria > Actinomycetota > Actinomycetes > Mycobacteriales > Pseudonocardiaceae > Pseudonocardia. The sequence goes on from CAXTTN010000206.1 coordinate 518, forward strand.
CCGCGACGCGGTGGAGGCGGCGACCGACCGCTCCCAGGACGCCCTGATCGCCGCGATCGGCGCCGACCTGGCCGCCGTCACCGACGCGCTGGACGGCTGGTCGCAGCGCTGCGTCGACGCCAAGGCCTTCCCGCCGGACGCCCGGAAGCGGGCCGCGGGGTGATCAGACGCGGCCGTCGCGGCGCAGGGGAAGGTGCGCCACGCCGTCCCAGTCGTAGGCCGGTCCGGTGGCGGTGAACCCGTAGCCGGCGTAGAAGCCCGCGAGGTGCTCCTGAGCGTCGAGCACGCAGGCGCCGTCGCCGACCTCGCCCAGCGCGGCCTCCATCAGCCGCCGCCCCAGCCCCAGCCCGCGCGCCGAACGGGCGGTGCACAGCCGCCCGATGCGGTACTCGCCGGCGGGCTCCTTGAGCAGCCGCAGGCACCCCAGCACCGGGCCGGGCCGTCGCCCGTCGCCGCCGAGCCAGTAGTGGCGGGCGCGCTCCTCGAGATCGCGGCCGTCCAGCTCGGGGTACGGGCAGGCCTGCTCCACCACGAAGACCTCGACGCGCAGCCGCAGCAGCTCGTAGAGGGCGGGCGCGTCGAGGTCGGCCGCCCAGGCCCGGTGGACGGTGGCCGCCAAGGCCTCGGTGCTCATCCGCCCCTTCTACCAGACCGACGCCCCCCGACACCCGCGAGTCGACCTCCCCGACACGCCGAGATCACCGATCCGGCACGTACCCGATCGGCATTCTGGGCGTGCCCGTTTCGTCGACTCGCGAGTGTGACGTCACGGTGACAGGGCCCGGCGACCGGTCGCGGGACCGTTAGCCTCGACAGGTGCGCCACCACGATCTCGTCGTCATCGGCACCGGTTCGGGCAACTCCATCGTCGACGAGCGCTTCGACGATCTCGACGTCGCGATCGTCGAGCACGGGGTGTTCGGCGGCACCTGCCTCAACGTCGGCTGCATCCCCACCAAGATGTACGTCTACCCCGCCGACATCGCCCAGCACGTCCGGCACGCGGGCCGCCTCGGCATCGACGCGACGCTGGACAAGGTCCGCTGGGCCGACATCCGCGACCGCGTCTTCGGCCGCATCGACCCCATCGCGGCCGGCGGCCGCGAGTACCGCGTCGAGCGCTGCCCGAACGTCACCGTCTACGAGGGCCACGCCCGCTTCACCGGCCCCCGGGAGCTGAGCGTCGACCGCGGCGAGCCGTTCACCGCCGACCGCATCGTCATCGCCGCGGGCGGCCGCCCCGTCGTCCCCGACGTGATCGCCGACTCCGGTGTGCCCTTCCACACGTCCGACACGATCATGCGCATCGACGACGTGCCCGAACGTCTCGTCATCGTCGGCAGCGGGTACATCGCCGCCGAGTTCGCGCACGTCTTCTCCGCGCTCGGCGCCCGCGTCTCGATCATCGGACGCAGCGGGCGGCTGCTGCGAGCCCACGACGAGACGGTGTCGCAGCGGTTCACCGCCCTCGCCGAGCAGCGCTGGGACACCCACCTGCGCCACAAGATCGTGGACGTCTCCGGGGAGGTCACGGTCGAGCTGGACGACGGCACGGTCCTCGACGCCGACACGCTCCTCGTCGCCACCGGCCGCATCCCCAACGGCGACCGCCTCGACCTCCACAAGGCCGGCATCCCCACCCACCCCGACGGCCGCATCGTGGTCGACGCCCACCAGCGCACCCCGGTCGACGGGATCTGGGCGCTCGGCGACGTCAGCTCCCCCTACCAGCTCAAACACGTCGCCAACCACGAGCAGCGCGTGACCCAGCACAACCTGCTGCACCCCGACGACCTGCGCACCACCGACCACCGCTTCGTGCCCTCGGCGGTGTTCACCGACCCGCAGATCGCGGCGGTCGGGCGCACCGAGGCGGAGTGCCGCGACGCCGGCCTCGACATCACCGTGAAGATCCAGTCCTACGGCGACGTCGCCTACGGCTGGGCCATGGAGGACACCACCGGCTTCGCCAAGCTGATCGCCGACCGCGGCACCGGGCAGCTGCTCGGCGCGCACATCATGGGACCGCAGGCGTCGTCGCTCATCCAGCCGCTGATCCAGGCGATGAGCTTCGGGCTGGGGGCGGCGGAGATGGCGCGCGGGCAGTACTGGATCCATCCGGCGCTGCCCGAAGTGGTGGAGAACGCACTCCTCGGGCTCGACCTGTCGGCCTAATTACACGATCCGCAGTGCCCTCGGGCACCGAAAGCCTGCTACACACGTTGCAGTAAGGCCACCCTTTCCCCTAGACCACCACGAGGTGCCCCGCCCATGACCGTTGCCGACAGCCCGACCCTCACGGCCGGACCGACCACGGCCAAACCGATTCTGGACGGCAGGCGCGGCATGGCGGCCCAGATCGCCGTCTACGCCTTCGTGATCCTGCCGTTGCTGGCGATCATCGTCGCCGTCCCGTTCGCGTGGGGCTGGGGCCTGGGCTGGACCGACGTCGCGATCTTCGCCGTGTTCTACGTGATCAGCGGGCTGGGCATCACCGTCGGGTTCCACCGCTACTTCACCCACGGCTCGTTCAAGGCGAAGCGGCCGCTGCGCGTCGCGCTGGCCGTCGCGGGCATGCTCGCGATGCAGGGCCCCGTCATCACCTGGGTGGCCGATCACCGCCGCCACCACGCGTTCAGCGACAAGGAGGGCGACCCGCACTCCCCGTGGCTGTTCGGCACCGGGATCGGCGCGCTCACCAGGGGCTTCCTGCACGCCCACACCCTCTGGCTGCTCGACCGCGACAAGACCAACGAGAAGCGCTTCACCCCCGACCTGCTGGCCGACCGCGACATCGTGCGCGTGGACAAGCTGTTCATCGTGTGGTCGGTCACCACGCTGCTGCTGCCCGCGGCGCTGGGCGGCCTGCTGACGATGTCCTGGTGGGGCGCGTTCACCGCGTTCTTCTGGGCCGGGCTCGTGCGGGTGGGGCTGCTGCACCACGTCACGTGGTCGATCAACTCGATCTGCCACATGATCGGCGACCAGCCCTTCGCCTCCCGCGACCACTCGCGCAACGTCTGGCCGCTGGCGATCCTGAGCGCGGGCGAGTCGTGGCACAACCTGCACCACGCCGACCCCACCTGCGCCCGCCACGGCGTGCAGCGGGGCCAGGTCGACATCTCCGCGCGCGTGATCTGGGCGTTCGAGAAGCTGGGCTGGGCGAGCTCGGTCCGTTGGCCCACCACCAAGCGCCTGGAGAAGCTGGCCACCAAGGCTTGATCACGGCCTTTGGGCCAGGAGCTGCACCGGCGCAGCTCCTGGCCCCTTCTCGCTGATCATGTCCTCGATCTCCTTCACCGTCTCCGACGGCCGGCCGTCCAGGTCGTGCCAGGTGAAACGCAGCAGGTCCCACTTCTCGCGGGCGATGGCGTTGCCCTTGCGCCGGTCGTTGCGGAACCGCTCGGCGTCGACGTGCCAGGCCCAGCCGTCCACCTCGACCGCGACCTTCGCCTCGGGGAACGCCAGGTCGATGCGGTAGCGGCCGAACGGGTGGCCGAGCACCCAGCCGGTGATCCCCGCCTCGCGCAGGAGCTTCACCAGCAGCCGCTCGGCCGCCGAATCGGCCCGGTCGGCCGCGGCGATGATCAGCCGTCCGGCCTCGGAGGACCCGTGACGTCCGATGTTGCGGCAGAAGGCTCGGTAGAACGCCGGGAACCGGACGTGGCGCTGCAGCGCCCGATCGAGGAACGTCGAACCGTCCGGCACGGTCACCGCCGTCTCCAGGGCGGCGAACGGTGCGGCCGCGAGCCAGATGCCGCGGATGCCGACCAGGTCGGGGAACGCCAGGTCACGACGCAACAGCCGGACACCGGGCTGCGGGCGCAGCTTCCGAGCGCGAGGGACGGTCACCTCGACGATCTCAGGTGCCCGGTCGATCATCCGGTGCCAGTACGCCGCTGCCGCACCGGTGACGATGGCTCCCTCGCCCGCCCACAGCCACGCCGCCCGCACGCGCGCCTCGTCGGTGAGCCGGTGCCCGCCGACGAGGTAGACGCGGGGGTGGAGCCGCGTCCACTCGCCGGTGCGGGCCCGCCGGTGGACCGTGGCCGCAGACATCCCGCCGGCGACGGCCTGAGCGAGCGTGATCACACCGGCCTGGTCCGCGATGACGTCCTGGAGCCGCATGGGCAGACGATGGGCCCGGAACCGCCCGCGCCGTGGCCGTTCCGGCCGCCTGCCCTGGCGTGATCGGCAGTGGTGGGCCAGGAGCTGCGTCGGCGCAGGCCAGGGCCCACAACCGCCGATCACGCCTCGGGAACACCCTTCACCGGTGCGAACGGCCTGACATGATCGGCGCCTGGGGGCCGGCACCTGCACGGGCGCAGTTCCGGGCCCGCATGCGGCGATCACTCAGCACGGTGGCGGTGGAGCCGGACCGGTCGCGGCCACCCCGGCACCGGACGGGTCGAGCCCGGTGCCCCGGCGCTCGGTCCCCACGCGGTGGAGGGGGGCACCACGGGGCCGAGGGACTCACACCCCCGCGCCGCGGCCCGAGATCGGTACCGGTGGGCCTCGAGATGCACCTGTGCGCTCATGGCCCACCAGCGCCGATCACCGGCTCAGCCGGCCTCGGTCGCCGGGGGCGGGAGCGCGGGCTTCGCGGCCGGGTCGTAGGGCACCGCGGGGGGCGTCTCACCGCGGATGCCGGCCACCAGCGCCGTGACGTCGGCCATGATCGCCGCCGTGGCCCCGTCGAGGGCCGTGCGGGTGCGGGGGCCGCCGAGCCAGGCGGACAGGTCCACGGGCGGGCCGACCACGATCTCGACGCGCTTGCGCGGGAACAGCAGGGGCACGCCGGTGCCGGGCGGCAGCACGTGCTGGGTGCCCCAGTTGGCCACAGGGATCACCGGCGCCCCCGTGACCAGCGCGATGCGTCCGATGCCGTTCTTGGCCTTCATCGGCCAGCCGTCGGGGTCCTCGGTGTAGGTGGCCTCCGGGTAGAACGCGACGATCTCGCCGCGCTTGAGCGCCTCGATGGCCTCGCGGTAGGCGTCGCCCGCCCGGGCCGAGGTGCGGTAGACGGGGATGTGGCCGCCCTTGGCCAGCACCGAGCGCACGACCGGGATCTTCCACAGCTCCGCCTTGGCCAGGAACCGCGGCATGCGGCCGTGGGAGACGGCGAGCGCGACGTCGAAGATGGGGTCGGCGAACGACACGTGGTTGATCGCCAGCAGCGCTCCACCGGAACGGGGGATGTGCTCGCCGCCGGTCCACCCGATACGGGTGCCGAACATCGTCCACGGCCACAGCATCCAGATCGCGAAACCGAACCAGAAACCGGAGCCGCGCCGGCGACGTGAGAACGTCAGCGCGATCTTCTCCCGCACCGTCAGCGGTCGGGTGGCCGTCATGTGTCCTCCACTCGCGGATCATCTCCTGTCCGGGGAGGATCATGCCCCGGAGGTGTGACGTCGCTCGCAGCCCGCAACCGGGCAGGGGCGCGCGGCGGAACAACCACACACACTGGTGTGGAAGGTACCTTTACCATCGAGAGGTCAGCCGTGCTTCCCCGCTTCGAACCGGTCGGGACGCCACCCGACGCCCCGCGGTCCATCGTCCTCGTGCTGCACGGCGGCCGGGCCCGCAGCCGCGAGAGCGGCGAGCGCAAGCGCCTGACCTACGTCCGGATGCTGCCGTTCGCCCACGACCTGCAGAAACGCCCCGAGCTGGCGGTGTTCATGCTCCGCTACCGCTTCCGCGGCTGGAACGCCCCCGCCAACGACGCCCAGCGCGACGCGGAGTGGGCGCTGGCGGAGTTCGCGACGACCCACCCGGGCGTGCCGGTGGTGCTCGTCGGGCACTCGATGGGCGGGCGGGCCGCACTGGGGGCGGCGGGCGCGCCCAACGTCACGGCCGTCTGCGCCCTGGCCCCGTGGCTGGACGGCTCCGACCCCGTGGCGCAGCTCGCCGGCCGCACCGTGCTCATCGCGCACGGCGACCGGGAGCGCTGGACCGACCCCGGCGCGTCCTTCGACTACGCGGTGCGTGCCAAGCGCGTCACCGACCGGGTTGCCCGCTTCGACGTGCCCGGCGCGGGCCATTTCATGCTCAGCCGCGCCGGCGACTGGACGGCGCTGGTGCGCCGCTTCGTGCTGGGCGTCACCGGGATCGAACCCGAATACCCCGACATTGCGAACGCTCTTGCGCAACCCGCACCGAGCGGCCTGCACGTCGCCCTGACCGTCGCTCACTGACTGGAGCAGAACCGATGACCCGTCCCACCGCCGCCGTCGTCGGCTCCGGCGTCGCCGGCCTGACGGCCGCCTACCTGCTCCAGCGCCGCTACGACGTCACGCTGTTCGAGGCCGACGGGCGCCTCGGCGGCCACGCGCACACCCACGAACTGTCCACATCGGATGGTGGCACGGCGAACGTCGACTCCGGCTTCATCGTGCACAACGAGCGCACCTACCCGAACCTGCTGAAGCTGTTCCGCGACCTCGACGTGGCCACGCAGGAGTCGGACATGTCGATGAGCGTGCGCTGCGAGGGCTGCGGCCTGGAGTACGCCGGGGCGCGCAGGCTCGGCGGGCTGTTCCCGCAGGCGTCCACCGCCACCCGGCCCGCCTACCTGTGGATGCTGGGCGAGGTCGTCCGCTTCCACCGCCACGCGCGCCGCGTGCTGGCCGACGATCGCGCGGGCGACGTCACGCTGGGTGCGTTCCTGGCGATCGGCGGGTACTCGCGCTACTTCACCGAGCACTTCATGCTGCCGGTCGTGTCGGCGGTGTGGTCCGCGGGCGAGTCGGTGTCGATGAGCTACCCGGCGCGCTACCTGTTCACGTTCCTGCACCACCACGGGCTGCTCGCGGTGGGCGGCTCGCCGCAGTGGCGGACGGTCACCGGCGGCTCGCGCAGCTACGTCGAGAAGGTCGCGAAGGCCCTCTCCGCGGTGTCGACGTCGACCCCGGTGCGCAGCGTCACCCGCGTCGCGGGCGGCGTCGAGATCCGGGACGACGCCGACACCGTGCACCGCGCCGACAAGGTCGTGATCGCCACGCACCCCGACCAGGCGCTCGCCGTGCTGGCCGCCCCGACCGCCGGCGAGCGCGAGGTGCTGGGCGCCTTCACCTACTCGAGGAACACGACGCAGCTGCACCACGACACGTCGGTGCTGCCCCGCAGCGACAGGGCGCGGGCGTCGTGGAACTACCTCAAGTCGGCGTGCTCCAGCCGCGACGGCGCGCCGGTGCTGGTCAGCTACGACATGAACCGCCTGCAGCGCCTCGCCGAGCCCGACGACTACGTGGTGACGCTCAACGGCACCGACCGCGTCGACCAGGACCGCGTGATCGCGACCATGCACTACGAGCACCCGATCTACACCCCGGAGTCGGTGGCGGCGCAGCGCCGCCTGCCGTCCCTCAACGACGGCACGGTCGCCTTCGCCGGCGCCTACCACGGTTGGGGCTTCCACGAGGACGGGTGCGCCGCGGGCGTGCGCGCGGCGTCCACGCTGGGTGCGGGATGGTGACCGGCGACGGGCCGATCACCGCAACCAGCCCGCGCGATGCGGCCGCGGGGCCCCTCGCGACCGCGTCGGGCCCGCGCGATGCGGTTCTTTATGACGCCACCGTCACCCATGTCCGCAAGCAGGTGATGGACCGGCGGTTCGGCCACGGCATCTACCTCTGGCTCGTCGACGTCGACGCGCTGCCGCAGCTGCCCCGCTGGCTGCGACCGTTCGCCCGGTTCGAGGCGCGCGACCACCTCGGCGACCCGACCCTCACCATCCGCCAGAACCTCGACGGCTGGCTGGCCCGCAACGGCGTGGACCTCCACGGCGGCCGGGTGCTCATGCTGGCCAACGCCCGCCTGCTCGGCCACGTCTTCAACCCGATCACCGTGTACTGGTGCCACCGCCCGGACGGGGAACTCGAGTGCGTCGTCGCCGAGGTCCACAACACCTACGGGGAGCGGCACTGCTACCTGCTGCGCACCGACGACGCCGGACGCGCGGAGACGGCGAAGGACTTCTACGTCTCGCCGTTCCTGTCGGTCGACGGCACGTACTCGATGTCGCTGCGGGAGCCCGGCGAGCGGCTCGCGATCGCGGTCTCCCTGCGCCAGCAGGGCGCCACCGCGCTGACGGCCGCCGTCGTCGGCACCCGCCGCCCGGCCACCCCGGCGGCGCTGGTGCGGATGCTGGCGCGCCGCCCCTTCATCACCTACCGCACCTCGGCCCTCATCCGCCGCCACGGCATCACGCTGTGGCTGCGCAGGCTGCCGGTGATCCGCAGGCCGAAGCACGTCCCCCAGGAGGGTGTCCAATGACCACCGAACCGGTGACGCCCGTCAAGCGTTCCAACAACCACTTCGTCCCGCGCCCGAACGAGGGCGTCTGGCCGGGCCTCGCCACGCCGCCGCACTCGGTGGCGCGCGCCCGGATCGCCGAGTCGCTGTTCCGGCGCGCGGTGAAGAGCCTCCCG
>CAXTTN010000206.1:8959-10600 GCA_964247105.1 uncultured Pseudonocardia sp.
GGTGGTGTTCCCCGGCGGCGAGCGGCTCGGCCGCGGCGGCCCCGGCTCCCCCGTCATGCGGATCGTCCGGCCCGGCGCGTTCTTCCACCGGCTCGGCTGCAACTCGAAGATCGGCTTCGGGGAGTCGTACATGGTGGGCGACTGGACCACCACCGACCTCGCCGACCTGCTCACACCGTTCGCGGCCAAGCTCTCGACGCTGATCCCGCCGACGCTGCAGCGCATCGGGCGGCGCTTCGCGGAGGCGCGGCAGCCGAAGGAGGAGGCGAACACGGTCGAGGGGTCGCGGGAGAACATCCACCGCCACTACGACCTCTCCAACGACCTGTTCGCGCTGTTCCTGGACGAGACCATGTCGTACTCGTCGGCCTGGTTCGCCGACGGCAGCGACGACCTCGTCGACGCCCAGCACCGCAAGATCGACGGCATCCTCGACATCGCGGGCGTCTCCGCGGGCCAGCACGTGCTGGAGATCGGCACGGGCTGGGGCGGGTTGGCCGTCCGAGCCGCGCAACGGGGTGCGCGCGTCACCACCCTGACCATCTCCGCCGAGCAGGCCAGCCTCGCCGAGGAGCGCATCGCCGCCGCCGGTGTCGGCGACCGCGTGCAGGTGCTGCTGCGCGACTACCGCGAGGCCCAGGGCAGCTACGACGCCGTGGTCAGCGTCGAGATGATCGAGGCCGTCGGCGAGGGGTACTGGCCGACCTACTTCGCGGCGCTGGAGCGGCTGCTCAAGCCGGGCGGCCGCGTCGGGCTGCAGTCGATCACGATGCCGCACGACCGGATGCTCGCCGCGCGCGGTGACTACTCGTGGATCCACAAGTACGTCTTCCCGGGCGGGCTGATCCCGTCGGTCGAGGCGATCGAGTCGAACCTCGCCGACCACACCGGCCTGCGCATCTCCGAGCGCCGCAGCCTCGGCCCGGACTACGCACGCACCCTGGCGCACTGGCGGGAGACGTTCCTGGCCCGCTGGGAGGACGTGGCCGGGCTCGGGTTCGACGAGACCTTCCGCCGCATGTGGGAGTTCTACCTGGCCTACTGCGAGGCGGGCTTCCGCGTCGGCTACCTCGACGTCTACCAGCTCTCGCTGACCCGCCGCTGAATCGAGGAGTTCCGTGCCCCATCCCGTCGCACCCCAGCTCACCGCGCTCGTCGAGCGGCTCCTCGGCGCGCCGTTGCCCATCCGCATCCGCGCCTGGGACGGCTCCGAGGCCGGGGCACCCGACGGCCCGGTCGCGATCATCCGGCACCGGCGCGCGCTGCGGCGGCTGCTGTGGAACCCGGGCGAGCTCGGCCTCGCGCGGGCGTTCGTGGCCGGTGAGCTGGACGTCGAGGGCGACATCGCCGACGGCCTCTCCCGGTTCTGGAAGCTCGCCCGCGCCCAGGACCTCGGCACGCTCAGGCTCACCACGGCCGACAAGCTCGAGGCCGCCGGCGTCGCGGCCAAGCTCGGCATCCTCGGGCCGCGCCCGGCCCCGCCCGCGTCGGAGGCCCGGCTGGACGGGGGCCTGCACACGCGCCGCCGCGACCGCGCCGCCATCGCGCACCACTACGACCTGTCCAACGCGTTCTACGAGTTCCTTCTCGACCCGCAGATGGCGTACTCGTGCGGCTACTGGACCCAGGAGACGAGCGCGT
>CAXTTN010000207.1:0-10516 GCA_964247105.1 uncultured Pseudonocardia sp.
CATCGAGGTCGATCGACTGGCTCTTGGAGCCGAACAGGCCGCGCTTCTTGACCGCGTCCCAGCCCAGCCCCATCCGGACGACGCTCAGGGCGGTGCCGTTGCGCTTGGCCAGGGAGACCTTCTGGCCCTTCTGCAGGCTGATGGTCATTTCACTGCCAACTCCTCGGCCGATTTGTGGGTCTCGACGCCCTGGGCGGCGAGCTTGCGGTTGCGCAGGATGGACGACAGGAACGCCGCCCCGATGAACGCCACGCCGATGAGGCCGGTGACCACCTCGTTGACGTGGTAGCCGATGCCCACCAGCAGGATCACCGACAGCGCGCCGATCGCCCAGTGCGCGCCGTGCTCCAGGAAGACGTAGTCCGCCAGCGTGCCCTGCCGCACCAGGTAGACCGTCAGCGAGCGGACGAACATGGCGCCGATCAGGCCGAGGCCCAGCGCGATGAGGATCGGGTCGGTGGTGATCGCGAACGCGCCGATCACGCCGTCGAAGGAGAACGCGGCGTCGAGGACCTCGAGGTAGAGGAACAGGAAGAACCCGGCGCGTCCGGTCGCCTTCACCAGCGACGACGGGCCCGAGCCGCCCGATTGGTCGAAGAAGTCGCCCAGGCCGTTCACCAGCAGGTACGTGACCAGGCCCAGCGAGCCGGCGACGAGCACGACACCCGGCTCCCCGGCGAGGGTCTGCGCCAGCACCACCAGCACCACGAGGGCGAGCACGATCGACAACCGGCTCAGCTGCCCGATCTTCGCGAGCGGACGCTCCAGCCAGGTGAGCCACGTGATCTCCCGGTCCTCGAACATCCAGTCCAGGAACAGCATGAACAGGAACATGCCGCCGAACGCCGCGATCTGCGGGTACGCGGCGTTCAGCAGGGCCGCGTAGCTGGTGGGGTCGCTCTCCGGCCTCTGCTGCAGCGCCAGGGCGAACGCCTCGACCGGGTTCAGGTTCGCGGTGACCCCGACGATGATCAGCGGGAACACCAGCCGCATCCCGAACACCGCGATCACGACGCCGACGGTCAGGAAGATGCGCTGCCAGAACGGGTCCATCCGCTCCAGCACGGTCGCGTTGACCACCGCGTTGTCGAACGACAGCGAGACCTCGAGGATGCCGAGGATCGCGCACAGCAGGAAGCCCGTGAGGCCGCCGTAGACGAACGCCACCACCAGCGCGATCGCCGCCACCACGAAGGATCCGCCGAAAATGCGTAAGTTCACGGTGCGAGTCTGCCCCCTCCGCGTCAGCGAGGTGGTGCCGACCGACCTCGCAGCTCCCGTTGTGTCCCGACAGGCTGCGAGGTGCTGCGCCGGCCGTCAGGATCCTGTCGCGCGGTAGAGGTTGCGCTTCGTGATGTACTGCACCACCCCGTCGGGTACCAGGTACCAGACGGGATGGCCCTCGACCACTCGACGGCGGCAGTCCGTCGAGGAGATGGCCATCGCCGGGACCTCCACCAGCGAGACGGCGCCGTCGGGCAGGTGCTCGTCGGCCAGCTCGTAGCCGGGCCGGGTGACCCCGACGAAGTGCGCGAGCTCGAACAGCTCGTCGATCTTGTGCCAGGACAGGATCTGGGACAGCGCGTCGGCGCCGGTGATGAAGTACAGCGCGGCGTCCGGGAACTCCCGGTGCAGGTCGGCCAAGGTGTCGGCGGTGTAGGTGGGGCCGTTGCGGTCGATGTCGACGCGGCTGACCGTGAACCGCGGGTTGGACGCGGTGGCCACCACCGTCATCAGGTAGCGGTCCTCGGGCAGGCTGACCACACGGTCGACCTTCTGCCACGGCCGCCCGGTCGGCACGAAGATGACCTGGTCGAGGCCGAACCGGTCGGCGACCTCACTCGCGGCCACCAGGTGTCCGTGGTGGATGGGATCGAACGTCCCGCCCATCACGCCGATCTTGCGCTGCACCCGCGGAGCGTACTTGCCGGGTTGATCAACACGGGTACGCGTGCCGGAACTGGATGCTGATCCGCGGCCCCACCCCCCGGCACTTCGGGACGGCGTGCTGCCAGGTGCGCTGGCAGGAGCCGCCCATCACGAGCAGATCGCCGGGGCCGGGCAGGAACCCGACGCTCGCGCCACCTCCGGCGGGACGCAGGCGGAACGGGCGCACCGCACCCAACGACACCAACGCGACGACCGCCTCGGGCAGCTCCCGCGCCACCCGGTCGCCGTGCCAGGCCACGCTGTCGGCGCCGTCGCGGTAGAGGTTCGCCCCGACCTGCGTGAACGCCACGCCGTACCGCTCGCCCAGCACCCGGGCCATCGACGCCAGCTCGCGTGGCGCCCCACCGACGTCCCAGCGGTGGGTGAGGCGCGGCTCGGGCACCATCCGGTCGTACATCCGCACGCGGCGCTGCGGGCCCCACGGCGTGCCGTCGAGCAGGCGGGAGAAGAGCCCGTCCGCTCCCTCGCACCAGCCCGGCGCAACATCGACCCACGCACCGCCCGGCAGCTCGCGGCGGCGCAGCCCGTGGAGCCCGGGATCGATCTGCACCGCGCCGCCACCGAGCAGCGAGGGCTGCCAGGCGAGGTCCGTCACGGGCTCGACGCTACCTCAGATCGAACAGAAGTTCGAGCGATTCAGGTCAGCGTGCGGTCCGGCACCGCGACGAGCCGATGCAGGCTCTCCCCCACGTCGCCGGGCACGGCCACGTCCTCGGGGCGGATCAGCTCCCCGGACGACCGGGTGTCGCCGGGTCGGTCGTCACACCGGGAGGAGTGCCTCCACGACGTCCGCGAGCTGGGCCGCGGTGCGGCACTCGTGCATCGGGAGGACGTCGGCGTAGCGCAGGGCGGCCGAATCGCCGCTGCCCCACTGCCGCCGCGGCTCGGGGTTGAGCCAGTGCGCGTGCTTCGCCGCGCCGACCAGCCGGCGCAGCACGGTGAGGTTGGGGTCGCGGTAGTTGGTGCGGGCGTCGCCGAGGATCAGCAACGACGTCTTCGCCGTGATCGCCTCCGCCCAGTACTCCGCGAACGCGCCGAACGAGCCGCCGTAGTCGCTGTGCCCGTCGAAGACGGTGAGATCGGCCTCGCGCAGCACCCGCTGCATGACGCCCGACAGCTCCGCACCCGGCTCGAACAGGTGCGTCACCTCGTCGGCCCGCTCGACGAACGCGAACACGCGCACCTTGCTGAACTGCTCGCGCAGCGCCTGTACCAGCAGCAACGTGAAGTGGCTGAACCCCGCGACCGAGCCCGACACGTCGCAGAGGATCACCAGCTCGGGACGGCCCGGACGCCGCGTGCGGTACGCCGGGCGCATCGGGACACCGCCGGTGGACATCGAGCGGCGCAGGGTGCGGCGCATGTCGAGGGTGCCGCGGTGGGCGCGCCTGCGGCGCACGGCCAGCCGCGACGCCAGCCGCCGCGCGAGCGGCCCGACGGTGCGGCGCAGCGCCGTGAGCTGCTCGGCGTAGGCGGAGAGGAACTCCACCTGCTCGGCCTGCCTGGGCACGGCGGTCTTCGCCACCTGGTCTCGGCCGCGCATCTCGGCGGTGCGCCTGCGCACCTCGTCGGTGACCATCTTGCGGAACGCAGCGATCCGGTCGCGGATCTCGCGGCGGCGCACCTCGTCGACGAACGGGGTGTCGTCGTCGTGGCCCGCTTTGAGGTCGTCGACGATACGCGCGAGCAGCGTCTCGGGCGACAGCATGCGGAGCGCCTGGTAGGCCGACCAGCTCGGCTGCCCGCCCGCGCCGCGGATCCCCTGCCCGGCGCCGCCCGCGTTGCCCAGCGCGTCGACGACGGCCCGGGCCAGCTCGGCGAGGGCGGCGTCGTCGCCGTCGCGGAGCAGGTCGGCGAGGATGTCGCGCAGGGCGTCGACATCGACCGGGCCGTCCGCCTGATCGTCGACCCGCGGCACCTCCACGTCGTTGCTCCCGGCCCCGATCGCGGCCGGGAAGTACAGGTCGAACAGGGTGTCGAACGCCTGCCGCTGCCCGGACCGGCGCAGCAGCGCTGCGGCCAGGCCCTCACGCAGGTGCTCCCGGTGGATCAGATCCAGCGCTCCGAGCACGCGGGCGGCGTCGACGGTCTCGCCCGGACCGACGGCGACCCCGTGCCCCCGCAGCGCGGTGACGAAGTCGACGAGGTGCCCGGAGAGCCCGTGCTCGGACCGCGGCAGGGTGGCCATGTCCCCCATGATGCCTCCACAGGACCTTCACATCGAGCCCCGCGCACCTGCACAACTTCGCCCTACGCTCGCCGCCATGACAGAAGGACGACGACGGGTCCTCGTCGTGGACGACGAGCCGACGATCGCGATGTCGGTGGCCGCGCGCCTGCGCGCCGAGGGGTTCACCGTCGACGTCGCCCACGACGGGCCGTCGGCGGTGGCGAGCGCGCAGGCGCAGCGACCGGACCTCGTGGTCCTCGACGTCATGCTGCCCGGCTTCGACGGCCTGGAGGTGTGCCGCCGCATCCAGGCGCAGCACCCCGTCCCGGTCCTCATGCTGACCGCGCGCGACTCCGAGACCGATCTCCTGATCGGGCTCGCCGTCGGCGCCGACGACTACATGACCAAGCCGTTCTCCCCGCGCGAGCTGGCCGCCCGCGTGCACGCGCTGTTACGTCGGATCGACCGGATCGCGTCGCTGCGCGACACGTGCATCCGGCTCGGCGACCTGGAGATCGACCCGGCCCGGCGCCGGGTGTCGCGCGGCGGCGAGCAGGCCCACCTGACGCCGATCGAGTTCGACCTGCTCGTGCACCTCGCCGGGCGCCCGCGGGACGTGCACGCCCGCGAGGTGCTGCTGGAGCAGGTCTGGGGCTGGGCCGCGGGCACGACCACGCGCACCGTCGACAGCCACGTCAAGGCCCTGCGGCGCAAGCTCGGGCCGGACCTGATCCGCACCGTGCACGGCGTCGGCTACGCGCTGGAGGCGGAGTGATCCCCCGCCCGCTCGACTTCGTCCCGTGGATCAAGCTCAAGTTCACGGTGCTGTTGCTGCTCTCGGGCGGCGCGGGCCTGCTCTACCTGTGGACCGAGTACCACTGGGTCCCGCCGATCACGATCGCGCTGATCGCGCTGGCCATCGTGCTGGCCACCGCCCAGGTCCTGGCACACGGGATGACGCTCCCGCTGCGCGAGATGACGGCCGCAGCGGGCGCGATGGCGCACGGCGACTACACGCGCCGGGTCCGGGCCACCTCCCGCGACGAGGTGGGCGCGCTCGCCGAGGCCTTCAACCGGATGGCGGCCGACCTCGCCGCCGCCGACCAGCAGCGCCGCGAGCTGATCGCGAACGTCTCGCACGAGCTGCGCACGCCCATCGCCGCGTTGCGCGCGGTGCTGGAGAACGTCGTCGACGGCGTCGCGGACGCCGATCCCGCCACCCTGCGGACGGCGCTGGCCCAGACCGAGCGCCTCGGCGCGCTGGTGGCGGAGCTGCTGGACCTCTCCCGGATGGACGCGGGCGTGCTGGCCCTGGAGCCGGAGGACTTCGCGCTCGCCCCGATGCTCGCCGAGGCGGTCGCGGAGGTGGGGCTGGCGGACCGGGACGTCGCCTTCGCGGTCGACGTCGAGCCGCCGCACGCGGTGGTGCACGCCGACCGTGGGCGGCTGCACCAGGTGGTGGTCAACCTGCTCGACAACGCCGCGCGGCACGGCCCGCCCGGCTCCGACGTGCGGGTACGCGCACGACACGACGACGAGGGGCTGGTGATCGAGGTGTCCGACGACGGGCCGGGGATCGCGGCGGCCGACCGCGAACGGGTCTTCCACCGCTTCACCCGGGGTGAGCGTGCCGCCGGGGGCGGCACGGGCCTCGGGCTGGCGATCGCGCGCTGGGTGGTGGACCTGCACGGCGGCCGGATCGCGGTCGTCGAGCCGGAGACGCCCGGTTGCACGATCCGCGTGACCCTCCCGGGCGCGACGACATGAGCGGCGGCGCCGCGCCGGCCGGCCCCCCGGTCGGCACGCTCCCGACCGCGCCCGGCTGGGGTCCCCCGCACGGGCCGGTGGCCCCACCGACGTCGCTGTTCGGCCGGCACTGGCCCGGGCCGTCCGGGCCGCCGTCGCGCCGGGTGCTCGGCGCCGTGGCCGTGGCCGGGCTGGTCGCGGCCGTCGCCGTGCCGCCGGACCGGGCCGGGGTCGGGTGGCTCGTCGCGGCGCTCGTCACCGCCGGGGCCGTGCTCGCGATCGGCTGGCGTCCGATGCACCCGCCCGGCCCGGTGCTCACCCACCGGACCCTGGCCGCGGAGTCGGCCTGGATGCCCGCGGCGCTCGGCCTGGTGGCGGTGGCCGCGGTGCGCGACGCGAGCTGGCTGGTCGAGCCCTGCATCCTCGCCGCGTTCGGGGCCGGGTCGCTGGCGGTGGCGGGGCGGTCGTTCCGCTCGGTCCTGCGCGGCGCGCTGGCGGTGCCGCTCGCGGCGTTGCGCGGCCTGGCCTGGGTGGGGCGCGGCGTGCTGACGGTGCGCCGGACCGCCGCGGGCCTGCGCCTGGGCGTCGCCCTGCTCGTCGGCCTGGCCCTGCTCGCGGTGTTCGCACCGTTGATGGCCTCGGCCGACCCCGCGTTCGCCCGCGTCCTCGACGCCCTGGTGCCCACGTTCGACGGCAGCGCGGCGGTGGGCTGGGTCGCGCGGTTCGCCGTCGGCGCGGCCGGACTCGTCGGCGTCGCGTTCCTGCTGGCCGGGCCGCCGACCGCGGATCCACCGGCCCGGCGGGCGTCGCGCCTGCGGCGCGCCGAGTGGGCGCTGCCGATGGGCCTGCTGGTGGCGCTGTTCACGCTGTTCGTCGGCGTGCAGCTGACCACGATGTTCGGCACGGACGCCTACGTGCGGGCCACCACGGGCGTCACCTACGCCGAGTACGCGCGGGGCGGGTTCTGGCAGCTGCTCGCAGTGACCGTGCTGACCCTGCTGGTGATCACGGTCGGCATCCGCTGGGCGCCCGCCGACCCGGTCTGGACACGGATCCTGCCCGGCGCGCTGGCCGTGCTGACGCTCGTGATCGTCGCGTCGGCGATCAGCCGGATGTGGCTCTACCAGCAGGTTTACGGGTTCACCGTGCTGCGGCTGGTGGTGCTGGCCGTCGAGCTCTGGCTGGGCTTCGGGTTCGCGCTGACGCTGGTCCAGGTGCTGCGGCTGCGGCGCGGCGGCCCGGTGCGGGGGATGGCGGCGGCGGGGGTGGCGGCGCTGCTGGCGCTGGCCGTGCTGAACCCCGACCGGTTCGTCGCCGAGCACAACGTCACGCGCTACGCCGCTACCGGGAGGATCGACACGGACTACCTCTCCGGGCTGTCCGCCGACGCCGTCCCGGCCCTGGACCGGCTGCCCGAGCCGCTGCGCACCTGCGTGCTGGTCCCGATCGCGCTCCGCGAGGACGACCCCGGTGACTGGCGCAGCGCCAACCTCGGCCGGGCCGCGGCCCGGCCGATCCTCGACGGCGCCCTGGCCCGAGGATGTGGCAGCCTGCAGCGGTGATCGCGGCCCACACCCCCCGGCCAGCGCGACACTCCTGTTCGACGGGGTGTGTGCGCCATCGTGAGGGGGTGTGGCCGGCGGCGAGAGGCAGCGCCGCGTGAACACCTCGCTGTGGGACCTCGCCGGGGACCGGCGGTTGATCATGGTGCTGCCCGGGTCGATGGTCATGCAGGTGGCCCATCCCGTGGTGGGCGCGGGCGTCGGGGCGCACTCGGTCTTCCGCACCGACCCGTGGGGACGGCTGTTCCACTCCCTCGACTCCACGCTCACGCTGGCCCGCGGCGGCCCGGCCGCGCTCGCCGAGGCGGCCCGGCTGCGCGAGGTGCACCGCGCGATCCGCGGCGTCGACGAGGTCGGCCGCCGCTACAGCGCGCTGCACCCCGAGGCGTACGCGTGGGTGCACGTCACCTTCTACGAGCGGCTGGTGACGATGTCGCGGCTGTTCGGGCCGCCGGTCGCCGACCGCGCCCAGCTGTACGCGGAGTTCCTGGAGCTGGGCTCCGCGCTGGGCATCCGCCGCCGCCACCTCCCCGCCGACGACGCCGCCGTGTGGCCCTACCTGGAGCGCATGACGTCCGAGGTGCTGGAGAACCACCCGACCGTCCACGCGTTCCTCGACGTCCTCCGCACCAGCCCGGTGCCGCTGCCGCGCTGGCCGGCGGCGCTGCGGTGGGCGTGGCCCGCCGTCGGGCGCCCGTTCGGGGAGGTGGCGCATTTCCTCGCGGTGGGCACGCTGGACCCGGCGCTGCGGTCGCGCCTGGGCCTGCGGTGGTCCGACCGTCAGGACCGGGCGCTCGCCCGGATGGCCGGCGGGGTGGCGCGCGGCGCACCGCGCCTGCCGGCACGCCTGCGCCGGGTCAGTTGAGCCGCAGCTCGGCGGCCGCCTTCACCGCGTCGGACTGGTGCTTGAGCACGACGCCGAGGGTGGCGCGCACGGCGTCGTCGTCGAGGGTGTCGAGGCCCAGCGCGAGCAGCGTGCGGCCCCAGTCGATGGTCTCCGCCACCGACGGCGACTTGCGCAGCTCCAGGCCGCGCAGCACCCGCACCGTGCGGACCAGCGCGTCCACCAGGTTCCCGGCCAGCTCCGGCACGCGGCTCGCGACGATGCGGCGTTCCAGGTCGGCGTCGGGGAAGTCGAGGTGCAGGAACAGGCAGCGGCGCTTGAGCGCCTCCGAGAGCTCCCGCGTCGAGTTGGACGTCAGCAGCGCGAACGGGCGGCGCGTCGCGGCGATCGTGCCCATCTCGGGGACCGTGACCTGGAAGTCGCTCAGTACTTCGAGCAGCAGCCCCTCGACCTCCACGTCGGCCTTGTCCATCTCGTCGACGAGCAGCACGGTCGGCTCGGTGCGGCGGATGGCGGTGAGCAGCGGGCGCGGCAGCAGGAACTCCTCGGAGAACACGTCGTCACGCGTCTCGTCCCACGACTCGTCATTGCGCCCCGCGGTGATCCGCAGCAGCTGCTTGGCGTGGTTCCACTCGTAGAGCGCGCGGGCCTCGTCGATGCCCTCGTAGCACTGCAGGCGGACGAGCCCGGAGCCCGTGGACTCCGCGACGGCCTTGGCCAGCTCGGTCTTGCCGACCCCCGCCGGGCCCTCTACCAGCAGCGGCTTGCCCAGGCGGTCGGCGAGGAACACGGTGGTGGCGACGGCGGTGGAGGCCAGGTACCCGACGCCGGCGAGCCGCTCGGCGACGTCGGACACCGAGCCGAACATCGGCGACGGCGGAACGCTCACCCGATCATCCTGCATCACCGATCGGCGATCCGCCTCGTGCGCCGACGTAGCCCGCCAGGTGCTGCCCGGTGAGGGTGGCGCGTGCCGCCACCAGATCGGCCGGGGTGCCCTCGAACACGATCCGGCCGCCGTCGCGGCCGGCGCCCGGTCCGAGGTCGATGATCCAGTCGGCGTGCGCCATGACCGCCTGGTGGTGCTCGATGACGACGACCGACTTCCCGGCGTCGACGAGCCGGTCGAGCAGGGCGAGCAGCTGCTCGACGTCGGCCAGGTGCAGCCCGCTCGTCGGCTCGTCGAGGACGAGGACGTCTCCCTTCTCCCCCATGTGCGTGGCCAGCTTGAGCCGCTGCCGCTCGCCGCCCGACAGCGTGGTGAGCGGCTGGCCGATGGTGAGGTAGCCGAGCCCGACGTCGACGAGCCGCTGCAGGATCGTGTGCGCGGCCGGCGTCCTCGCGTCACCGAGTCCGAAGAACCGCTCCGCGGCGGCGACCGACATGCCGAGCACCTCGCTGATGTCCCGGCCGCCGAAGCGGTACTCCAGCACCGCCGCGTCGAACCGCCTCCCCTCGCACACCTCACACGTCGTGGCGACGCCGGCCATCATCGCGAGGTCGGTGTAGATGACGCCGTTGCCGTTGCAGTTGGGGCAGGCGCCCTCGGAGTTGGCGCTGAACAGCGCCGGCTTCACGCCGTTGGCCTTGGCGAACGCCTTGCGGATCGGGTCGAGCAGGCCCGTGTAGGTGGCCGGGTTGCTGCGGCGCGAGCCGCGGATGGCGCCCTGGTCGATCGCCACCACCCCGTCCCGGCCGGCCACCGATCCGTGGATCAGCGAGGTCTTGCCCGACCCGGCCACGCCCGTCACCACGACCAGCACGCCGAGCGGGATGTCGACGTCGACACCCTGCAGGTTGTGCGTGGACGCGCCGCGCACCTCCAGCGCCCCCGACGCCGGTCGCACCGCGGGCTTCAGCGACGCCCGGTCGTCGAGGTGGCGGCCGGTGAGCGTGCCGCTGGCCCGCAACCCGTCGAGCGTGCCCTCGAACACCACCTCGCCACCGGCGGAACCGGCACCCGGACCGAGGTCGACGACGTGGTCGGCGATCGCGATCGCCTCCGGCTTGTGCTCGACGACGAGCACCGTGTTGCCCTTGTCGCGCAGCTGTCGCAGCAGGTTGTTCATCCGTGCGATGTCGTGGGGGTGCAGGCCGATGGTGGGCTCGTCGAAGACGTAGGTGACGTCGGTGAGCGACGAGCCGAGGTGGCGGATCATCTTGGTGCGCTGGGCCTCGCCGCCCGAGAGCGTGCCCGACGGCCGGTCCAGGCTCAGGTAGCCCAGCCCGATCTCGACGAACGAG
>CAXTTN010000208.1:0-10510 GCA_964247105.1 uncultured Pseudonocardia sp.
TGCCGCACCCGCGCTCGCGTTGTGCCCACCGCGCTCGCGTTGCGACGCGCGCGTGGCGAAGGGGACGCGTGCGCGGGGCGTAGCTGGGTGCTGTGTCGCACCCGCGCTCGCGTTGTGCCCACCGCGCTCGCGTTGCGACGCGCGCGTGCCGAAGGGGATGCACGCGCGGTCGGGGCGCCGAGCGTCCTGGGCCGGCCGGCGCTTGGTGGCCGGGGTCTTGTGAGTGGAGGCGTTGCTCGTTGGCGTTGGCGTGCGTGGCGGCGAGAGCGGCGTGGCGGGCGAGCTCACGGATCTGGACGTGCGGACATTCGCGATTGGTCGCGATGCGGAGCAGCGAAGGTATGTGTGGGGCAAGGAGGTCGGGCCGGTCGGCGGCGAGGCGAGCCAGGAGGGTGAGCACGGCCGCGTCGCCGGAGAGCTGGTAGAAGTACAGGTCCGGGGCCCGGTAGCGGCCCGGATGATTGCGCCCGACGAGGCCTATGAGTTCGGCGACGAGTTCGGCAGCTCGTGGCGGATCGGGTTGCCGGCACATCTCGCGGGCTGCGTGACAGGCCCGCCAGCGCGTCTCGCGACGTGGGTGGGCGAACGCGCTCCACAACAGCATCACCACCGGATCGGTGGGAGCGCGGTGAGTGGCTGTGACCGGGTCGACACGGTCGGACGGGGGGCGCTGGTCGGGCTGTCGTCGAGCAGCCCGATGAGAGCGGCGGCGGCGTCGGCGGGTGGGCAGAGCCGGCCGAGTAGCGCCGTGATGGCGCGCCAGCCGTGGGCGGTCAGCACTGTCCGCGCCGCTGGCAGCGCCTGTAGGACGGCGGCGGATGGTGGTGTCGTCGGCGAGGACGCGCAGTTGCGTGAGCAGGTCGTCGGTGTCCTCGCGCCAGGCGAGATTGGGCAGCCACCGCGTGATCAGGTCGGGGAGTGCGGCGGTGACCTGATCAGCGACCCCGGGCCAGTCGCGCCAGCGTCCGACCAGTTCGGCGAGTACCGGCAATGCCGTGTCGGCGCCATGTCGCCGGTGGCAGGCCGAGACCGACAGGCTCGTCAGCGGGCCAGGCGTGCAGTCGCCTGCACCACCATCGTCGCAGCAGAGCTGACGAGCCATCGGGCGTGCAGCCAGGGCTTGTCGGCGACGTCACCGGTGGCGGCGTCGTCGACAGCGGCGCGGGTACCACCCCGGTCCAGGGCGGCGGCGGCGCCCATTGCGAGGGCGTGGTGGCCACGGGGGTTGAGGTGCAGCCGGTCGACGGTGAACAGGGTCCGGTCGGTGCTCGCGGGCTCCGCGTGCAGGTCCAGCACGAGGGGCCGGGTACTCCTGCGGGCCGCCACGGCGACGGCGTCGTCGAGGGCGGCGTTGAGGACGTCGACCCGGCTCCGGATGCGGTTCCGCAGGACGGCCGGGAGGGGGAGCAGCGCGGCGGGATCGTGAAGCCGTAGGACGAGCACCACGGCACCGGTCGCGGCAGCGGCAGTGATGACGACGTGCAGATCCGCAGCGGCGGTGGCCGGGTCGAACGATGGGCGCAAGGCGTCGTTGACCCCGATGAGCAGGGTGATCAGGTCGGGCTCAAGGGCCAGGGCACGGGGGAGCTGGGCCCGGCGTACGTCGGCGACGACGGCTCCGCTGCGCGCCAGGTTGTGCAGCCGCAGGCCGCGGTGGTCGAGCAGCAGGACCTCGTGCAGCCGTCTGGCCCAACCGCGCAGCCGGCCGGGGCGTACCGGGTCGCCGACGCCCTCGGTCTGGCTATCGCCGAGCGCGACATAGCAGCCCAACCGCCGTCCGGGCGTGTCCGCGCCGATGGCATCGCCGTGCTCCGCTGGACGAGGCATCACCACGAGCTCCACACCGGTCCCTTCGGCGGGGCGGTCACGAGACGCCGGCCAGCGGGGTGTCGGTCGCGGCCACGACGGCATCGGGCACGAAGAAGTCGCGCGTGAGCGGTCCGCCGTCGCTGTGCGGTGCGTAGCGCTGCAGGTCGGTGATACCAGCCGCTTGCAGAACCTCCTCGTCGATGAAGAAGTTGCCGCTGCACTGCCGGGCCGATTGGACGAGGATCGCGTGAGCGGCGTCGGCGACGATCTCCGGGGTCCGGCTGGTGCGGGCCATCGCATCACCGCCCAGCAGGTTGCGCACGGCTGCGGTGTCGATGCTGGTCAAGGGCCACAGGCTGTTGACTGCGATCCCCTGCTCGCTGAACTCGCGGGCCAGGCCGAGGGTGATCAGGCTCATCCCGACCTTCGACAGCGTGTAGGCCAGATGCGGCGCGTACCAGGTGGGGTCGAGATCCAAGGGCGGCGACAGCGTGAGGATGTGCGGGTTGTCGGCGTCGGCGAGGTGGGGCAGGCACGCCCTGCTGACGACGAACGTGCCGCGTGTGTTGACCGCCTGCATCAGGTCGTAGCGCTTCATCTCGGTCTGGAGGGTCGGGGTGGGGCTCAGCGCACTGGCGTTGTTGACGCAGACGTCGATACCGCCGAACTGCTCGACGGTGCGGGTGACGGCGCCCGCGACCTGGTCCTCGTGGCGGATGTCGCACCGCAGGGGCAGAGCCTGCCCACCGGCGTCCTCGACGGCGCGGGCCGCGGTGTGCAGGGTGCCTGGCAGCTTCGGATGGGGCTGATCGGTCTTGCCGAGCAGGGAGATCCTGGCGCCGTCGCGGGCAGCGCGCAGGGCGATCGCCAGTCCGATCCCACGGGTCGCCCCCGAGATCAGCAGCACCTTGTCCTTCAGGTCGGTCATGACGGTCCTCCACATCAACAGCTATGCATATTGACGCATAGCGGACCAGAACCATAGGTTGCTGTCAACGACCCAGATCGAGGAGGCACTGTGGAGCACGGGTTCGTGGTCGAGGTCGACGGTCCGGTGGCGCAGGTCCGCCTCGATCGTCCTGAGGTGGGAAACGCGCTGGGCGCCGGGTTCTGGGGGCGCTTCGGGGCGACGGTGCGCGACCTGGATCGCACCGGTCACGTCCGCGCACTGGTGATCAGTGGGGAGGGCCGGCACTTCTGCACGGGTATGGACCTCACGGCGTTCGCGACCGAGAACCTGATCGGTACCGGGACCCCGGCGTTGCGTGAGGCGTTCCAGCACGTCGCCCGGGATCTGCAGGACACCCTGGCGGTCGTTGAGCGTTCCAGGTTCCCGGTCATCGCCGCAGTGCACGGCGCGTGTGTGGGAGCCGGCCTCGAACTGGTCGCAGCGTGCGACCTGCGCGTCGCGAGCCAGGACGCGCGGTTCCGGATCGAGGAGATCAACATCGGGATGATGGCCGACGTGGGCAGCCTGCAGCGGCTGCCCCGGCTGCTTCCTGACGGCGTTGTGCGCGAGATGGCCTACATGGGTTCGACCTTGACCGCCGAGCGGGCGGCTGCCCTGGGGTTCGTACGGACGGTCGCGCCCGATCCGGTGGCCGCACTGGACGTGGCGCTCGGTGACGCCCAGCGCATCGCGGCCAAGGCTCCCCTCGCGGTGGCCGGCAGCAAGGCGGCCCTGCGTTATGCCCGCGACCACTCAGTCGACGACGGCCTGGCGTGGGGCGCCCTGGCCAACAGCGCGTGGTGGAACCCGGACGACGTCATGGCCGCGGTGGCTGCCCGACGCACCGGGGACACCCCGACGCACGTCGGACTCGCGCCGGTGGAACGCTGGAGCGAACGGCGATAAGGAGACGGTCTGTGTCGGTCGGTGACGCGATCCTGGTGTGCCTCACCGACGGGCCGCTGTCGGGCTACGACCTCGCCCGGCGGTTCGACACCTCGATCGGGTTCTTCTGGCGGGCCGACCATCAGCAGATCTACCGGGAGCTGCGGCGCCTGAAGGACGCCGGTCACGTCGAGGACGAGTACGTGGTGCAGACGGGTCGGCCGAACAAGCGCCTGTGGACCCTGACCGGCGCGGGCCGCGCCCACCTGATGGAGTGGTCCCGGGACGCGAGCAGACCGCCGTCGATCAAGGACGACATGATGGTCAGGCTCTACGCCCTGGCCCATGTCGACCGCGATGCCCTGGCCGCCCAGATCCGGGAGCGGCTGGGTACCCACACCGAGCAGCTCGCGCTCTACGAGCGCATCCTCGCGGCGCGGTACTCCGCTCTCGACGGAGCGGACGCCGACCAGGTGGGCAAGCACCTGGGCCTGCAGCTGGGCCTGCGGTACGAGAGCGGATGGATCGCGTGGTGCACCGATGCGCTGGCTGCTCTGTCGCGGCTCGACAAACCTGCCCCGTGATCGTCGGCGATCGCCCTACAGTGCGTGGACACGCACGCTCGCCGGAGGTTCTGTTCCGGGGTCGACCACCGCGAGGCCGTCGGCCTGGGCGACCCCTCGCAGCATCCCTGGGTCGGCGAACTCGACCGGAACGGCGAGCCCGCCGCCGCGCAGGACCACCGGGACCAGCCGGCAGCAGTCCGGGCGAGGGACGAGTCCGGCGGCGAGAAAGCGCGGCAGGCGTGGCAGCGGCGCAGCGGCGAGCGCGGCCAGGACCGGTGCGAGCAGCGTGGCCACTGCGGCGACCGCAGCCAACGGGTTGCCCGAAAGACCGAGGACGACGCGCCGGTCGCGCAGCAGCCCGGCCAGCTGTGGATGACCGGGCCGGCAGGCGACGCCGTCGACCAGCACGTGACCCTCTAGCTCCTGCAAGCAGGTGCGCAGGTGATCCGCGGGCCCAGGACCCGATGCGCCGGTCACGATCACGACATCGGCGTCGGCCAGGTCGATCGCCTCGTGGAGCCGGCGGGCCGCGTCGGGCACCGTGTGGCCGCCGGCGTACCTGCCGCCCGCGTCGGTGATCAATCCTGGCAGCGCCGGTCCCAGGGCGTCCCTGACCCGGCCGTCCGGTGCGAGACCGTGGTGCACGAGCTCGTCGCCCGTGACGAGCACGGCCACTCGGGCGGCCGGGCGGACCCACAGGGTGTCGCGGCCCGCGGCGGCAGCGAGCCCGACCGCCGCCGGACGCAGGATGGCTCCGGCAGGCAGGAGTTCCTCCCCGGCGGCGCACTCCTCGCCGGCGCGGCGCAAGTGCTGTCCCTGCCGCACCTGACCCGTGACCACCTCGCCGTGGCGTCGGGCATCCTCCTGCGGCAGGACAGCGGTGGTGCCGAGCGGAAGTGCCGAGCCGGTCACGACGCGGCGAGCGCGGCCTGACCGCAGGGGCGGAGGCAGCGGATCACCTGCCATCGACGTCCCGCTCACCGTCCAGGGGCCCGCGCCGGCAACGGCGTACCCGTCCATTGCGGAGCGATCGACGGCCGGGAGCGCGGCGGACGCCACCAGTGGGGCCGCCAGCCGCGTTCCGGTCGCGGACCGGATGTCCACCTCGCGCGGCTCCAGCGGAGGCACGGCCGCATGCACCCTGCTGCGGGCCGCGTCCCACCCGAGATGCGCACCGGGCGAGGACGGGAGGCGTACCGTCCGTCCCCCGGTCACGACGCCGGGCTCGGTTCCGCCGGCAACGCCTCCACGCGGGCCGGCACGTGCTTGTGCAGGGGTACTCCCGCGAAGGGGTCGCGGTGGTGCAGCGAGGTCAGCTCGTTGAGCGCCACGCCGACGACACCCCGGTCGGGGTGGGCCACACCGAGACCGTTGGGCAGGGAGACGTGGCCGGGCTGCATCGTGTCCGTCACCTCCACCGTGGCGGTGCTCCCGCCGCGCTCGGTCGTGACGCGGGCTCGGCCGCCGTCGGTGAGCCCGAGACGATCCGCGTCGACCGGACTGATGCGCAGCGCCCCTTCGGCGTCGCGGCGTCGCCAACCGGGATCGCGGATGATCGTGTTGGCGGTGAACGCGCGCCGCTCTCCCGCCGACAGAACCAGCGGGAACTCGGGTGTCGTCCACGCGGCCGGGGCCTCGGCGAGCCCGGGCACCTGGTCGAGCAGCTCCTCGATCACCAGGGTAAACCGTCGGTCGGGGCGTCGGACGTAGGACCAGACGTCGTCCCAGGTGTCGGTGGTGAACACCACGCCGCTCGGCGTGGCGAGGATGGCGTCGAACAGCGCGTCGCCGTCGGCGTGCCCCGCTCGGCGGACGGCATCGGGCTGGGTGAGCGCGCACAACTGAGCGAGGCCCCAGACCGCTGCGGCGGCGCGGCGACCCTCGGGCAGGGCTGGCCCGAGCGTCTCGTAGAGCAGGTGCGGGGCCAGCCCCAGCAACGCAGGCCGGTCCGCGATTGCCGCGGTGAAGGTCTCGGTGAACGCAAGCCGTCCCTGGCCTGCCGCATTAGCGAGCGCGGTGATCAGGTCGGGCTCGACGGCGCCCAGTTCGCGCAGCAGCCGGGCGTAGATCTCCGGTTCCGGCAGCGTGCCGGGCAGCGGGTCGAGCACGGGTGGGCGCAGCTGGAAGGTGTTCTGCGGGAACTCGGCGTTGAAGAACGTGCATTCCCACTTCTCGAACTGGCTGGCGGCCGGCAGGACGTAGTCGGCGTGCTGCGCCGTCTCGGTGTACGCGACGTCCACCAGGACGACCAGGTCGAGAGCCCCCAGCGCCTCCCGGAAACGTGACGAGTCGGCGAGCGAGTGCGCGGGGTTGGAGCTGTCGATCCACATCGCCCGGAACCGATCGGGATGGTCGGTGAGGATCTCCTCGGCAATGGAGTTGCACGGCACCAATCCGGAGACGATCCGGGCCCCGGTCACCGGCGTGCGCCGGCCGCCGGACGATCCGGTGTGACGCGCGCCGCCGATCGAGGTGAACGTGGAGTGCAGGTGCATCGTGCCGGGGCGGGCGAAGTTGCCGGTAAGGATCCACAGCAGCTTGTCCAGGTAGGACACGAGCGTGCTGTACGGGCTCTGCTGCACGCCGAGGTCCTCGTAGGTGGTCGCGGTCGCGGCGGTGGCGAAGCGGTGGGCCACATCGCGCAGCAGCGCCTCGTCCACTCCGCAGCGGTGCGCGCACGTCGTGACGTCCACGTCCCGCAGGACGGCGAGCACCTGCGCCGCGCCGGTGGTGTGGGCGTCGAGGAAGGCGTGATCGACGAGGTCCTCCTGCGTGATCACCGCGAGCATCGCGGCCAGGCACCAGGCGTCGGTGCCCGGCCGCACCTGGAGGTGCACGTCGGCCATCGCCGCGGTCTCGCTCACCCGCGGGTCGACGACGATCATGATGCGGGCCGGGTCGTTGGCGATCGCGCGCAGCGTCGGCCGGGCCCGCGGAAAGCTGTGCGACTGCCATGGGTTCTTGCCGAGGAACAGGACCACCTCGGCGTGCTCGAAGTCGCCCCTCGTGTGCCCACCGTAGAGCTTGGCGTCCACCCACATCTCGCCGGTCTTCTCCTGCGCGAGCGCGTTGGAGGAGTAGCGGGCACCGAGGGCGGCCTGCAGGGCCCGCGCGTGGACCCCGCCGAGGTGGTTGCCCTGTCCGCCGAGTCCGTAGAAGAAGATCCGGTCCCCGCCGTGCTCGTCGCGCACCGCGGCGAGCCGCTGCGCGATCTCGGAGATCGCGGTGTCCCAGTCGATCTCCTCATGCGTGCCGTCCGGTCGACGACGCAGCGGCGTGGTGAGCCGGTGCCGCCCATTCTGGTAGTGGTCCAGCCGTAACGCCTTCTCGCAGGTGTACCCCGCACTGCTGGGATGGCGCCGGTCACCGCGGATGCGGGCCAGCCGCCTCCCGTCGAGCGCCACCTCGATGCCGCAGTTGCACTCGCAGAGGATGCAGGCGCTCGGGTGCCATGCTCCAGCGTCCGCTGGTGTAGTCATCAAGCTTCCCCTCGATCGCGGCCAGATACTATGGACTCTGACATAAAATCGAACGAAGACGCAAGGAGGACGTGATCATGGCGGAACGCAAGGTCGACACACGGGAACGCATGGTGCGCAGCGCAGCGGCCCTGCTGCAGCACAGATCGGCGGCCGGGGTGAGCATCGACGCCGTCCTCGCCCATAGCGGCGCGCCCCGCGGTTCCGTGTACCACCACTTCCCGGGCGGGCGCGACGAGCTCATCGTCGACGCGGTCCGCCTCGCCGGCGAACGCATTGCCGCCGTCATCGCCCGCGCAGACACACGGAAGCCCTCTACCGTCGTCGAAACGTTCGTGACGTTCTGGCGTCGTGAGCTGGTCGAGAGCGACTTCCGAGCGGGGTGTCCCGTCGTTGCGCTGGCCGTGGACGGCCGCGACGAGCCCGATGTCGTCACCGAAGTGTTCGCCCTGTGGCACACCACTCTCCGGACCCTGCTCGTCGCGGCCGGCCTCGATCTCGCCCGGTCAGCCCGCCTAGCGCACCTGTGCGTGGCCGCCGTGGAGGGGGCGATCCTGCTGTGCCGCGCCCGCCGCGACACCGTGCCGCTCGACGACGTCGGTGCGGAACTCGGCGCACTCTTGCGCAGCAAATAGGCTATCCGCCATAGTTACTTTCCGGTAGCTTCAACCTGAGGAGGACGCATGCCCCAGCTGCACCGCGACGACGCCGTGTTCGTTCTCGACCTCGGCGACACCGAGAACCGCTTCCACCCCCAGTGGATCGCCGAGGTCGACGAGGCGCTCGACGAGATCGAGAAGGCCGAGGGCCCGAAGGCTCTGGTGACGGCGGCGAGCGGGAAGTTCTTCTCCAACGGGCTCGACCTCGACTGGCTGTCTGGTCATGCCGACCAGGCCGCCCCGTACCTCGCCTCGGTGCACGACCTGTTCGCGCGGGTGCTCGTCGCCCCCTACCCCACAGTCGCGGCCCTCCAGGGCCACACCTTCGCCGCCGGCGCGATGCTTTCCCTCGCCCACGACGTGCGCGTCATGCGCGCCGACCGGGGCTTCTGGTGCCTACCCGAGGCCGACATCGACATCCCCTTCACGCCGGGGATGAGCGCCCTGATCCAGGCCAAGCTCGCCCCGGTCTCCGCCCACGAGGCGATGGTGACGGCCCGCCGATACGGCGGACACGACGCTGTCGAGGCGCGCATCGTGCACCGTGCCGAGGCCGAGGCGGACGTGCGAACCACCGCCGTCGAGGTTGCCCGCACGCACGCGACGAAGCCCGGCGGCACCCTCGGCGCCATCAAGGAGAGGATGTACGCCTCCACCGTGGCGACACTGCGCGACCGTGGCCCGGCCCGGTAGAGCGAAGTGGCGTTTGCGTCCTGGCCCTTGGCCAGCGCGCGTGGTCTTTCGCGCTGGCACCGTGAGGCTCGCGCGATGGTCACGTCTACAGCTCGGCGAGGAGGGCACCGGCGATCAGGGCAGTTGCGTGGGCGATAAGTCGAGCCTGTGCCAGTGTCAACGTCGGCGCGTCAGACTTCTTGGTGAACTGACCCCCGTCAGCCGGACACCAGGTACGGCTGACCCCTGCAGCGCGGGCGTTCCTGCTTGCGGTCGAGGCGGCGATGGCGGCTCTTAGAGCTGCGAAGGCACAGGCCGCCCGGCTCGCCGGAACGCAGGGCGCCCTCCTCGTCATCGCGGCGTTTCCTTCCGCGACCGGAACGCTGCTACCTGCCTTAATGGAACAGCTTACCGCTCCACTGCCACGGACCCCCGTTCGCGTCGACGAGCTCGAGCCTGCCGACGCCCTGGCCGCACTGAGGGCCGGCGAAGCCGACTTCGCGCTCGCCTACGACTTCCACGACGCCCCCAGCGATTGCGCGGGCATGGACCGCGTCGAGGGCGGTGAGGACGCCTTCCGGTTTGTGCGTGCCCTCAGGGCACCCGCTCGCTCGCGTCGGACGCGTCAAGCTCTCCGAGACCGTGGACCAGCTGTAGATCGCGGACGGGCCTCCGAGCCGCGAGGAATGCTTCGCCATCCGACACCTGTCTAGGAGTGGACTGCGGCCGGTGGTCACAGCACGCAGCAACGACATCCTCGCCGTTATGCGCCTGGTCGCCCAGGAGGTCGGCCTGGCTCTCCTACCCGGATTGCAGTACGTATCCGTCGGCAGCGTGGACGCCGTCGATCTCGTCGATCTCCCGCCGCCCCGCCGGATCTTCGTCGCAGCCGTTACACCGGAGCACTCGCGGCGGTCCGTACCCACCCATGCCGTCCTGGAGGAACTGGCGGCGTCGGCCCGTCGGGCCCTCACGAGTGGTCCTTTACCGGAAGAGTCCGAGACGTAAGCCGTGTGTCTGGCCAGCGGCGCGCTCGGCACCAATCAGTGCAGTGACTGCGTCGTCGACACGACCAGCCGGCCGGTTCCCATCTGTGTGGTGTCCTGCCGGGGGCACCGCGCAGGTTCGAGTCCCGCCCGGGGGGCGGCTGCTCTGGAACGAACGCCGAGCGAGCATGATGGCCACCGCCACCGGCCCGGAATCGCCCAGAAACATGTGTCCAAACGCCGCGCATGGGCCGTAGCTGGGTCTACGCCCGTCTCCAAGCCCACGCCGCCACTGGTCGCGTCACGCAGGTGACCCGCGGCCGCTGGGTCCCGACCCCGGGCACCGAACCGCATCCGCCCAGGTGAACGCATCGTCCGTGCGGACGTCCACGCACCAGAGCGGCCCTACGCGCAGGCGCGCGCGAACCACGGACGTCCGCGTGGACGACTCGCACACCGACGACAGAGAGGAGGCCGCCCCATGAACACGCGACCACCGAGCAAG
>CAXTTN010000209.1:0-10457 GCA_964247105.1 uncultured Pseudonocardia sp.
CGTCCACCGGCAGCGTGTTCCACCTGCCGCTGGTCCGGGAGCGTGATGCCGCGGCCGCGCTCGCCGCCTGCCGCGACGCCGGGCTCACCCTGCTCGTCGCCGACGGCCACGGCGAGGTGGACCTGCACGACCCCGCCGCCGCCGCCGTGCTCGGCGGCCCGGTGGCATGGGTGTTCGGAGGGGAGGCCCACGGCGTCCCGGAGCTGCTGGCGGAGCGGTCCGACCACCGCGTCCGGGTGCCGGTCCACGGCAACGCCGAGAGTCTCAACCTCGCCACCGCCGCGGCGATCTGCCTGTACGCGAGCGTGGCGGCCCGGCGCACCCTGATCGGCGCGGCCCGCACCGCGACGACCCCGCCGGGGCTTTGACGCGCGGCACGCGGTGATCATGGCCCGCGTCGGGCCGGTCATCCGGCGTGCACCTAGAATCCGTTCGCCCTGGTCCGCGGTGGAAGGTTTGCTGTTCTCATGCCCGACAACCCCGCCGATCCCGCCGTGCTGGCCGCCGCCGTCAAGGCCGCGGTGGAGGCGTTCTCGACGGCGCCCGATCTGGCGGCCCTCGCCGAGGTCAGGCCCGCGCACCTCGGTGACCGGGCCCCGCTGCTGCTGGCCCGCCGCGAGCTGGGCTCACTGCCCGGGCCGGAGCGCGCCGAGGCCGGCAAGCGCGTCAACGCCGCCCGCCAGGAGGCGCAGGAGGCGTTCGACTCCCGCCGCGAGGTGCTCGCCGCCGAGCGTGATGCGCGCGTGCTGGCCGAGGAGGCCGTCGACGTCACGCTGCCGTGGGACCGCACCCCGCGCGGCGCCCGGCACCCACTGACGCAGATCTCCGAGCGGATCGCCGACGTGTTCGTCGGCATGGGCTGGGAGGTGGCCGAGGGGCCCGAGGTCGAGTCGTCCTGGCTGAACTTCGACGCCCTCAACTTCGGCAGGGACCACCCCGCCCGCACCATGCAGGACACGTTCTACCTGGAGGGCGGCGCCACCGTCCTGCGCACCCACACCTCGCCGGTGCAGATCCGCGCGCTGCTGGAGCGGCCGCTGCCCGTCTACGTGGTGTGCCCGGGCCGCACGTTCCGCACCGACGCGCTCGACGCCACGCACACGCCGGTGTTCCACCAGGTCGAGGGCCTCGCCGTGGCCGAGGGCATCACGATGGCCCACCTCAAGGGCACGCTCGACGCGTTCGCCCGCGCCATGTTCGGTGACGACTCCCGCACGCGGCTGCGGCCGTCCTACTTCCCGTTCACCGAGCCGTCGGCCGAGGTCGACGTCTGGTTCCCGGAGAAGAAGGGCGGCGCGGGCTGGGTGGAGTGGGGTGGCTGCGGCATGGTGCACCCCAACGTCCTGCGGGCCTGCGGCATCGATCCCGCGACGCACCCGGGCTTCGCGTTCGGCATGGGGCTGGAGCGCACGCTGCAGTTCCGCAACGGCCTCCCGGACATGCGCGACATGGTCGAGGGCGATGTCCGGTTCAGTCGCGCTTTCGGTATCTGAGGAGTTCTTCTCGTGCGCGTTCCCCCGTCCTGGCTGGCCGAGCACGTCGGCGGCGACCTCCCGGCGATCGACGAGACCGCCGACGCGTTCGTGCGCGTCGGGTTCGAGATCGAGGAGGTCGTCCCGGCCCCCGAGATCACCGGGCCGCTCGTCGTCGGGCTGGTGCGCGAGATCGAGGAGCTCACCGGGCTGAAGAAGCCGATCCGCTGGTGCCAGGTGCAGGTCGGGCCGGACACCACCAACGGCATCATCTGCGGCGCCCGCAACTTCGCCGTCGGCGATCTCGTCGTCGTGTCGCTGCCCGGGGCCGTCCTGCCCGGCGGCTTCGCGATCTCCGCGCGCACGACCTACGGCCACGTCTCCGACGGCATGATCGCCTCGGCGAAGGAGCTGGGCATCGGCACCGACCACGCCGGCATCCTCGTGCTGCCGCCCGGCAGTGGCGAGCCCGGTGACGACGCGCTGCCGCTCCTGGGCCTGGAGGCCGTGCTCGACGTCAACGTCAACCCCGACCGCGGCTACTGCTTCTCGGTGCGGGGGCTGGCGCGCGAGATCGCGGTGGCCGTCGACACGCATTTCAGCGACCCGGTGTCGCGGGTCCAGGTACCCGAGTCGCTCGAAGCCGCGTGGCCGGTAGCGCTCGACGATCCCGGCTGCCTGCGGTTCGTCGCCCGCCGCGTCGACGGGGTGGATCCGACGCGGCCGGCGCCGTGGTGGATGCAGCGGCGGCTGCTGGCCGCGGGGATGCGGCCCATCTCGCTGGTCGTCGACGTCACCAACTACGTGATGCTGGAGCTCGGCCAGCCGCTGCACGCCTACGACGTGGGCAAGCTGTCGGGCGGCATCGTCGTGCGGCGGGCGAAGGCGGGGGAGAAGCTCACCACCCTCGACGACGCCGTGCGCACCCTCGACCCCGACGACCTGCTGATCACCGACGACTCCGGCCCGATCGGCCTGGCCGGCGTGATGGGCGGGGCGTCGACCGAGATCACCTCCGCCGGAGGCGGACACGACAGCACCGCCGCGGGGGCCCCGATCGACGTCCTCATCGAGGCCGCCCACTTCGAGCCCGCTGTCATCGCCCGCGCCGCCCGGCGACACAAGCTCCCGTCCGAGGCGTCCAAGCGCTTCGAGCGCACCGTCGATCCCCAGCTCCCGCCCGCCGCCGCCGAACGCGCCGCGCAGCTGCTCGTCGAGCACGGCGGCGGCACGATCGCGCCCGGCCGCACCGACGCCGGCGCCGCGCCCGCGGTCGTGCCCGTCCGGATGCCGCTCGACCAGCCCGATCGCGTCGCGGGCGTGAAGTACGCGCCCGGCGTCACGGTGCGGCGGCTGAGCCAGGTCGGCTGCACCGTGGAGCTCGCCACCGACGACACCGGACGCGGCGGCGTGATCGCCACCCCGCCGTCGTGGCGTCCGGATCTCGTGCAGCCCGCCGATCTCGTGGAGGAGGTGCTGCGGCTGGAGGGCCTCGACGTGATCCCGTCGGTGCTGCCCACGGCCCCGGCCGGGCGCGGGCTCACCCCGGCGCAGCTGCGGCGCCGCGTGGTCTCGCGGGCACTGGCCGAGTCCGGATACGTCGAGGTGGAGCCGTTCCCGTTCGTCGACCCGGGCGTGTGGGACGCGTTCGGGCTGCCCGCCGGCGACGTCCGCCGGAAGACCGTGCACGTGCTCAACCCGCTCGACGCCGACCGTGCCGAGCTCGCCACCACGCTGCTGCCGGGCCTGCTCGACACGCTGGCCCGCAACCGCTCGCGCGGCTTCACCGACCTCGCGCTGTACACCGTGGGTCAGGTCGTGCTGCCCCACCGCACCCCCGTGCCGATGCCCGAGCCGGGCGTCGACGCGCGGCCCACCGACGACGAGATCGCTCAGATCGAGGCCGCGCTGCCCGCACAGCCGGTGCACGTCGGCGCGGTGCTGGCCGGCGACCGTGAGTCGCGGGGCTGGTGGGGGGCCGGGCGTGCCGCAGGCTGGCCCGACGCAGTGCAGGCGGCGCGGCTGGTGGGACAGGCCGCGGGCGTGGAGCTCACGGTCGTCGCCGCCGATCTCGCGCCCTGGCACCCCGGCCGCTGCGCCCAGCTGCGGGTCGGGAACATCCCGGTCGGGCACGCGGGCGAGCTGCACCCCAAGGTCGTCGAGGCGCTGGGGCTGCCGCCGCGCACCTGCGCCATGGAGCTGGATCTCGACCTGCTCCCGATCACCGACGCCCGCCCCGCCCCGCGGATCTCGCCGTACCCGCCGATCACGGTGGACGTCGCGCTGGTGGCCGCGGCCGGCGTGCCCGCCGCGCAGCTGGAGGAAGCCCTGCTCGACGGCGGTGGTGAGCTGCTGGAGGACGTCCGGCTGTTCGACGTCTACGCGGGCGAGCAGGTGGGGGAGGGGAAGCGGTCGCTGGCCTACACGCTCCGCTTCCGCGCCCCCGATCGCACGCTGACCAGCGAAGAGGCCAACGCCGCCCGCGACGCCGCGGTCGCGGTGGCCACCGAGCGTCACGGAGCAGTCCTCCGCGCCTGAACGTCGTCAGAGCGCCAGGTCCAGCAGCACACCGATCTGCTGTGGACCTGCGTCGGTGCCGTCGAAACACCGCGGGCTCTCCCGCACGTCGGTGAGGGTGAGCGTGCCCGCCACCGGCTCCAGCCGGCGCGGCGCCACGCGCCGGTACTCCTGACCGGCGACCCGGACGCGGCACACCCGTCCGGTGGCCGGCGGCGCGTCGTCGGGCGCGGGGCCGTGGGCGTTGCCGTAGAGGTATCCCCGCAGCAGCGCCGGGCCCGGTGCGGGCGGCGACCCGAGGTGGCCGGGCCACAGCGCCTCGACGGGCCCGTCGGCCAGCTGCGTCAGCCCGTCGGGACGGCGCGTGACCAGCCAGAGCCGCTCCCGCTCCAACTCCCGCAGGGGGTACTCGCCGCCCGCCGGGACGAAGTCGAGACGGAAGGCGGCCTCCTCCCCGATGACGGGCGGAGGGGCGCAGCACTCGATCTCCCAGCCGGAGACGAAGACCTCGATGACGACCATGATCTCGACCCGCGCACTGGGGGACCGGAGCGCGACGGCTCCGGGCGCGGGTTACCCGTGGCCGAAAGGCTAGCCCGCCTCCGCGACCGGGGCCGAGCGGATTTTCGCCCACGTCGGTGCGGACCGCGCGGGTCGGGTCGAGACTGTAGCCATGCACTCCGTGGTGAAGACGACGTCCGGCCAGGTCCGTGGCGAGGTGGCAGGCGGCGTCGCGCGCCACCTGGGTGTGCCCTACGCGGCCGCGCCGTTCGGGCCCAACCGGTTCCGCGCCCCGGCCCCCGCCCCCGCGTGGGACGGGGTCCGGGACGCGCTGGAGCACGGGCCGACCGCTCCGGCCCCCGGCTACCCGCCGCCCTTCGACGCGCTGCTGCCCGAGGTGCACATCCCCGGCGAGGAGATCCTCAACCTCAGCGTCTGGGCTCCCGAGGACGGCGGCTCCCGCCCGGTCATGGTGTGGATCCACGGCGGCGCGTTCGTCAACGGCTCCTCCTCGCTGCCCACCTACGACGGCTCGGCGTTCGCCCGCGACGGCGTGGTGCTCGTCGGCGTGAACTACCGGCTGGGCGCCGAGGGCTTCCTGCACCTCCCGGACACCGTCCCGAACCGTGGCCTGCTCGACCAGGTGGCGGCCCTGCGCTGGGTGCAGGACAACATCGCCGCGTTCGGCGGCGACCCGGGCACCGTCACGGTGTTCGGGGAGTCGGCGGGCGCGATGAGCGTCGGCGCGTTGCTCGCGATGCCCGCGGCCCGTGGACTGTTCCGGCGGGCGATCCTGCAGAGCGGCGCGGGCCAGCACGCCCTCACCGCGGCCACGGCGTCCCGTGTCGCCGGGTACCTGGGTGAGCAGCTCGGCGTCGCGCCGACCGCCGAGGCGCTGGCGGAACTCGCCCCCGAACTGTTCGTCAGGGCGCAGCGGGCGCTCAGCGCCGAGTCCGCCCGCACCCCCGACCCGGCCAGGTGGGGCGAGATCACGGCCAACGCGATGGTGTTCGAGCCGGTCGTCGACGGCGAGGTGCTGCCGGCGCTGCCGCTCGCGGCGATCGCGGCCGGGGCCGGTGCGGACGTCGACGTCCTGATCGGCTCCAACCGCGACGAGCACCGGCTGTTCCTGGTGCCGCCCGGCATCACCGAGACGGCCACCGACCCGATGCTCGCCGCCGTCGCGGGCGCCTACCGGCTGCCGGCCGGCGCCCTCGACGCCTACCGTGCCGTGCGGCCGGGGGCGTCCGCGGGGATGGTGCTGGCCGACGTCATGAGCGACTGGTTCTTCCGGATCCCCGCGATCCGGCTGGCCGAGGCCCACGGACGGGCCCGCGTCTACGAGTTCGACTGGTCGTCCCCGCTGTTCGACGGTCGGCTCGGCGCCTGCCACGCGCTGGAGCTGGCGTTCGCGTTCGACACCCTCGACACCGCGGGCGGCCTCACCGGCGACGACCCGCCGCAGGGCCTTGCCGACGCGATGCACGCCGCGTGGGTGTCGTTCGCGAGCACGGGCGATCCGGGCTGGCCGGTGTACGCGGACGACCGCCTGGTCCGGCGTTTCGCCGCCGGCGCGGTGGTGACCGAGGCCGACCCGCGCGGCGACCTCCGCGAGCTGTGGGCCGGTATCCGCTAGGCGGGCCCAGCCGCCACCTCGCAGGGCGCGCTGTCACCTCGCAGGGCGCGCTGTCACCTCGCAGGCTCCGCGGACCCTGCACGGTGACGGCCCGCCCTGCGAGGTGGTCCGGTCGGGAAGGACCGCCGCCCGCGCCGACGGGGTGCGGTTCCCCTGCCCGACGTGCGTCCCCGTCGCTCGCGGCCCGGCTCGACCCGGTGGAGGGAGGGCGGCGGCTCGCGGACTACCTGCGCGTCCTCACGCTGGAGGCGCAGACCCTGGCCCGCGCCTGCGGCAAGGCCCACCTGCGCAACCTGGAGCCGGAGGACCTGGTGGCGCTGACCATCGAGGCCGCGGGCCGCGCACCTGGTGACCCTCACCGAGCGCAGCGAGGTGTTCCCGCTGTTCCAGCACCCCGGCACCGAGCTGTTGTTCATGCTGGACGGCGAGATGGTCTACGGCCACGGCGAGGCCACCTATCCGATGCGGCCCGGTGACGCGCTCCAGCTCGACGGCGAGGCCGCGCACGGCCCCCAGGAGCTGGTGTCCCTGCCCGTCCGGTTCCTCTCCGTCGTGGCGTACGGCGACACGCCCGGCGGATGATCAGGACATCAGATGCTTGAGCGCCTCCCTCCGTGAGAGGGGAGACAAGCCGGGGTGCGCGTCGACGAAACCCAGCACCCACCCGGGATCGATCCGGGCGTGCTGGCGCAGCGCCCACCCGATGCCCTTGCGGAGGAAGAAGTCCGGGTCGTCGATGTTCGCCTCGATCGCGTCGGTGAGCAGGCCGAGATCGGTGTCGGCCTTGGCGCCGAGCTGGCAGATCACCGACGTGCGGCGCAGCCACCGATCCGGGTGGACCGACCACGCGCGCATCAGCGGCTGCATCCCGTGCGCCCGCACCAGCGGCCCGGCGTGCCGGGTGGCGATCTCGTCGGTGAAATCCCACCAGGCGCCGTCGACGATCCACCCCTGGAAGAGATCCGTGACCCACGACGCCTCGGCCCAGCCCCGATGTCGCCAGGCGAGCGCCAGCGCGAGATAGCGCTCCTCCCGGTACGCGGCGTGATCCCACAGATCGCGGACGGCGGCGAGCAGGGCGGGTGCGTCCGGCACCGGGTGGTCGCCGACCAGCTCCCGGAGCAGGCGCTCCCGCGCCGGCTTCGCGACGCCCCGGAACGGCATGGCCGACTTCATGTAGGCCTGCATCGCCGCCGCCGCGTCCGGATCGGTGCGGGCGGCCAGCGCGGCGCGGGCGGCGGCGGCGATCCCGGTCATGTTCCGGACTCTAGGACGAGGCACCGACAGGAACGGGTTTGCATCGGTTTCCGCTCTCGTGCATAGTCATGCGCATGGTGAGGATCGCGGTGGCGGGAGCCAGCGGGTACGCCGGGGGCGAGCTGCTCCGCCTGCTGCTGGCGCATCCCGAGGTGGAGATCGGGGCGCTGACGGCGGGGGGCAACGCGGGTTCGCGCCTCGGTGAGCACCAGCCGCACCTGCTGCCGCTGGCCGACCGCCTCCTGGAGGACACCGCGCCCGAGGTGCTCGCCGGGCACGACGTGGTCTTCCTCGCGCTGCCCCATGGGAGGTCGGCGGCGCTGGCCGCACAGCTGGGCCCGGACGTCGTCGTGATCGACTGCGGGGCCGATCACCGGCTCACCGATCCCGCCGCCTGGAACCGCTGGTACGGCGGCGAGCACGCCGGCAGCTGGCCCTACGGCCTGCCCGAGCTCCCCGGCGCGCGGGACGCGCTGCGCGGGACCAAGCGGGTCGCGGTGCCCGGCTGCTACCCCACGGTCTCGAGCCTCGCGCTCGTCCCCGCGCTGGTCGCGGGCCTGATCGAGCCGGACGTGGTGATCACGGCCGTGAGCGGCACGTCGGGTGCGGGGAAGTCGCTCAGGCCGAACCTGCTCGGCAGCGAGGTCATGGGCTCGCTCTCGGCGTACGGCGTGGGGGGAACCCATCGCCACACCCCCGAGATCGTCCAGAACCTGTCGGTGGCGTCCGGTAGGGATGTCTCCGTGAGCTTCACCCCGGTCCTCGCGCCGCTGCCCCGCGGCATCCTCGCATCCTGCTCGGCGCCCACCGCCGCGTCCGCCGCGGAGGTCGTCGACGCCTACTCCAAGGCCTATGCGGACGAGCCGTTCGTCCACCTGCTGCCCGAGGGCACCTGGCCCACCACGGCGGCCACGCTGGGGGCCAACACGGTGCACCTGCAGGTCACGGTCGATCCCGATGCCGGGCGGATGATCGCGGTCGCCGCCATCGACAACCTCACCAAGGGCACCGCGGGGGCCGCCGTCCAGTGCATGAACCTCGCCCTCGGGATCGAGGAGACCACCGGCCTGCCGCGAACCGGGGTGGCGCCGTGAACGGGCCCCCGCCCGCCGAACCACCGAGCCCGCCGTTCACAGGAGCTGCACCGTGAGCATCACCCACCCCGCCGGATTCCGGGCCGCGGGCATCGCCGCCGGGATCAAGGACGGCGGCCGGCTCGATCTGGCCCTCGTCGTCAACGACGGGCCCGGCACCGCCGCCGCCGCGCTGTTCACCACCAACCAGGTGCAGGCCGCGCCCGTCCTCTGGTCACGCCAGGTCCTCGACGGGGGCGCGCTGCGGGCCGTCGTGCTCAACTCCGGCGGCGCCAACGCCTGCACCGGCGCGGAGGGCTTCCAGACCGTCCACGCCACCGCCGAGAGGGCCGCCGAGGTGCTCGGCTGCGGCGCGGTCGAGATCGCGGTCTGCTCCACGGGCATCATCGGCGAGCAGCTGCCCCGGGCGGTGCTGCTCGCGGGCGTGGAGAAGGCGGCCGGGGAGCTGGCCCGCACCCCCGAGGCGGCCACGGCGGCGGCGAGCGCGGTGCTCACCACCGACACGCACGCGAAGCAGACCCTGGTCAGCGGCGCGGCGGGCTGGAGCGTGGGGGGCTTCGCGAAGGGCGCCGGCATGATCGCCCCGGCGATGGCCACGATGCTGGTGGTGCTCACCACCGATGCGGTCGTCGACGCCGCCACCTGCGAGGCGGCGCTGCGCACCGCGGTCGAGCAGACGTTCAACCGCCTCGACGTCGACGGCGGCACCTCCACGAACGACACGGTGCTGCTGCTCGCCTCGGGCGCGTCCGGAGCCGCGCCGTCGCCCGAGGAGCTGGCCACGGCCGTCACGGGCGCGTGTGCCGATCTCTGCCTGCAGTTGCAGCACGACGCCGAGGGCGCCACCAAGCACGTCACCATCGCGGTCAGCGGGGCGCGGTCGGAGGCCGATGCGCTCGCGGTGGCCCGCACGGTGTCGCAGGACAACCTGGTCAAGACCGCGTTCTTCGGCTCCGACCCGAACTGGGGACGCATCGCGATGGCCGTGGGGCGCTCACCCGGCGAGGTCGCGGCCGATCGGCTGGCGATCACGATCAACGGGGTCGCGATGTGCCGTGAGGGGGTCGCGGCGGGCGACCGCCACGCGGCCGACCTCTCGGGTGTCGAGATCGTCGTCGAGATCGACCTCGGCCTGGGCCACGGCGCGGCGCAGCTGCTCACCACCGATCTGTCCTACGCCTACGTGGAGGAGAACAGTGCTTACTCCTCGTGAGGAGCGGCTGCACCGGGCCCGGGAGAAGGCCGGCATCCTCGCCGAGGCCCTGCCCTGGATGCAGCGCTTCCACGGCCGCGTCGTCGTGGTCAAGTACGGCGGCAACGCCATGATCGACGAGGAGCTGAAGCAGGCGTTCGCCCGCGACATGGTGTTCCTGCGCCTGGCCGGCATCCTGCCCGTCGTCGTGCACGGCGGGGGCCCGCAGATCAGCGCGATGCTGGCGCGGCTGGGTCTGCCCGGCGAGTTCCGCGGCGGCCTGCGCGTCACCACCCCCGAGACCATCGACGTGGTGCGCATGGTGCTGGTCGGGCAGGTCGGCCGCGAGCTGGTCGGGCTGATCAACCAGCACGGCCCCTACGCCGTCGGCCTGTCGGGTGAGGACGCCGGGCTGTTCACCGCGGAGAAGCGCACGGCACTCGTCGACGGCGAGGCCGTCGACATCGGGCTCGTCGGCGACGTCGTCGCGGTCAGTCCTGCCGCCGTGCTCGACATCGTCGCGGCCGGGCGCATCCCGGTGGTCGCCGGCATCGCCCCGGACGTCGACGGGCAGGTCTACAACATCAACGCCGACAGCGCCGCCGCCGCACTCGCCGCCGCACTCGGCGCAGCGAAGCTCGTGGTCCTCACCGACGTCGAGGGCCTCTACGCGAACTACCCCGACCCGGAGTCGATCATCAGCTCGCTCACCGCGGCCGAGTTGGAGCCGATGCTCGCGAGCCTGGAGAGCGGCATGGCGCCGAAGATGGAGGCGTGCCTGCGTGCGG
>CAXTTN010000210.1:0-10419 GCA_964247105.1 uncultured Pseudonocardia sp.
GAACGACCCGTGCCCCGGCTTGCCGCGGGCGTGCAGCCGCATCCAGGCGATGCCCTTCTCGGCGGCCTCGATGAGGTAGACACGGCGGTCCTCGGCGAGCGTCAGCGAGAACCCACCGACCTCCCCGACGGCCTCGGTGCAGCCCTCGAACAGATCGGGCCGGTTGTCGACGAGCCAGTGCGAGCCGTACTTGCCGCCCGCCTCCTCATCGGCGAGGAACGCGAACACGATGTCGCGCGGCGGCACCACGCCGTCGCGCTTGAAGCGCCGGGCGACGGCGATGGTCATCGCCACCATGTCCTTCATGTCCACCGCGCCGCGGCCCCACACGTAGCCGTCCTGCACGGCGCCGGAGAACGGGTGCACCGACCACTCGCTCGCGTCGGCGGGCACCACGTCGAGGTGGCCGTGCACGAGCAACGCCCCCCGGGACGGGTCGGCGCCCTCGAGCCGACAGAACACGTTGTCCCGCCGCGGAGCCCCCGACTCCACCATCTCGATCTCGTACCCGACCTCGGTGAGCTTGGCCGCCACGTACTCGGCGGCCTCCCGCTCGCCGGTGACGGTGTCGGGGTCACCGGTGTTGGTCGTGTCGATCCGGATGAGCTCGGAGGCGAGCTCGACGACCTCGTCCTCCGCTGCTCCCACGTGCGCCATGCGGATCTTCCTACCACCTGGGTCCCGACGTGGGCGGGTGGAGCGGGTCGGCTATCCTTCTCCACGCAGGTCCGAGTGGCGGAATGGCAGACGCGCTAGCTTGAGGTGCTAGTGCCCTTTAACGGGCGTGGGGGTTCAAGTCCCCCCTCGGACACCCTCGCTAGCCACACGCAAGGTCAGTGTGGCTACACCCCCTTGATCCGCAGGTAGGTAGCGGACATCGAGGTCAAGTTCCCGGTACAGCCGCGCGAGTCGCTCCGGCTGCGCCCGCTCGATCGCTGTGCCGACGTCGCCGAGTGCATCGATCATCGCGTAGACCTCGGCCGTGTCCATGACCGGCGGCCGGTCCGGCGCCTGCGCCAAGTGCGCCCGCGCCGCATCCCGCTCTGCCCGTGTCTGGTTGATCGCATCGACCACGGCGGACGGTTCCACACCAGCGGCGATGGCCGCCTGGTACCGCTTCAACGCCGTCTCGGCGTCGGCCAGCCGCCGCCGCGCGGCCTCATCCACCGCGAGTTCGGCCGGGCTCCCCTGCGAGGCGACCAGCGCGCGCACGGTCTCGTCCCGGTTGTCCGGTGCGAACAACTCCCCCAACCAGCCGTTGATGGCGTTGGCGATCACGTCCTCGCGGAGGTTGACCGTCTTCGGGTGCTCGGCCAGCGCCGATGATCCGGGCGCGAGCGTGCGCGCCTTGCACCGGTAGTAGGCGTGCGCGCGGACCGCGCCGCCCTGCATCTTCCGCTCGCAGAGCACGCACCTCACGCGACCGCGCAGCAGGTAGAGCCGCTTGGGCTCTGTCGACCCCGACCGTTCGAGCTTGGCGATCCCGGCCATCCCGCCCGCTCCCCGGCTCCGGCGCGTGACCTGGGCGCGAGTGAAGTCCTCGACGGACACGATCGCGGGTGCGCGGGCTTGCGGGACCGCACCACG
This sequence comes from uncultured Pseudonocardia sp., assembly GCA_964247105.1. Taxonomy (GTDB): domain Bacteria; phylum Actinomycetota; class Actinomycetes; order Mycobacteriales; family Pseudonocardiaceae; genus Pseudonocardia. The sequence continues at coordinate 1,588 of CAXTTN010000210.1, forward strand.
TCCTCCGGTGCCGCCCGGCGGAAGCGGGTCACGTGCCCAGCTGCGACGTCGTCAGGGTCGGCGAGCAACTCGTGCTTGGTCCAGCGCCCGAACACCGCGTAGCCGGTGTACCGAGGATTCTCCAGGATCGCGCGCACGGTGCTGCCCTGCCAGCCGTCGGCGAGCCGGTGCCGGTTCTGCTCCGGCCGCGTCAAGGACGGGCACGGCACCCCGTCACGGTTGAGCCCACCGGCGATCATCCGGTCCCCGGCACCGGCCAGGTACTCCCGGAAGATCCGCCGCACCGCAGGAGCAGTGTCCTCGTCGATCGCCAGCACACGCAGCCGGAACCCCTCGGCCGCCTTGCGCGGGTTCGGGTGCGGGCCGCTGTCGACCACCTTGTAGCCGTGCGGTGCCCGACCGCCCTGGTGCCGCCCCTCGTTGACGACCTGGGCATCCATCGCCGCCCGCACCCGCGCCTGGACGTGCTGCCGCTCGGACTCGCTCATGCCGCCGAGGACGCTCATCAGCATCTTGTGCGACGGGTTGCGCGCGTCGAACTTTCCGCCCAGCTCCGGAACCCACAGGTCAACGCCGTAGGCGGCGAACCGCGGGGCGATCAGCGAGAACTGGTTGCCGAACCAGCAGCGCGTGCCCTTCCCGACCACGACCGCGCTCCACGTCCGGCCCGGGTCCTTCAACGCGGCCAGCAGTCGGGCGCCCTCACGGCGCCGGTCCCAGGGACCGAGCGGGATTGCCCGATATCGAAGTAGTCCTCAGTGATCACCCCGCCGAGGGTCTCGACGAACTTGGCCGCGTTGCTGCGCTGCCACGCCCGGGACGTGCGCGGGTCCTGGTTGTCCTCGGTCGAGCAGCGCCCGTAGAACGCCACCGGTCCGATATCGCCATCGACGTCGGCCGTGCGACCACCGGCGCCGGTCAGCTCGTCGAGGATCGCCCACGGGTCAGGCGAGTTGGACTCATTCGACATCGTCATCGCCCTCCGCTGAGCGATCAAGGACCGGGATATCGGTCAGTTCACGGAGTATAGCAAGCAACGCGCGGCAGACCTCCTTCGTAAGTGGCGGGAGTCGGTCGGGCAGATCGACTTGTAGTTCGTTCGGCGGATTCGGGTTGCGGCTCGTTGCGACGATCACCTCCTTGATCATGGGTTCGATCGGCGGTTAGGTCCGGGCGGCGGGTTAGGTTGCTAACCCGCCGCCCCGGACGGCGCGCAGGGCTCTGAGCAGGAAAAAGTTCCGGAGTTAGGTCGGCACGGCGACCCCAGCGAAGGTCATCGGCGAGCCTGCGGGCGGCCAGCTTGACGTTGCGGTCGCCCTAACTCCCGCCGCTGGTTGCTCGCTCCGTAAGCCGCGTCCGTACCGCCACGGGGTCGAGCGGATAGCGATTGCCGGTCGACGGAACCTTGATGCCGTGCTGCTTATCGAGCACTTGCCGCAGCCGCGTCCCGTTCAGTCTTCGGTACGGCTCCCAGTTCGGTGCAAGGTCCCGCAGCAGAGCCGGAACATCAGCGGCCGGAACTCGCTCGTTCCCGAGAACGGTATCCAGATCGGCGAGCAAGTCACGCGAATCCTCGGAATCCGCAGAGTCATCCCTTCTGTTGACCAGCGTTTCCACAGCCGGATGCACGACACTCACAGCGCGGGTAATGATGTCGGCCGCCGCGTCGTAACCGGTGTCGTCGTCGACCTCGATGTAGAACCACTTCACGATCTCGAACCGCTCGTCGGTCGCCCCGGTCAGCACCGAGGTACCGACGTCCTTGCCCATCCGCAGCTCGGTGGCGCGGATGCCGGCCTGAAACGATCCGTCGCCGAGGAACCCGTCGTTGGAGCGCCAGGACTTCACCGCGAAGCAGGCGTTGATCTTGACCAGCTCCACGATCTTCGGCGGGATCGCGTCCGCCCGCGAGGACTGTGTGTCGAAGGCGAGGCTGATCGCGGTCTTGCGGGCGCGGCGCATGGTCTGCACCGCCAGGTCCGCGGCCTCCTTGCCGTGCTCGCCGTGCCCGAACAGCTCGTGGCACTCGGAGAACAGCGCGATCACCGGCCGCAGGTCGGGATGCTTCTCCGCCAGCGGACGGGTGACCTTCTTCGCCCCGAGGTCGGCCAGCCGGGCCTCGCGTCGGCCGACCTCGTCGTAGAGCGCCCGCAGCGAGTCCAGCGCGGCGACCACGGTCGTGTCGTCGACACCGCGGTGGTAGCGGGCCAGCCGGGGCCGGTAGGCGTCGAAGTCGCCGTTGTTGGCGAACACGAACACCCACAGCTCCGCGAGCGGATCGAGCGCGGCCCCGGCCATGACCACCCGGGCGGCGTTCGACTTGCCCTGCCCCATGACCCCGCCGAACGCCACGTTCCCGCCCGGCAGCGCTGGGGCGATCACGTCCCCCCGCTGCGACACCCCCAGCGGCACCCCGGCGAACACGTCGGCGGCGCCGTCGTGCAGCAGCGGGTAGGGCGGAGCCGGCTTCTCGGTTGACCCCTGGTCGGCGACCCACAGATCGACGTAGCCGGCCCGCTCCGCCGCCGTCGGCCAGACCTCCAGCGGAGCACGGACGAGGTTGCGAGCCAGCACGTCGCGTTTGTCGGCGATCATCTCCGGCGTCACGCCCATCGGAAGCGAGAACATGGCCTGGTAGCCGCGCCGGTTGACCCGGACCGGTGGGGTGGCGAACTCGACCTGCCACCCCTCCTTGACCGCCCGGTTCACCGCCGGGATGCCCAGGTGCGCCAGCGCCGTTGCGATCCCGCCCGACGTGACGATCACAGTCGGATGTTCCCGGGAGCCGCTCGGCGCCGCCCACTGCGGCACGGCACCGCTGCGCCGCCCGACCTGCCAGAGCCCGGCCACGACGACCCACGGCGCGGTGAGCACGGCCGGCAGCCACAGGACACCGAGCAGCCAGACCAGCCACGTGACCACGTCGACCGCTGTGTGCAGCGGGGCGAGCAGCCACGAAAAGTCCTCGTAGCCGATCGCCAACACGGCACCCAGCCCGAGCAGCAGGCCGGTCGCGCTCAGGATCGCGACGACAACCGTCCGGACCAGCGCGACCGGCGCTGTCAGCCAGTCCATCCGACGGCGGTGGCGCCGCTCCCTGGCTTGCTCTGCCCGCGCCTCCCAGTCGGTAAGCCGGTCGTAGTCGCCGGCCGCCTCCGCGGCGCGCATGAGCCGCTCATAGCGCGAGTTGGTCCGCGCCTCCCATAGCCGCCGCGCGACCAGCCACGTGCCAGTGATCACATAGAGCGCGGTGTTGCGGGCCAGCCAGCGGGCGGCGTCCCTCGTGCGCTCGTGCGCCGTGATCCGCCGCGCCACCGCGACAACACGCACCACCACCGGCACGCGTGCGGTCTCCCGCTGGGCGAGCACCGCGGCCGATCGCGGCGCAGGCAAGGACTCAGGACGCCGCACCAACTCCCCGGCGCCGCGCCCGCCGGACTCGTCCGGTCCCGGCAGGTTGTTCATCGGCGCCTCGTACGTCCGGACCGGTGATCGTGCACGGTGCGGATGACCTGGGTGACCGCCAGCAGACGGGCCACGGTCGCACCGGCGAACAGCGCTGGCAGTCCGAATGCGACGGCCCACGCGACCGGTGACCCGGTCAGGCTCACCACGGCCCACTGCGCCCCGGTGATCACGCCCGCCGTGACGACGGTCCGCGTCAGCGCGCCTCCGACCCGGGTGACCTCCCGAACCGCCCGCTCCGATCGCCGTCCGGCCCGTGCCCCGGAGGACCACACCATCACCATGCCAAGCCCGGCCAGGACCAGCCCGACCGTGATCAACTGCTCCCCGGTCACCGGGCCACCGTCTCGACCTGGTCCGCATCCGGGTCGTCGTCCTCGTCGTGGTCGAGCTGGTCTCGCAGGTAGTACAGCGGGTCTGTCTCGCGGTCCCGGTCCGCGGCCAGCGTGGCCCGACCCGCAGCGGCCAGGTTCGCTGCGCGCATCCGCGCCGCCTGCAACGCGTGCAACAGGACCGGGATGTCACCGACCGAGTCCATCAGCGCGACCACTGCGGCAATCAGCAGGTCACGCCTGACCGTCTCATCAACGCCTCGCACGGCAGACGCGGCCTTCACCGCGGCCCTCGCCGTGTCGTAGCGGTCAACGACCGGCCTCAACCTCGCCGGGTCCTTCTCGTGTCGCCCGGTGTCGCGGATGTCGGTCAATGGCACCACCTCCTGTTCTCCGCCGCGGCGCCCCTCGGCGCCGCGTCCTCGATTCCTCGCCTTGCGCTGGTCACAGTTCGATCCCCTCGTCACGCCGTGGCGTGCGGCAGCACCGACCGATCAGCGGCCCGCCGACGCCGCGTTCGGTCTGTGACCGGGGCACCCGGCGCAGCGACGGGCGGTCGTCGTAGGACCGGCGGCCGGCGGTGCGGCAGGCCCACGCGGTCCGTGCTCGGCACTTGCGGCACCGGCCGTCACGGTCGGCGGTAGCGCCGCAGTCACAGCGGCGCCGGTCGGGACGGAGCCGGTCGACCTGCGGCCGGTCGTGGTCGTCGTCGGGGCGGTTGTGCTGGTGTCTCGTCATGGCAGTCACGTTCCGCCACCACTCGGGTACGGGATCACCACGCAGTCGGACCCCGCACAGACGTCCCCGGTACGTTGCGTAGAGGCCCGGGACGTCTCCGGGACGAGTTCGGGACGGCTCGCTCTCCGCGGCCGGTCCGGCATAGTGACGACTCCGGGAGTCTCGGGCGGGGATGGCGAACGAGCGACTGCGGACCGCGCTGCTGCAGCAGCGGATGACGCCAGCCGACCTGGCGGACGTCGTCGGGGTGGACCCGAAGACGATCGAGCGGTGGATCAGTGGCCGCATCCCGTACCGGCGGCACCGCCACCAGGTGGCGGTCCGGCTGGGCGTCGACGAGTCCTACCTCTGGCCCGGCGCGTTGGCTGCTGACCAGGTGGCGTCGGCGTCGGAGAGCGAGATCATCGTCGTGCACCCGCACCGCTGGGCGGTACCGCGCGACACCTGGGGAGTGCTGTTCGACTCGGCAGAGGAGGAGATCGGCGTCCTCGTCTACAGCGGGCTGTTCCTGGCCGACGACCCCGGCATGCTGCGCTTGTTCCGCATCAAGGCCGAGCAGGGCGTCCGAGTTCGCATCCTGGTCGGAGATCCCGAATCACCCGAGGTCGCCGCCCGCGGCGAGCACGAGGGCATCGGCGAGTCCATGGCTTCCAAGATCCGCAATGTCATGGTGCTCTACCGTCCCCTGCGCGACGTGGCCGGCGTGGAGATCCGCCAGCACGCGACCCCGCTCTACAACTCGATCTACCGATCTGACGGAGAATTGCTGATCAACCCGCACATCTATGGCACGCCTGCCGCGCAAGCGCCGGTGGTCCACCTGCGCCAGATCGTGGGCGGGACGCTGGTCAGCACATACCTGGACAGCTTCGAGCGGGTCTGGTCCGAGTCCCGACCGATTGACTGACTGAGAAGGGATGACCGAGCACATGCGGCGGATCGACTACTACGACGACCCTGACGCGCCACCGGCGAACAGCCTGGTCCCCTCGGCGAACGTTGTCGTCGTCAACGACGCCGGCGCGTTGCTGCTGATCCACCGCGACGACAACGACAACTGGGCTCTCCCCGGCGGCGCGATGGATCTGGGCGAGTCCCTTGTAGACACCGCCATTCGAGAGACCCTGGAGGAGACGGGCATCACCTGCAAGGTCACCGGCCTGGTCGGTATCTATACCGACCCGAAGCACGTGATCCTCTACACCAGCGACGACGAGGCCCGGCAGGAGTTCTCCGTCGTGTTCACCGCCCGCCCCGTCAGCGGTACACTCACCACGAGCAGCGAGTCCCGCCGCGTCGAGTGGGTCGACCCCGCCGCAGCCGGCAAGCTGCCGATGGACCGCTCGATGCGGATGCGCGTCGACCACTACCTGTCCGGCCGGCGCTCGCCCTACCTGGGCTGATGCTGTCCGCCGACTGGGTATCCGTCTACGTCAACGCCGCCGCCGCGCTCGGAACCATGGGCGCGTTCGTCGTCGGCTTCGTGCTGTTCCGCCGCGAGCACCGCCGCGAGGAGCGCCGCGCCGAGGACGACCGCCGCTCGCAGGCGGTCAAGGTCAGCGCGTGGGTCGAGGCACAACGCACCGGCCAGGGCGGCCGAGAGCTGCTGTTCTACGTGCACAACGCCAGCGACATGCCGATCTACGAGGTGTCGCTGTCCGGTCCCGACGAGGGCGACGACGAGGCCGAGTTCATCGGGCTCGTCCCGCCTGGGCAGACGGTGCAGCGCCCGGCACCGCGGGAGTGGCTCGCCACCTACTACGCACCCGAACCCGTCGAGATCGAGTTCCTCGACAGCAGCGGTCGCAAGTGGACCCGCAACGAACAGGGGCTTCTCACCCCGGCCGGCGGCGACACGGCGTAGCTGTCAGCCCGCGTCGAGCCTCTCGTGGGTCTCGGCCACCTGGGCACGCAACTGCGGTGCCGCCCGCGCGATCGACCGATGCACGACGTTGTCAGCCGGGTACCGCGACAGGATCTCGGTGATCCGCTGCTCGACGTCGAGGGGATGACCGTCCGGTCCAGTCGTCATGTCGCAGTACGTCAATGCCGCGACAGCCACCCACGAGGCATCCTCGACCGGGAACTCGGCAGCGAGCTCGCCGTCGAGCCCCCGCTCCTCGGCTTCGACGATCGCGCAGGTGTGATGAGCCACGAGCGTCCACAGAGGACGACTACCGAGTGCGGAGTCCCGCAGGTAACGAGCACCGTCGAGCGGATGGAAGCCGACGTGCGCCAGCGGCGGCGCATAGCCGATGTCATGCAGCCACGCCGCCGACTCGACCACCGGCGCAAGTTCGCCCAGCGCAACGCCGATGCTCGCCGCCTGCCGGGCCACGCCCTGACAGTGCGCCCACCGCCGTGGCAACTCCGCCTCCAGCAGCGAGCGGCAAAGTTCCCGTGCATCCACGTCCGCCACCGGGTGAGCGTAGGGCAGTTGGGACGCGGAGTCTTCTCAGGAAGTCCCCAACCGTCACGAGAAGTCCCAAGACGACCACTCTCAAGGGACGTCTCGGTACGTCTTGGTGCTAGCGTCGTGACGTCACTGGGAGGCTGTGCATGTCCGACACACGCACCATCGGCGAACCGCTGCGGCGCGCGCTCATCGGGGCGCGCCTCCGGGACGTAGACGTCGCCAAGACCCTCGGCGTCGACCCGAAGACCGTTCAGCGGTGGCTGGGTGGCCGCGTGCCGCACGCCCGCCACCGCTGGGGAGTCGCCGACCTCCTAAGCGTTCACGAGTACGACCTCTGGCCGCACCTTGCCGAACTTCCCTCGATCGACGCCGAGGTCTACGCCACCTACCCGCACCGCGGCTCAGTCCCGCGCCAGATCTGGCGCAAGATGTTCGAGACAGCCGAGCAGAGAATCGGCATCCTCGTCTACAGCGGGCTCTTCATCGCCGAAGACGCCGAGCTGATCCGCCTCCTTGGGAGTAAGGCCCGATCCGGGACTACAGTCCGGATCCTCGTCGGCGACCCCGACAGCCCACACGTCGACCAGCGCGGCGAGGACGAGGGCATTCACGACGCGATGGCTGCCAAGATCCGCAACGCACTCCTGCTCTACCGGCCGCTGCTCGCCGCGGGCGCGTCGATGCGGTTGCACTCGACCGTGCTTTACAACTCGCTCTACGTCGGCGATGGCGAGATGTTGATCAACCAGCACATCCACGGCATCGCAGCGGCCTACGCTCCAGTGCTGCACCTGCGCCGGCAAGTCGACGATGGCATCTTCTCGACCTACGTCGACAGCTTCGAACGCGTCTGGGACCGCGCCACGCCAGCAGCTCCATAGCCGGCGGAGGGACGGCCCCGGGACGCTTCTGACCCTCGGCACCGGTCCTTCAGCGTCCCGTTCGAGCGGTTCCGAGGTCCCGGCAGCCAGACGAATCTTCGGCACCGTGAGCGAAGCAAAGCGCGACCCAGTCGACGCCCTGGCGATATTCCTGATCGGCCAGCCGACCGCGGTCGCTCGACTGCTCGCCAACCACATCGACGACGGCCGCGGAGACTGTCGAGCCTGCCGCATCGGTGCTCAGCGCGGGAACCACTCGTGGCCGTGCTCGCTCTACGCCGCTGCCACCACGGCCCGCAGGCGGTCGCGATGATCGGGCTGGCCGTGATCCTGCTCGGCTACCTCGCGCTGACCGTGTGGCTCTGCCGGTGGGCAGGAGCCGAGGAGCGGGCCAGATACCGGCAGGCGCTGCGCGAGCGTGGCCGCCGTTAGACGCCGGGCAGGACGCCGCGACCCCCGACCCGGCGTCCTGCTCGGTTCCACCAAAGCTCCCGACACGAGGGTCGAACGTCGCCGACGTCAGTGTGTGATCTGCGTGCGACGCATTGCTCCGCCCCACGATTCGGACCGGTGACTCACTGCAACTACTTACACAGCTGGCCCGGAACCGAGCGATCAACCGCTGCGAGTGCACCCGAGGACGCCCACACAAAGCCGCAGCGTTACGCGACAGCAGCGGCTCGATCACCGCCCACTGGGGCGTCGGTCAGCGAGGAGTCATAGGCCGGACTGCAGTGTCAACGACGCGTTGGAGTTGACCCCCTGGCGACGCCAGGGGGTCAGTCTCAGCGCGTCGTCGACACTGCAGATGCAGGAACGCACCCGACCGGATGATCACCACCTTAGAGCAATACCTCAGCGACGCGGTGCGCTGCTTGGTGTCGACCGGCAACGGCGCCACGTCGCAGTCCTCCGTTGGGGGTCACCGTGCCCGGCTGAGCCCCTGGGCCTTACCCCCGGATAGTGGACACGGGGTGGTCGATTACGCGACGAACCGCAG
>CAXTTN010000211.1:0-10405 GCA_964247105.1 uncultured Pseudonocardia sp.
CGCTGGGCTACCGCTCGTTCGTGCTGGTCGGGCACGACGAGGTGCAGGACGACGTCGAGGACGCGCGCATCGCGACCGCGAAGGAGCCCTCCGCTTCCCTGGACCCGGAATCGTGAGCACCCTGCTGACCCTGCCCGTGCTGCTCCCGATCCTCGGCGCCGCGCTCACGATCGTCGGCAGCCGGTCGGCCGCCCTGCAGCGCGTGGTCGGCATCGTCGTGCTCACCGCGGTGGCGGCCGTCGCGGCCACGCTGCTCGTGGTGGCCGACCGCAGCGGCCCGATCGTCGCCGAGCTGGGCGGCTGGGCGGCGCCCGTCGGCATCGCGCTGGTGGCCGATCGGCTCTCGGCGCTGCTGCTGCTCGTCTCCACGCTCGTCACGCTCGCGGTGCTCGTCTACGCCATCGACCAGCGCATCGCCGATTACGGCCGCGGCACGGCCAGCACCACGTTCCACCCGATGTACCTCATGCTGTGCGCGGGCGTCTCGCTGGCGTACCTCACCGGCGATCTGTTCACGCTGTTCGTGGCGTTCGAGCTGATGCTCACCGCGTCCTACGTGCTGATCACCCGGCGTACCAGCGCGAAACGGATCCGGGCCGGCATGACCTACGTGATCGTCAGCCTGATGTCGTCGCTGCTGTTCCTCACCGCGGTGGCGATGGTCTACGCGGCCACCGGCACGGTGAACCTCGCCGCCCTCTCGGAGCGGGTCGGTGCGCTGCCGCCCGGCCTGCGCACCGTGCTGGGGCTGATGCTGCTGGTGGTGTTCGGGATCAAGGCGGCCATCGTGCCGCTGCACTTCTGGCTGCCCGACAGCTACCCCAACGCGCCGGGCCCGGTCGCCGCGCTGTTCGCCGGGCTGCTCACCAAGGTCAGCTTCTACGCGCTGCTGCGCACGCAGACGCTGCTGTTCCCCCGCGACGGGCCGTGGACGTTGATGCTGGTGCTGGCCGCGCTCACCATGCTCGTCGGCGCGTTGGGGGCGTTGGCGCAGAACGACCTCAACCGGCTGCTGTCGTTCCTGCTGGTCAGCCACATCGGGTTCATGCTGTTCGGGCTGGCCGTCTTCGATCCGGCCTCGGTGTCGGGCGCCGCGCTGTACGCGGCGCACCACATCACGGTGCTGGCCACGCTGTTCCTGGTCAGCGGCCTGATCACGCGGCGTACCGGCACGGTGGCGCTCGACCGGATGGGCGGCCTGCTCCGCGACGCCCCGGGGCTCGCGATCCTCTTCGCGATCCCGGCCCTCACGCTGGCCGGTATCCCGCCCACCGCCGGGTTCGTGGCGAAGCTCGGGCTGCTCCAGGCGGGCGCCGCGGCCGGGCCGTGGCCCGCGGCGGTGGCCGGCGTCGTCGTCCTGGCCAGCCTGCTCACGCTCTACGCGCTGGTCCGGGTGTGGGTGCGGGTGTTCTGGGGCGAGCCGCAGGAGCCGTTGCCCGACGACGACCCGACCGACGAGGTGCAGGTGGGCACGGCCCGCACCCCGCCTGCGATGTACGTCGCCACGGCCGGCCTGATCGCGGCCAGCCTCGCGATCGCGCTGTTCGCCGGCCCGTTGTCGGCGCTCACCGGCCGGGCCGGTGTGGATCTGCTGGCCCGCGACCCGTACATCACGGCGGTCCTCGGGACCGCGCCGTGAAGGGCACGTCGCAGGCCGGGGGACGGGGGGTCGGGCGGTGACGCTGCTGCGGGCGCGCTGGCCGGGAGTGCTGTGGCTGGCGCTGGTCTGGGTGCTGCTGTGGGGCACGTTCACGCCCCTGACGGTCGTCGGGGGGCTGCTCGTCGCGGCGCTCGTGATGACCGTGTCGCGGCAGGGGCCGCCGTCGGATCGGCTGCCGCTGCGGCCGGCGCGGCTGGTCGCGCTCGTCGGGTACCTGGTGTACGACCTGCTCGTGTCCGGGGTCGAGGTGAGCTGGCAGGTGGTGCGGTACGGCCCCCGGTCCTGCGGGGCGATCATGGAGCTGCCGCTGTTCACCGCGTCGGAACGGGTGGTGGTCGTCCTGGCGTCGGCGCTGTCGCTGGCTCCCGGCGCGATGGTGCTGGAGATCGATCAGGACCGCGGCGTCTGGTGGGTCTACGCGCTCGGCCCGCGGAACGAGGCCGACGTCCGCACGGCGCGGCTCCGCACGATGGACATGCAGCGCCGCGTGCTCGCCACGTTCGGCACTCCCGAGGAGCTGGCCGGGGCCGAGCGGTGGACGGCGCCGTGACCGCGGTCTTCGTGATCGTCCTCGCCATGCTGTGCGCGGCGGGCCTGCTGACGCTGGCGCGGCTGCTGTGCGGCCCGGAGACGCTCGACCGGGTCGTCGCGCTCGACGTGCTCGTCGTGCTGATCGTGGCCGGCGCCGCCGTCTACGTGGCCTTCTACGAGGACGGGTCCAACATCCCGCTGATCGCGGCCGTCGCGCTCGTCGGGTTCGTCGGGTCGGCCACGGCGTCCCGGCTGGCCGAGCGGCGCAGGAGGCACCGGTGAGGGATGTCCTGTCCGCGGTACTGCTGCTGGGCGGCGCCCTGTCGTGCCTGCTCGGCGCGCTCGGGCTGGTGCGGCTGCCCAGCCTGCTCTCCCGGCTGCAGGCCGCCACCAAGCCCCAGACGCTGGGGCTGTTCCTCATCCTGGCCGGCACGGCGCTGCGGGTGGAGCTGGAGAGCGCGGCCACGTTGCTGCTGGTCGGGCTGTTCCAGGTGATCACCGCCCCGGTGATCTCGCAGCTCGTCGGGCGGTCGGTGCACCGCAGCGGCGGCGTCCGTCCCGAGGTGCTGGTGGTCGACGAGCTGCCCGACGAGCCGCCCTCCTAGGGTGGGACCCGTGCCCCTGTATGCCCTCGGCGACGCGGAACCCGACATCCATCCCGACGCCTACGTCCACCCGGACGCCGTCGTGATCGGCGATGTCACGATCGGCGCGGAGTCGTCGGTCTGGCCCACCGCGGTGCTGCGCGGCGACGACGGCCGAATCGTGGTCGGCGCCCGCTCCAGCGTGCAGGACGGCTCCATCATCCACTGCACCGCCACCCAGCCGACGATCATCGGTGACGAGGTGACCGTCGGCCACAACGTGCACATCGAGGGCGCCACCATCGGTGACCGCGCGCTGGTCTCGTCGGGGTCGGTGGTGCTGAACGGCGCGACGGTCGGCGAGGGGGCCGTCGTGGCGGCGGGCGCCGTCGTCTCGCCGAACGCGCGGGTTCCGGCCTGGCGGATGGTGTTGGGCGTCCCGGCGCGGGTACGTGAGGGCCACGAGGTGCCGGTCGGTACCACCGACCACGCGGTGCAGAGCTACGTCCAGCGCGGGAAGCGGTTCCGCGCCGAGCTTCGGGAGTTGTCGTAGTGGCCAAGCCATTGGAAGAGATCGTCGAGGCCGGGTGGGCGAAGGCCCTGGCCCCGGTCGCACCGGTGCTCGCCGAGATGGGCGAGTTCCTGCGCGCGGAGATCGCCGCGGGCCGCCGCTACCTGCCGGCGGGCGCGAACGTGCTGCGCGCGTTCACCCAGCCCTTCGACGAGGTGCGCGTGCTGGTCGTCGGCCAGGACCCGTACCCGACGCCCGGGCACGCGGTGGGCCTGTCGTTCTCGGTGTCGCCGCAGACCCGGCCGGTGCCGCGGTCGCTGGCCAACATCTTCCGCGAGTACACCGACGACCTGGGCCACCCGACGCCGTCCACGGGCGACCTCACTCCGTGGGCCGACCAGGGCGTCCTCCTGCTCAACCGCGTCCTGACGGTGTCGCCGGGCGAGCCCGCGTCGCACCGCGGGAAGGGCTGGGAGGCCGTCACCGAGCAGGCGATCCGGGCGCTGGTCGACCGCGACGCGGAGCCGCTCGTCGCGATCCTGTGGGGGAGCGACGCCCGCAAGCTGGCGCCGCTGATGCCGGACGTGCCGGTCGTCGAGTCGGCCCACCCGAGCCCGATGTCGGCCGACCGCGGGTTCTTCGGCTCGCGCCCGTTCAGCCGCGTCAACGCGCTGCTGGAGGAGATCGGCGGCGACCCGGTGGACTGGAAGCTGCCCTAGAGACCGCGTTGCGCGGGCGCGTTGCCGTTCCGAGGGCCGTGAGAGCGCATCGCGCGGGCTGATTGCGGTTGCGGGGCCGCGCGGGGCGCATCGCGCGGGCTCGTTGCGATGGGAATGCGAAAGGCCCGGTGCGCTCCGTCTGGAGCGTCCCGGGCCTCGCGTGTCGGGCGACGCTCAGGCGCGCGCGACCTTGCCGGCCTTCAGGCAGGAGGTGCACACGTTGAGGCGCTTGCGGTTGCCACCGTTGATGCGGGCCCGAACGGTCTGGATGTTCGGGTTCCAGCGGCGGTTGGTACGGCGGTGCGAGTGCGAGACGGACATGCCGAAGCCCGGACCCTTGCTACAGACGTCGCAGACGGCAGCCACGTCGAACTCCTCGGGTAGACGTACAGGAAGCCGGGATGTTCCCCGGTCGCAATGAGCCAGGGTACCTGCGCCGTCCGGCCCGGCGCACACCACCCGGTCGCTACCCTCACCCCCCGTGCCCCACGTGCTCGACGCCGCCCTGCTGAACCGCTGGGGGAAGGCGGCGACGGCGGCGCTGGAGCAGCACTGCGACGAGATCGACCGGATCAACGTCTTCCCCGTCCCCGACGGCGACACCGGCACGAACATGCTGCTCACCATGCGTGCCGCCGTCGACGCAGCGGGGCGGCTGCCCGACGGCGGAGCCGTGGCCACGGCGCTGGCCAGGGGCGCCCTCCTGGGCGCGCGCGGCAACTCGGGGGTGATCCTCTCGCAGGTGCTGCGGGGAGTGGCCGAGGCCGTCACCGCGGCGCGGGGCCCGCTCGACGGCGCCGTGCTCGCCGACGCGCTGGCTCGCGCGCACGTGCTGGCGTCGGCGGCGTTCGAGCACCCGCGGGAGGGCACCGTCCTGACGGTGCTGGCCGCCGCCTCCGCGGCCGCCACCGGCACCCGGGTGCTCCCGCGCGTCGCGTCCGCGTCGGCGGCCGCGGCCGCGGTCGCGCTCCGGGCCACCACCGCACAGCTGCCCGAGCTGGCCAGGGCCGGCGTCGTCGACGCGGGCGGGCTGGGCCTCTACGTCGTCCTGGACGCGCTGGACGGGCTGCTCAACGGCCACCCGCCCGCCGGTGTGCTGCCGGTCGCGAGCCGGACGGCCGTGGCGGCCCGGGGGAGCGCGGCGCTGACGGCCGAGCGCGAGGCGGGCTCCGAGGCGTTCGAGTACGAGGTGATGTACCTGCTGCACGCCGACGATGCGGCCGTGGCGGCCCTGCGCGTCGAGCTGACCGGGATCGGCGACTGCGTGGCCGTGGTCGGCGACGGCAACGGGCTGTGGAACGTGCACGTGCACTGCACCGACGCCGGGGCGGCGATCGAGGCCGGGGTGGCCGCGGGCCGCCCCGAACGCATCACGGTGATCCGCTTCGCCGACGCGGGCGGGGCCGCGCGGGGGCCGTTCGCGCGGTCCCGCGCCGTGCTGATGGTCGTCACCGGCGCGCAGGTGGCGGCGCTGGCCCGCTCGGCCGGGGCGGCGGTGATCGAGCGGGAGCCCGGCGAGCCGGTGCCCGAGGCCGAGCTGGCGGCGGCGCTCGCGGGCACGCTGGCCCAGCACGTCGTCCTGATGCCGGGGTCCGAGCTCGCGCCCGTTGCCGAACGCGCCGCCCGGACGGCGCGTCGGGAAGGGCAGGACGTGCTGGTGGTGCCCACGGCGTCGGTGTTGCAGGGGCTCGCCGCGCTGGCCGTGCACGACCCGGAGCGCAGGCCGGGCGAGGACGTCGTCGCGATGGCCGAGGCCGCGGCGGGCACCCGCACGGCCGGGTTGATGATCGCCGAGACCGAGGCGTTGACGTGGGTGGGCCGCTGCGAGCCCGGTGACGTGCTGGGCGTCTCCGACGGGGAGATCGTGCTGATCGCCCCGGACCTGGCTGTCGGTGCCCTGTGGTTGGCTCACCGCATGCTCCTCGCGGGCGGCGAGATCATCACCGCGCTGCTCGGGGAGGGTGTCGACGACGATCTCGGCGAGGGGTTGGCGGCCGATCTGCGCCGCACCCATCCCGAGGTCGACGTCGTCGTCCACCGGGGCGGGCAGACCGATTATCCGCTGGTGCTGGGGGTGGAGTGACCACGATCGACATGCTGTCGCCGCTGGGGCCGGTGCTGGGCAAGGCGGCCGGAGTGCTGGCGAAGCACCTGGAGCTGCACACCGTGGGCGATCTCGTGCGGCACTACCCGCGCCGCTACGTCGACCGCGGCAAGCTCACCGACATCGCCGGGCTGGAGATCGGCGAGCACGCCACCATCATCGCGGAGGTCGAGAAGACCACGCAGCGGGAGATGCGCCAGCGCCGCGGCACGCTCCTCAACGTCGTGCTGCGGGATGCGAAGGGCGCCAAGCTCGACTGCACGTTCTTCAACGCGCACAAGGTCAAGCACCTCGTCTACCCGGGGGTGCGGGCGGTGTTCTCCGGCAAGGTCGGCGTGTTCAACAAGGCCCTGCAGCTCACCCATCCACAGTTCGACCCGCTCGACGAGGCCGACGAGATCCGCCCGTTCATCTCCGTCTACCCGGCCACCGCGAAGATCACCTCGCAGGAGATCGCGCGGTGCGTCCGCCAGGTGCTCGACGTGCTCGACGACCCGACCGATCCGCTGCCGGAGTTCCTGCGGCAGCGCGAGGGGCTCGCCGATCTGGGCCGGGCGCTGCGCCGCATCCACGTGCCCGAGACCGAGGCCGATTTCCACGCCGCGCGCAACCGGCTCGTCTGGGACGAGGCGATGGGCGTGCAGCTCGCGCTGGCGCTGCGGCGCCAGGCCGTCGTCTCCCGGCCGGCCGCGGCCTGCCCCCCGCGGCCCGGCGGGCTGCTCGACGCGTTCGACGAGCGGCTGCCGTTCACCCTCACCGCGGGCCAGCGGGAGGTCGGCGTCGAGATCGCGGCCGACCTGGCCCGGCGGCACCCGATGAACCGGCTGGTGCAGGGCGACGTCGGCGCGGGCAAGACGGTCATCGCGCTGCGGGCCATGCTCCAGGCCGTCGACGCCGGCCGGCAGGCCGCGCTGCTGGCCCCCACCGAGGTGCTCGCCGCGCAGCACGCGCGCTCGCTGCGGGCGTTGCTGGGCCCGCTCGCGCAGGCCGGCGAGCTGGGCGCGGCCGAGAACGCCACCGGCGTCACGCTGCTCACCGGGTCGCTCGGTACGAAGGCGAAGCGCCAGGCCCTGCTCGACGCCCAGTCGGGCTCGGCCGGCATCGTCGTCGGCACGCACGCGCTCATCCAGGATCACGTCGGCTTCGCCGATCTCGGCCTGGTGGTGGTCGACGAGCAGCATCGCTTCGGCGTGGAGCAGCGCGATGCGCTGCGCGGCCGCGGGGAGCTCGCGCCGCACATGCTGGTCATGACGGCCACGCCGATCCCGCGCACCGTCGCCATGACCGTCTACGGCGATCTGGAGATCTCGGCCCTGCGCGAGCTGCCCGCGGGCCGCTCGCCGATCTCCACCACGGTCGTGCCGCTGGCGGAGAAGCCGAGCTGGTTCGGGAGCATCTGGCGGCGCGTTCGCGAGGAGGTCGCGGCCGGCCACCAGGCCTACGTCGTGTGCCCGCGGGTGGGCGACACCGAGCCCGACGAGCCCACCGACCCCGAGGAGCGGCGGCCGCCGATGGCCGTGCTGGAGGTCGCGCCCAAGCTGCTGGAAGGGCCGCTCGCCGGGCTGCGCATCGGCATCCTGCACGGCAAGCTGCCGCCCGACGAGAAGGACGCCGTGATGCGGGCGTTCGAGCGGCACGAGCTCGACGTGCTGGTGGCCACCACGGTCATCGAGGTCGGCGTCGACGTCCCCAACGCCACCGCCATGGTCATCCTGGACGCCGATCGCTTCGGCCTCTCGCAGCTCCACCAGCTCCGCGGCCGCGTCGGTCGCGGGTCGGCGCCCGGGGTGTGCCTGCTGGTCAGCGACATGCCCGCGGCCACGGCGGCGCGGGAGCGGCTCGACGCCGTCGCCGGCACCACCGACGGTTTCGAGCTGGCCCGCCTCGATCTGGAGCTGCGCCGCGAGGGTGACATCCTGGGCTCGATGCAGTCCGGCCGCCGCTCGGGCCTGCGGCTGCTCTCCCTGCTGCGCCACGAGGAGATCATCGCCAAGGCCCAGGTGTACGCGGGCCACATCGTGGCCGACGACCCGGCCCTGGTGAACCACCCCGGCATGTTCGCGCTGGTCGGGGAGACGGTGGGCGACGAGGAGCGCGCGGCCTACCTCGACAAGGTCTGACCCCACCCGAGCGCGAGTCGACCTGTCGAGCACGTGGTGTTCGCCGTTCCGACCCGGCCCGGCCCAGCGCGCTGCGTGCGTGTCACGCCGGCGCCATCGGCGTGCCCCATCGGCCGACTCGCGCACCCGTCCCCCGCGAGCGCGAGTCGACCTTCTCGGCACGGGGTGTTCGCCGGTTGAGCACGCGTCCGATCGGCCCGATCGGTCTACTCGGCTGACCGGCGTGCCGAGACGGCTCACTCGGGGTGCTGGATTCGTCGACTCGCGGGTGACGGGTCGTGTGCCGAGACGGCTCACTCGGCGTGCCGGATTCGTCGACTCGCGGGGGTGGTCGTGTGCTCGAATGGCCCACTCGGTGTGTCGAGAAGGTCGACTCGCGGGTGGGTCAGGCGGGGAGGGCGCCTCTCGCGGCCGCGTCCAGGGCCGAGCGGGCGGGGAGGGGGACGTGCACCACCCCGGCCCTGTCCAGCTTCGCCAGCTCCGAGCGGGCCAGGGTGTAGGCGGTGAGGCGCTCGGCGTCGCTGTCGGAATCGCGGGCGGTGGTGAGCAGCTTGATCACCCGCTCGACGGTGCCGCGCTCCGCGGGGGAGAGCCCCGAGAGGCGGATGCGCTCGGCCGCGTCACGGGCGGCGCGCCAGGCCCGCTCGGCGCGATCGACGGCCGCGACGAACTGCGCGGCGTGCGGCCCGCCGGGGAACGCGTCGGTCTCCAGCGCCTGGGCCTCGGCGAACGCGTCGACGAACCGCCCGGTGCTCGCCACGGCCACATCGGCCAGCGCCGGGAGGCGCAGCACCTCCATCGCGTCGCACTCGTAGGCGGCGTACTCGCCGCGCAGCGTGTGGAAGCGGGATCGCGCGTGCCCCCACACGCGGTCGGGACGCGGTGGCGCGGCCGGGCGGGCGGGCAGCGGCGCGGTGCCGGCGGACCCGCCGCGGCGCAGCGCGGTGCGACGCCTGCCCCGGCGGACGGCGACGAAGGTCAGGGTGCCCACGAGCAGCAGCGGCACCCCGGCCATCACGGCGGCGGTGATGGCGGCGCTCGCCGCGAGCGCGGTGAGGACGACCAGCGCGACCGACCAGGCGCCGCCCGACAGCAGCGGCAGCACGGCCAGCAGCACGATGATCGGCGCCGCGCTCGGGCGCCGGTGGCCCGCCGCGTACTGCTGGCGCCGCCGGCGGGACGCCTCACGCAACCGGCGACCCTCCAGGAACGCATCGGGATGGGCGTAGCGCGGCCCGGCCGTCGCGAACCCCGGCTGACGTGGTTGGTGGCGCACATCTCCTTGGTACCCGATGACGGTGGTCGCTCGCACGGGTCCGAACGAGTGTCCACCGGTACGGTTTCGCCAGCCGACCACCGATGAAGAGGGAGCCCTCGTGTTCGAGAAGGTGCTGGTCGCCAACCGCGGCGAGATCGCCATCCGTGCTTTCCGCGCCGCCTACGAGCTCGGGGTCTCCACCGTCGCGATCTTCCCGTACGAGGACCGCAACTCCCTGCACCGCGCGAAGGCCGACGAGTCCTACCTCATCGGCGAGCGCGGGCACCCGGTCCGGGCGTACCTCTCGGTCGACGAGGTGATCAAGGCCGCACGCAGGGCGGGCGCCGACGCGATCTACCCGGGCTACGGCTTCCTCTCGGAGAACCCGGACCTCGCGCAGGCCTGCGAGGACGCCGGCATCACGTTCGTCGGCCCGCCCGCGTCGGTGCTGCACCTGACGGGCAACAAGTCGCGGGCGATCGCCGCGGCCCGCGAGGCCGGGGTGAACGTCCTGCAGTCGTCGGAGCCGGGCACCGACGTCGACGCGCTGGTCGCAGCGGCCGACGGTATCGGCTTCCCGATCTTCGTCAAGGCCGTGGCGGGCGGCGGCGGGCGGGGGATGAGGCGGGTCCAGGAGCCCGGTGAGCTGCGCGAGGCCATCGAGGCGGCCATGCGGGAGGCCGAGTCGGCGTTCGGCGACGCCACGGTGTTCGTCGAGCAGGCGGTGGTGAACCCGCGTCACATCGAGGTGCAGATCCTCGCCGACGCGGCCGGCAACGTCTCGCACCTCTACGAGCGCGACTGCTCCGTGCAGCGCCGCCACCAGAAGGTCATCGAGATCGCGCCCGCGCCCAACCTCGATCCCGACCTGCGCGCCCGGATCTGCGACGACGCGGTGAGGTTCGCGCGGGCCATCGG
>CAXTTN010000212.1:0-10343 GCA_964247105.1 uncultured Pseudonocardia sp.
CGTTGCGGTCAGGAGGGGTCTGCCGGGCGCATCGCGCGGGCTCGTTGCGGTCAGGAGGGGTCTGCCGGGCGCATCGCGCGGGCTCGTTGCGGTCAGGGTCACGTGGCGTCGCCCGGTGTCGACTGCGTGGTCGCGGTCAGGGTGCGGGCCAGCTCGGCGGCGTCGGCGGCGTCGAGGCCGCGGATCGTCACCGGGCCCTTCGCCGACGCGGTGGTGACCGTGACGCTGGCCAGCTTCAGCAGCTGCTGCAGCGGGCCGTGCTCGGTGTCGACGGTCTGCACGCGCGAGATCGGCGCGATCCGCCACTCCCGCACCAGCCAGCCCGACAGCGTGTAGACGGCCTCGTCGGTGATCTCCCAGCGGTGGATGCGGAACAGCAGCGCGGGGACGAGCAGCACGTAGGCGCCGCCGAGCACGGCCGTGAGGGCCGCCGTCGCCACGAGCCAGCCCGTGCCGAACACCAGCTCGGCCACCACCTGCGGCACCAGCAGGACCAGGACGGTGATCAGGTCGCGCAGCTGCCACCACCGGACGGCGCGCGGGCTGACCTGGTGGGCGGGCGGGCGCAACGGAAGGACGGCGGCCATGCCCCGAGTGTGCCGCTACCGGAGGTCAAACCCGCACTTCGGAGCCAAATGGCGGTCTCGAGGTGGCCTCCACCAGCCATGTGGCTCCGAAGTGCCGCGGGACACGGTTACTGCTCGCCGGCGTCGAGGGCCTTGCGATCCGGTGTGGCGTCGCCCGTGAGGCCGGTGCGCACCGACTCGAGCAGGGCCATCCCCTGGCCGGCGAGCGACGCGACCACGCCGCTGAGCCCCTCGGCCCCGTCGAGCACGGTGAGGTTGGAGCCCTGCAGGCCCTCGGCGGCGGCGCGGAGCATGTCGGGCAGCTGCGAGATCACCATCTGGTCCAGCGCGATCCGGCCCTCCGCGGCGGCGGCCTCGGCCGAGAGCTTCGTGGCGTCGGCCTCGGCGCGCGCGAGCGTGCGGATGGCCTCGGCCTTCGCCTCGGCGGGCTTGACCACCTCCGCGATCAGCTGCACCTCGCGCAGCTCGGCGTTCTTGCGGGCGACGAGCGCCTGCTCGGCGAGCACGGCCTGCTGGGCCTGCGCGGCGGCGAGCGGCCCGGCCTGGGCGGCCTTCTGCTGCGCCTGGTCGATCTCCGCCTGGTACTGGGCGCGCGCGATGGCGGTGTGCCGCGCGTACTCGGCCTGGTTGCGGGCGCTCTCCTGCTGCGCCATGGCACTGGCCTGGTCGGCGGCGGCCTGGGCGATGTGCGCGGCCTGGTTGACCGTGGCCTGGTGCGGCGCGGCCAGCGCGGCGATGTAGCCCGAGCCCTTGTCGTCGATGCTGCTGATCTGCAGCGAGTCGACCGCCAGGCCGATCCGGCCCATCTCACCCTTGCTCGCGTCGAGGATCGCGTCGCCGAGCCGCTGCTGGTCGCGGATGATCGACTCGACGGTCATGCTGCCGATGATGCTGCGCAGGTGGCCCGAGAAGATCCGCCCGACGAGCGTCGGCATCTGCGACTGGTCACCCTGGAACCGGCGCGCCGCGGCGGCGATGGACTCGTGGTCGTCGCCCACCTTGAACGCGATCACGGCCTGGACGCCGAGCGTCAGGCCCTGCTGGGTGAAGCAGTCCTCGATCACCTCCGCCTCCTGCATCGCCAGCGTGAGCCGGGAGGCCCGGGAGAAGATCGGGATGACGAACACGCCGTGCCCGGTGACGATCTTGAACTGCAGCGCGTCGTCGCCGCGCTGCTTGCGGCCGCTGATCAGGAGCGCCTCGTTCGGCGCCGGGACCCTGTACCCGAACATGTCTCACGTCCTGTCCGTCGTGATGGTGGAGGGATGCTCGTCCCAGGGCTCGACGTCGACCTGGCGCGCGCCGCGGGAACCGATGACGAGGACGGTGGCGCCGGCCGGGAGCGGCCGGGTGCAGTAGGCGACGTAGTAGTGCGGCAGGCCGGCCACGACGACCTTGACCTCGCCGGGGAGGTCGCCACCGCGCACACGTGTGGTCACCGACCCGGTTCTGCCGACCAGTGCCTGACCCGTCACGCCGTTCCCGTCCGCCGGTGGAGACACGCGGCTCGCCTCGATGAGCACGCTAGACCCGGTCCGGATACCGCGCCCGGCCGCCCGGCCGGGTCAGACCAGCAGTTCGGAGTCGATCGCGGCCTGCTCGCACGCGGCCATCCGGTCGCGTGCCGCGTCGCCGCGCGCGGCGAGCACCCCCGCCACCACCGTCTCGACCACCGCGAACGCCGCCACGAGGCTGTCGTAGGGCGAGGGCGAGTCCACCTGGCACACCAGCACGGACTCGGCGATCTCGTTGATCGGCGACAGCCAGCGGTCGGTGACCAGCACGACGACCCCGCCGCGGGCGCGCACGGCGCGGGCCAGGGCCAGGCTGCGCGGCTCGTAGCGGCGGAAGTCGAAGACCACCAGCGCGTCGCGCGTACCGCGTTCGGCGACGACGGCCGCGCGCGTCACGGCGTCCTCGCCGAGCAGCACCGAGCCCTCCCGGAGCTGCACGAGGTGCAGGTACAGGTACTCGGCGACGAGGCGGGTGAAGCGCCCCCCGGCCAGGACCGGGCGGAGCTTGCGGTCGGCCAGCAGCGCCACGGTGCGGTCCAGGTCGGCGCGGGGGAGATCGGTCAGCGTCCGGTGCACGTTGGACGGGAAGAGCGACGCCGGGCTGCCCGCCTCCGACGAGCCGTACATCGACAGCGGCGAGGCCTGGCGCTCGTCGAGCTCGTCGCGCAGGGCCTGCTGGAAATCGGGGAGGCCGCGGAACCCGACGCGGTTGAGCAGCCGAAGGACGGTCGGGGCGCTGGTCCCGGCCCGTTCGGCGAGGGTGGCGACGGTCTCGAAGCCGGCCGCGGGGTAGCCGGCCAGCAGCACCCTGGCCACCTTCTGCTCGGCCGGGCTGCAGTCGCCCATCCGCACGCGGAGCAGGCCCGCGAGCCCGGCGTCGGTCGTCGTCACGAATCGCAGCCTGCCACGCGCAACAGGAAAGTAACAAGCATTCCCACCCGTTAGAGATTGTGGTCGGATGTAACGCGTATTACAGTCTCCGAAAACCTGACCAGGAGGTACTCCCATGCACCTGACCCGATCCCTCCCACTGCTCCTCGCCGCCGGTGTGGTTCTCGCGGGCTGCGGCTCCGCGGCCACGCCCGCGGCCGCGCCCGCCCAGGGAACGACCGACATCGCGTCGGTCGGCACCGTCTCCACCGATCCGGCGCTCGCGGCCACCGTGCCGGCCGCCGTCAAGTCGGCCGGAACCGTGCGGTTCGCCACCAACGCGCCCTACGCGCCGTTCGTCGACTTCGCGAAGGAGGGCGACACCACGTCCTTCAAGGGCCTCGACTACGACCTCGTGCTGGCCGCGTCGGCCAAGCTCGGACTCGCCGCCACCTTCGTCCAGCAGCCCTTCGACGGGCTCGTGCCGGGCCTGCAGGCCGGCAACTACGACGGCATCGCCGGCGGCATCACCGACAACAAGGAGCGCCAGCAGGTGGCCACGTTCGTCGACTACTCGGCGTCGGGCACCGGCTTCATCACCATCGCGGGCAACCCCACCGGCGTCCGCACGCTCGCCGACCTGTGCGGCAAGCGCGTCGCCGTGCAGAAGGCCAGCAACCAGGAGTCGAACCTCACCGACTACAGCACGGCGTCCTGCGGCGGCAAGCCGATCGCGGTCTCGGGCTACCCGGAGAACCCGCAGGCGGTCAACGCGATGCTCGCCGGCAACGCCGACGTCGTGGCCGCCACGACCGTGGCGCTCCCGGGCATCGTCAGCCAGCTCGGCGGGAAGGTCGAGCAGGTGCGCGACGCCGCCGACCCCAACGGCTGGAAGGCCAGCCCGAACGGCATCGGCTTCCTGAAGTCGCGGGGCGACCTGGCCGCGGCCTACAAGGCGGCGCTGCAGTCGCTGGTCGACGACGGCACCTACAAGAAGATCCTCACCAAGTACCAGCAGGACGCGATCGCGCTGCCGGCCATCACCGTCGACAACGCGGTCGACTGATGGTGGCCCAGGTCGACGCGGCGCCGGCCGCGACGGTCCCGCCGATCCGGCGCCGCCGCCACTACGGTCGCTGGGTGGCGGCCGTGGTGGTCGCGGCGCTGGCCGTCGGGGTGGTCCGGCTGCTCCTGGCCAGCCCGAACCTCGAACCGGCGACGATCGGCTCGTACCTGTTCCGTGACTTCGTGCTGCAGGGGGTCGGGGTCACGCTCGCGCTGACCGCCGTGGCCATGGTGCTCGGCGTCATCGGCGGCGCGCTGCTCGCCGTGATGCGCCTGTCGCCCAACCCGGTGCTGCGGGGCGTCTCGTGGCTGTTCGTCTGGGTGTTCCGCGGCACCCCGCTGCTGGTGCAGATCATCTTCTTCGGGTTCCTCGGCGCGCTGTTCCCGACGATCACCCTCGAGATCCCGTTCACCGGCACCGTCCTGTTCTCCCAGCCCACCAGCGTGGTGATCACCGGGACGACCGCCGCGGTGCTCGCCCTCTCGCTCAACGAGATGGCGTACGCCGCGGAGGTGGTGCGCGGCGGCATCCTCGGGGTCGACCGCGGCCAGTCCGAGGCCGCCCTCGCGATCGGGATGCCGCCCGGCATGGGCATGCGGCGCGTCGTCCTGCCCCAGGCGATGCGCGTGATCATCCCGCCGATGGGCAACGAGACGATCACCATGCTGAAGTCCACCGCGCTCGTGTCGGTGATCGCCGGACGTGACCTGATGACCGCCGTCCAGACGGTCTACCAGCAGAACTACAAGGTGATCCCGCTGCTCGTGGTGGCGGCGATCTGGTACCTGGCGCTGGTCAGCCTGCTCTCGGCCGGCCAGTACCTCGTGGAGCGGCGCTTCGGGCGCGGGTTCGGCACCCCCGCCCCCAGCGCACGGCAGCGACTGGCGAGCGCGATCGGAGTGCGGCGATGACGGCGATGGTGCAGGCGCACGGCGTGCGCAAGAGCTTCGGGCACGTCGAGGTGCTGCGCGGCGTGGACCTGGAGGTGGCGGCCGGTTCGGTGTGCTGCCTGCTCGGGCCGTCCGGCTCGGGGAAGTCCACGCTGCTGCGCTGCATGAACCACCTGGAGACCGTGGACGCCGGGCACCTCTGGGTCGACGGCGAGCTGGTCGGCTACCGCGAGAGCGGTGGGGTCCTGCTCGAGCTGACGCCCCGTCAGGTCGCCCGCAAGCGGCGCGACATCGGCATGGTGTTCCAGCGGTTCAACCTGTTCCCGCACATGACCGCACTCGGCAACGTGGTCGAGGGGCCGACGAAGGTCCACGGGCGCCCCCGCGCCGCCGCGACAGTGGTGGCCCGGGAGCTGCTCGACCGCGTCGGGCTCGCCGACAAGGCCGACCACTACCCCGGGCAGCTGTCCGGGGGCCAGCAGCAGCGCGTCGCGATCGCCCGCGCGCTGGCGATGGACCCGAAGCTCATGCTGTTCGACGAGCCGACCTCGGCGCTGGATCCGGAGCTGGTCGGGGAGGTTCTCGACGTCATGCGCGGGCTCGCGCGCGACGGGATGACGATGGTGGTGGTCACCCACGAGATGGGGTTCGCCCGGGAGGTGGCCGACACCGTGGTGTTCCTCGACGGCGGCACGATCGTGGAATCGGGCCCGCCCGCGCAGGTGCTCGGCGCGCCGAGCCACCCGCGCACCCGCTCGTTCCTGTCGAAGATCCTGTGACGCTCATGGCGGCGGCCCGCGCGCGAACCCATGCCTACGTGACGCGGCTGGAGGAGCTGGTCTCCATCGACAGCGGCTCCGGCGACCGGGACGGGCTGCGGGCCATGGCCGACCGCGTCGGGGCGATCCTCGACGAGGCCGGGATGATGGTGTCACGGGTACCGGCCGGAGGCCCGGACGCGCTGGTCGGACGCCTGCGCGGTACCGGGCGCGGCCGCGTGCTGCTGGTCGGGCACCTCGACACGGTGTTCCCGCCCGGCACCGCGGCGGCCCGGCCGTTCGGCGTCGACGCGTCCGGCGTGGCCCGCGGTCCCGGCGTCTGCGACGACGTGGGCGGCCTGCTCGCGGGCGTCGCGGCCGTCGAGGTCCTGCGCGACCTGGAGCGCTGCACGTTCGGCGAGGTCGTGCTGCTCGCGACCCCCGACGAGGAGATCGGCTCGCCCGGCAGCCGGGACCTCCTCGCGGAGTTCGGGGAATGGGCGGACGTCGCGCTCGGGCTGGAGTGTGCGCGCGCGAACGGCGCGCTCGTCTCGGGCCGGAAGGGCGTGGCCGACGTCGCCGTCCGGGTGGTCGGGCGGGCGGCGCACGCCGGGATCGAGCCGGGGGCCGGGATCAGCGCCGCGCTGGCCGTCGCCCGGCTCACCCTCGCCGTGGACGACATCAACGGGCGGTGGAGCGACGTGACCGTCAACGCCGGGGTGCTGCGGGCGGGGGAGCGGCCCAACATCGTGGCCGCCGAGGGGACGCTCGTCGCCGAGGTCCGCGCGGAGCGGACCAGCCACTTCGACGGCGCGCTGGCCGCCATCCGCGACCTCGCGGCCGCCGAGACGGTCGACACCACCGTCACTGTCGAGGCGCCCGTGCCACCCTGGTCGGCCACCGGCGGCACCCGCCGCCTGCTCGACCGCGCCCGCCGGGTGGGCGCCGACATCGGTCTGGACGTCCAGCACACCGTCACCGGCGGCTGCGGCGACGCGAACCTGCTCGCCCTGCACTGCGACACCGTGCTGGACGGGCTCGGGCCGGTCGGCGGCAACGACCACAGCGCCGACGAGTACCTCGACCTGACCAGCGTCCCGTCGCGGGTCGCGTTGCTGGCGGGCCTGATCGCTACCTGCTGAACGCCGCGAGCTGGGCCGCCCGGACGCCCGCGGTCTGGGCCTGGATCAGGTGGAACGCCGCCTCCCGGGCCCACCGCTGCTCCGGGCTGCCCAGCAGCATCGCGCTGCCGGAGCGCGCGGCGATCAGGGCGTGGGCGGCGCGGACGGCCAGCTCGGTGACCTCGGCCCGCAGCGCCGTCCGCTCCGGCACCCGCTCGGCCGGTGGCACGCCGCCGGCCAGCGCGTACGCCTCCGCGCGCAGGTACGCGGCGCGCGGGGCGAGCGCGAGGGCGGCGTCCACGGCCTCGGGCCGGTCGCGGGCGGTGCCCAGGTCGGCGAGCGCGACGAGGACCCGGCGCAGCAGCCCCAGCGACGCGGGCGTCGTGTTGGCCGTGCTCGCGACGTCGTGCGCGCGCCACCGCGGCGCGTCCATGACGGCGATGACGTCGTCGGCGCCGATCGCGAGCCCGTCCATCTCCAGCGCGACCGTGCGGGTGCCGCCCATCACCGCCAGCGGCAGCGGCGCGCCCGTCCGCAGCCCCGTCCGTTCCTCGGCGGGGAGCAGGGCGAAGACGAACCGGTCGGCGGTCGTCGCCGCGATCATGACGAGGTCGACCAGGCCCCAGCCGGTGCACCAGTCGGCGGTGCCGGAGAACCGCCAGCCGGTGCCGTCGGGATCGGCGCGGACGGCCGGTAATCCCGGGCGCCGGATGTGCGCGAGCGCGATCCCGGCCCGCGCGGTGGCCGCAGCCAGCTCCGCGCGGTGGCGGGCGGCAGCGGGTCCGACGGTCACGGCGTCGGGTGCGAGGCCGCGCAGCGATCCCCGCGCCAGGGCCTGGGGCGACCGGTGCTGGTTGATGACGAACCAGGTGGCGGCGCACGCGCCGCTGATCAGCTCGGTCGTCTCGGCGTCGGCGCGCGCGGTGCCGCCGAGGCCGCCCTCGGCGAGCGGGACGGTGACGCCGAGCAACCCGTCCGCGGCGAGCCGGTCGAGGTGGGCGGGGTCGACGCCGCGCGCCGGGTCGTCGGCGGCCGCGGAGTGCGGCGCGAGGACGTCGCGGGCGACCCGCGCCGCCGCGAGCACCGCCGGTCGCGCGGCCAGCTCGTCGTCCGCGGCGAAGAGGGCCCGCACGGCCTCCGCGGCGGTCGCGGTGGTGGTCACGCCCGCGACGCTACGCGCGCGCCGGGGCTCGCGCAGTGATCGCCGTCCGGCGCACGGCCGCGCCCGTTCCGGGGCCGCGTCGTGCGGTGCATCGTGATCACGGGCCCGGCCCCCCGAGCGCGAGTCGACGAGACGGGCACGCAGTGCCGGCTGATCGAGCGCATGATCACCGCTCGGGGACGTCCGACCGCGCGCATCGCGGTTCCCGGTCCCGGTACGACGATCACGGTGTGCGGCGGGCCCGGGCGACGTGGTGGGTGTGAGGGTCAGCCCAGGAGACGCACGTGCGTGGCGGTCAGCGAGCGGGACGGGACGGCCACCGCGCCGCAGGAGGCCGGGCGGGGTGGGCCCTCCTGCTCGCCGACGTCGACGCTCCACTCGCGGCCGTCGCCGGCGCTGACCCGCAGCCCGTCGTGCTCGGTGACGGTGAGGGCGTCGGCGTCGCGCAACCCCGTGGCCGCGCGCACCGCCAGCTCGGCGACCTGCCCGGCGGGCGACCACGTCGAGCGTCCGCGGCACAGGGCCGTCTCGACCTCACCGATCCCGGCCGCCTTGCGCGCGCTGACGGCGGTGCTCACGCCGAGCCGGCCGTAGAGGTAGCCGGTGGGCAGCACCAGAGCAGTGGGGGCGAAGCGGTGTCCGCCCAGGTGGGAGCACTCCCAGACGTCGGCGTCGCCGACCGCGAGCGCGAGTGCCCGCCCGTCGAGGGCGCAGCAGCGGTCCCGCCTGCCGTGCGTGCAGATCAGCAGCAGCGGATCGGCGACGGCGGCTCCGGGCAGCGGCCCGTCGTCGAGGGGGATGCGGGCCAGCTCGGACGGGCCCTCGACGGTCAGCGTCGTGGTGCGCGCCGCGCCGGGCGTGGTGTCGGCGAGGTAGAGCCGCACGCCGTCGCCGGCCGCGGGCCGGCCGGGCCGTCGGACCAGCTGCATCCGCCACCCCGACGCCGTGGCGCGCGCCGCGAACGCGGCCACCGCCGGATCGGGGAGGTTGCCGGTGTCGCTCGGCCACGCGCCGCGGTGCTCCAGGCACACCCAGCGCCTGGCGACGGGGGCCGTGCCGGCCAGCGGTTCGTCGAGCACGCGGGAGAGGGCGGCGCAGCGCACGCTCTCCCGCGGGTCCATGAGACCACGTTACAGTGAGGATGCCCTAACTCGGACGGGTGTCGTTGCTCACGACTTCGGCTTCGTCAGGTCGTAGACCGTCCGGCCGCCCACCGTGCTCGACGTGAAGTGCTGCTGCACCCAGGTGGTGATCTCCGCGCCCGTGCCGCCGCCGAACCCGCCGGGGCCCCCGACCTGCTCCATGAACTGCTCGAACTGGGGGGAGTTGCGCACCGACGCCGGCAGCTGGTCGATGTTCGGGGCGCCACCCCCGCCGAACCCGCCACCCTCGACGAAGTAGTGGATGCGGCCCGCCGCGACGTCGGCCTGGAACTGCGCCAGGGTCGGCGCCGGGTCGGAGCCCGAGAAGCCGCCGATCACCATGACGTCGGTGCCGCTGGTCAGCGCGAGGCCGTCGCCGCCCATCGCGCCGACCGTCGCGGCCGACCAGGTGGTGCCGGCCGACTGCAGCAGCGCGTCCAGAGCGGGGTCGGCGACGATCTCCTCGCCCGGGCCGGCCGGCTGGCGTGCCTCGCCCGTGCCGTTCCGTGCGGTGTCCCGCCCGGCCCGGCCGGCGTTCCCACCGGGGAACCCGCCACCCGGGAAGCCCCCGCCACCGGTCGACGGACCGGCCGACGGGATGCTCCCGGTGTGCGGGACGGCGGCGGTGTCCACCGCGTACGCAGCGGGACCCGCGACGCCGGTGATCACCACAGCGACCGCGGCGGCGCCGAGGAACCGGCGGCCGGGCAGCAGCAGCGCCACGACCGCGATCACGGCCACCGCGAGCACCACCCAGCGCAGCCACGGCAGGAACGTCGCGGAGCGGTCGAGCAGCACCCACGCCCACACCGCCGTGCCGGCGACGACGACGGCCGGCGCCGCCCGTCCGGGCCACGACGTGCGCCGGCGCCACAGCACGTGCCCGCCGATGCCGACCAGCGCCGCGATCCCGGGTGCGAGCGCCACCGTGTAGTAGGGGTGGAAGGTGCCCTCGGCGAAGCTGAAGACCAGCCACGTGACGACCGTCCAGCCGCCCCACAGGATGAGCGAGGCGCGCAGCGGGTCGGTGCGCGGTGCGCGGCGGGTCAGCCACAGCCCGGCCACCAGCAGCGCGAACGCGGCCGGGAGCAGCCAGGACACCTGGCCGCCGATCTCCCCGGAGAACAGCCGCCCGATGCCGGACGCACCGCCGAAGCCGCCTGGGCCCCCGCCGGGAGCGCCGCCGCCGGGGAAGCCACCGCCGGGAGCGCCGCCCGGGACGCCCCCGCCGGG
>CAXTTN010000213.1:0-10297 GCA_964247105.1 uncultured Pseudonocardia sp.
GTGCAGGCACTGCAGGCCATGCGCGGGGTGGAGTTGATCTCGGCGATGACGCTGTGCTCAGGCATCGCGCAGCTCAACCTGTTGCAGGGCCTGCCCCGGTTCATCCCGGTGGCCGAGGGAGATCGGCCTGATCGTCCCGCTGGGCCGCTGGGTGCTGGAGGAGGCGTGCCGGCAGGCCGTGCAGTGGCGCCGCACCGAGGCGCACCCGATCCAGTACGTGAGCGTCAACATCGCGGCGCGGCAGGTTCGGGAGCCCGGGGTCGTCGCCGACGTCGCCCGCATCCTGGCCGCGACGGGCTGGCCCGCCTGACGGTGGTGGCCGAGTCGGTGGAGACCGCGGCCCAGCTCGACCAGCTGCAGGCGCTCGGGTGCGACACCGGCCAGGGCTACCTCTTCGCTCCGGCCGTCCCGCCCGCCGCCATACCCGGGCTGCTCGGCCGCTCGCTCGGGCCGTCCTGACCGTGCGCCGGGCGCGATGACAGGATCGGACCCATGACCCACCCCATCCGGATCGGCCTCCAGCTGCAACCGCAGCACGCCGACTACACCCAGATCCGCAGCACCGTCGCCGCCGCCGAGGAGGCCGGCGTGGACGTCGTGTTCAACTGGGACCACTTCTTCCCGCTCTACGGCGAACCCGACGGCAAGCACTTCGAGTGCTGGACGATGCTGGGTGCCTGGGCCGAGGCCACCAGCCGCGTCGAGATCGGCGCGCTGGTCACCTGCAACAGCTACCGCAACCCGGAGCTGCTGGCCGACATGGCCCGCACCGTCGACCACATCTCGGGCGGCCGGCTGATCCTCGGGATCGGCGCCGGCTGGTTCGAGCGCGACTACGACGAGTACGGCTACGAGTTCGGCACCGCGGGCTCGCGGCTCGCCGACCTCGCGCAGGCCCTGCCGCGGATCAGGAGCCGCTGGGGCAAGCTCAACCCCGCACCCACCCGTGACATCCCGGTCCTGGTCGGCGGGGGCGGGGAGAAGAAGACCCTGCGCTACACCGCCGAGCACGCCCAGATCTGGCACAGCTTCGGTGACGTCGACGTGCTGACCCGCAAGAACGCCATCCTGGACCAGCACTGCGCCGACATCGGCCGCGACCCGGCCGAGATCGAACGCTCCATCGGCGTGCAGAAGGGCCCCGACGAGGTCGGCGACGCGCTGGTGGCCGCGGGTGCCACGCTCTTCACCGTCGGCTTCGGCGGTCCCGTCCACGACCTCGGCCTGCTCAAGGACTGGATCGCGTGGCGCGACGCACAAGCAGCGTGAGCCGGTTGAGCGCCGGCCTGCTGCTGCACCGGCCGGGGCCGGAGCTGCTGCTCGGGCACATGGGCGGGCCCTTCTGGGCCCGCAAGGACGACGCCTCGTGGTCGATCCCGAAGGGCGAGCACGACCCCGACGAGGACGCGCGGGACGCGGCCCGGCGGGAGTTCGCCGAGGAGATGGGCTCGCCGGCACCGGAGGGCCCGCTGGTGGAGCTGGGCAGCGTCAAGCAGCGCGGCGGCAAGGTCGTCACGGTGTTCGCGCTCGCGGGCGACTTCGACGCCGAGCACATCGAGAGCAACCAGTTCACGATCGAGTGGCCGCCGCGATCGGGCCGGATCGCGTCGTTCCCGGAGCTCGACCGGGCCGCCTGGCTCGACCCGGAGACGGCGCGGCGGAAGCTCGTGCGGGGCCAGGTCGAGTTCGTCGACCGGCTGCTGGCGGCCCTGTGATCGGGGTTCGTGTCCTCCGGGGTCCGGCTGTCCACCACGTCCTACGCCGTGCTGGGCATGATCGCGCTGCGGGGGCCGTCCACGCCGTATGACCTCAAGCGGGCCGTCGGCCACTCGGTCGGGTACTTCTGGCACTTCCCGCACGCCCAGCTGTACTCGGAGCCCGATCGGCTGGCCGACCTCGGCCTGCTGGCGCTGACGGTCGAGGACTCCGGCCGTCGCCGCAGGACCTGCTCGTTGACCGGGGCGGGGCGCGGGGCACTGCGCGAGTGGCTCGCCGCCCCTAGATGGAGCACGCGGCGCTGCGCTTCTGGTGCGCGGTCGCCGACGGCGACCTCGACCGGCTGCGGCAGGAACGACGGCGACGCCCGTAACCTGGACCCCATGCCCACCCGAGGATTCTTCGGCCGGAGCCGCACCGAGCGCGATCCCCGGCTGCCGCCGGGCCAGTACGACGCCCGCGACGACTGGCCGGTGCTGCACGCCGAGGCCACCCCGCGCATCGGCACCGACCGCTGGACGTTCACGGTCGAGGGTCTCGTGGAGCGCCCGACGAGCTGGACGTGGGACGAGATCCACGCCCTGCCGCGCTCCCGCTACTCCGGGGACATCCACTGCGTCACCACGTGGTCCAAGCTCGGCATGACGTTCGACGGCGTGTCGGTGGACACCCTGCTCGACGCGGCCGGGGTGCTGCCGACCGCCGCGTACGTCGTGGCGGTGTCGCACACCGGGTACACCACGAACCTGCCGGTGGCCGATGTCACGGGCGGCAGGGCGTGGGTGGTGTGGGACGCCGACGGCAAACCGCTCACCACCGAGCACGGCGGCCCGGCGCGGCTGCTGGTCCCGCACCTGTACTTCTGGAAGAGCGCCAAGTGGGTGTCGGGGCTGCGCCTGCTCGACCACGACGAGCCGGGCTTCTGGGAACGCAACGGCTACCACGACCGCGGCGACCCGTGGACCGAGCAGCGCTACCAGGGCGACTGAGGTGACCACGACCCCTGGTGGCACGACCCACCGCACGACGCTGCGCTGGCAGAACGCGCGGGTGCTGGAGGTGCGCGACGAGACCCCCCGTGCCCGGACGTTCCGGCTGGCGCTGCCCGAGCCGCGCGAGCACGTGGCCGGGCAGTACTACGTCGTGCGCCTGACCGCCCCCGACGGCTACTCCGCGCAGCGCTCGTACTCCGTGGCGTCCGCCCCGGACCCGAGCGGGGAGATCGAGCTGACCGTCGAGAAGCTCGACGGCGGCGAGGTCTCGGAGTTCCTGCACGACGTGGTGGAGCCCGGCGACGAGCTGGAGGTGCGCGGCCCGATCGGCGGGTTCTTCGCGTGGGCCGTCGACACGCCCGCGCTGCTCGTCGGCGGCGGCTCCGGGGTGGTGCCGCTGATGGCGATGCTGCGCGCGGCCCGCCGCTCCGGGCGTTCCGACCTGGTGCGGCTCGTCGTCTCGGTGCGCACCCCGGCCGATCTCTACTACACCGGCGAGCTCCCCGGTCCGGAGACCACGATCGTCTACACGCGCTCCGGCGCCGCGCGGCGGCTCACCGTCGACGACGTCGCGCCGCTCGTGCGCGGCGGCGAGACGGTGTACGTGTGCGGCTCCCCCGCGTTCGCCGACGCCGCCACCGCGCTGCTGGAGCAGGCCGGGGTGCCCGTCGGCGCGATCCGGGTCGAGCGCTTCGGCCCGTCCGGGTAGGGCTCCGTCGCTGCGCGCAGTGATCGACCCCGGCCCGGTCGGGCGACCGGGGCGGAACACGTTCGGGTGAGATCGGTGCAGGTCACGGGACCGCAGGGTGAACACGCGCCAAGCTGGACCCATGCCACGCCAGCCGCTCGCCGCCGTCCTGGTCCTCGGTGCCGTGCTCGGTGCACTCGTCACGGACGCGGTCGCCACGTACTCCGTGCTGCCCCGGGAGACAGCCAGTGCCAACCGCGGATGGAACGCCCCGTCCGGCGACGTGATCGAACGTCTCGGCGGTTCCTGATCCTCGGTGCTCACCTGGGCAGCGGAGGTGTGGATGCGGCCCGGCGGCGCCGACCGCCTCGGTCGGGCGTCACTACGGTGATCAACTGCACGGCCCGCCTGCCCGCAGTTGTCGCTCACGCCGGGAGGAGACGTCCACCATGTCGTCGTACTCGCGACGCCGTCGCTCCGTCCCGGACGTCATCGTCGATCCGTACGACGGCCGGGGCCACTTCTCCCCTCGTGGTGCCGCCGTCCGGCGCATGGGGGCGACCGTGCTGGGTTCGGTCGCGGCGGTGGCGGGCGTGGCTCTCGCCGGCGCCCCGGGTGCCTCGGCGGACGAATCCGGGGTCGGATCCACACCGGACTTCACGGTGCCCGCGGGTTCGATGTTCGACACCGCCGCCGGTGCCGATCCGGGCTTCACGGACTTCGCAGCCACGGACACCCGGCCCGCGCCCCTGACCGGAGGCGCGACCCCGGCCTTCACCGCACCGCCGGACCTGAGCGATCTCGACTCGTGGAACCACAAGTTGATCTTCGCTCCGGCGTCGGACCCGAAGGACCCGGGTCCCGGATCCCAGGTGACGACGCAGGCGGCCTCCTCGACCACCTCGACCCCGGTCGTTCCCGCTGTGCCGTCCACCTCGACCGGGCCCCTTCCCCCCGCGGAGGACACCGGTCCGAAGCCGTCCGACGACTACGTCCCGCATCCGCCGATCGTCGGCGTCTCCGCCCTGACCGGCTCGCGGCCGGAGGCCGAGAAACCGAGAGACATCTACATCGGGAACGGCTTCAACGCGACGTCCGTGGTCGATCCTGCCTACGCCCAGGTACCGCTGCTGGCCGGGCTGGACGGGGCGAAGGTGGACGACTTCCTGAGCTCGACCTACCACGGGGTTGCCGACGAGGAACAGTTCCGCTGCGTGGTCGAGTCGTGCCTGTCCACCCTCCGTGACCTCTCGCTCAGTGCCACCACGCCGAGCGCGGAGCAGCTGCGCTCGTTCTTCCCGGACGCGACGGCCGAGGAGCTGCAGAAGGCGCGGTTCACGAACGCCAACGGCTACACGAACGTCGAGCTCGGTTGCCTCCTGGTGTGCTGGAAGGGATCCGCCTACATCGACGGGCCGCTCGTCGTGGGGCAGACCGGCGTCGTGGATGCCGGTGCAGCGTTCCGTGCCGACATGCACGGCGACTGTGACTACGTGCAGATCCTCCACACCCACCCGCTGCCCGTCGGGTGCAAGGACGGCGGGCCACTCTCCACCTATCCGGTGGCGGGCCTCTCCGAGGGCCCGGGCGAGGAGGCCGACGGCGACGTCAACGCGCTGAGGTGGATCGGCACGCAGTTGCGCGACGACGGATCCGCGGCCAAGGCGGGAATCTCCTCGGTGTGCGTCCTCACCGGCACTACGTGCTCGGCCACGCTCGACGGGAACGGTGAGCTGCACGGTGAGTGGCGTCCCGGTCCCAGCGGGTTGCTCAACCCGAGTGCGGCGGGCTCCGTTCCCGAGAGCGTTCCGACGACCGTGACGGTGCCCCATCGGGACGACCCCGCTCTGCCCTGGTTGTTCGCGGACATGAACGCCACCCTGGGTGCTCCGACGATCGACCCCGGCGAGGGTGAGACGGCCGAGAGTTTCCGCGCGCGGCTGGAACAGATCCCGCAGCAGGCGGAGCCATCGCCCGGTCAGGGAATCGTCGATCCAGATGGTCGCGAGCGTTCGACCTCGTCATCGTCCCCACCGGGGCCCGCGACGGAGGGGGAGAACGGTCGGGGTCCGGTGGCGGGTGGTGAGGTGATCATGCCGCCGCCGGTGGACCACGGGCTGTCGACGATCCTCGGCCCGAACGCGGCGCAGTCCTTTCCCGAGGACTCGGTGCCGTCGTCGGCTCTGACCTCACCGGATCGGGAAGCGCGGTACGTCGTGCCGCCGACACCGCAGGAGGAACGGGTGGTGTTGCCGGCGCCACCGGGATTTCCCGGTCGGGACGGCTCGCTCGCGGGGGTGGTGGAACCGGGTGTGTTCATGACCCCGGTGGGCACGAACGATCTGGACTACCGCGAGGACCAGGGGCCCGTGGTGTCCTCGGCGCCGGGTGGTGGGGCGCAGCCGTCGCCGTCGCCGCCGGATCGGGTGTCGTCGGTGGGCTCGGCGGTGGCGGGGTGGTGGAACCAGCAGCCGACGGTGGTGGAGGCGGTCGACGAGTCCGCGGGTGGCGGCAAGCGGGTCCGGTTCGTCGGCGGTACGTCGGCGGTGTACGGCACGGACGGCACGAAGATGTACGGGGATGCCGGGACCCCGGCGTCGATGCCGTGGTGGCAGACCTCGACGCCCGAGGACTTCGTGGGGGATCTGATGAAGGCGGGCGGGTTCGTCGCCGACCCGCGCGGGGCCCAGGAGAACAGCGGGTTCTCCTTCTAGGAGGCCCCGCCGCGCAGGCCCCAGAGGTTCGCCCGGTCCACGGGGTCGGCCGAGGCCATGCGCCGGTACATCTCCGCGGCGGCGCGGGAGAACCCGTCGGGTACGCCGACGCCGGCCAGCGCGTCCCCGGCCTGGTCCATCTCCCCCACCCACCGCCACGCCTTGCCCGCGGCGTTCGCGTCGATCCCGGCCAGCGCCGCGCCGAGATCGCCCCCGGTGCGCGCCACCTCGGCCCGCAGCTCACCCTCGACCCCGTAGGCGCGGGCGGCCTCGGCCATCGCCATCCAGATCGCGGGCAACGCCTTGCTCTGCAGCGCGAAGCAGGCCTTGAGCCCGCTGGCCGCGCCGAGCCCGCCGTCGAGCACGCGGGCGGTGAACGGCGAGCGCGCGAACAGCGCGGCCACGGTGGCCGCGGCGGCACCCGCGAGCCAGAGGACGGTGTGGCCGGGTTCCCAGGCGGGCGGGCCGATGATCGCCCCGTCCACGACGCGGTCGGCGCCGAGCAGGTCTGCGATGCCGCGCATCGTCGCGGGCGAGACGGCGTTGGCGTCGACGTAGAGCGGGCGGTGCGGCCGGCCCGCGACCGCCGCGGCCACCTGCCCGGCCACGTCGAGCGCCGCGTCGGGCGGGCAGACCGAGATGACCACATCGGAGCGCCGCGCGAGCTCGGCGAGATCGGGGACGCCGACGAGGTCGGCGATCTCCGCCCGCTTCGACGTCGTGATGCTGCGCCCGGCAGCCGCCCAGATCACGGCGCCGGCGACGGGCTTGAGCGCCGATCCGACGGACGCGCCCATCACGCCGGGGTGCAGGATCCCGATCACCGGCCGCGCAGGCAGTTCGCTCACCGGCCCATCATCGCGCAGGCGCCCGGTTCAGGCGCCGGCGAGGAGGGTCCCGACCTGGTCGCGGAGCGCGTCGAGCAGCGGGGCCACACCGGGCACCACCAACGCCACCAGCACGAACACCGCCACCGTCAGGGCCGGGGCCACCAGCCACGCCTCCACCGCGCCGCCGGTGCGGAAGCGCAGCACGCGCGGGCTGCCCACCGGGTACCAGCTGCGTTGCCGGATCCGCAGTGGCCACAGCAGCGGCGCCCCGGACTCGGTGACCGCGTCGCCCGCCGAGTGCACCAGCATCCCGAGCGTCACGGCCGTGCCGAGCCAGCCCGCGGTGCCGGCCGTGCCGCCGGGCACGTACTCGTGCACCGCGAACGTGAGGCCCGCGGCGATCACCAGCGACGGCGGGCCGGGCACTATCGCGTCCAGGCCCTTGATCGCCAGCGCCAGGCAGACGAACAGCGTCCCCACCAGCACGGGCGTTCCCCACCGGGCGGACGCCAGGTTGACCGCGATCCCCAGCAGCAGCGCGCCGGCCGCCGTGTGCGTCAGGCCCCGGTGGGTGCCGCGGCCGGTGTCGCGACGACCCCTCGTGAGGTCGTAGACCAGCGCCGAGAACGGGCGGATCGCGTGGCTGGCCAGCCACGACGCCACCGAGAACCGGCGGGTCGCCTCCGACGAGGGATGGTCGAGATCGGGCAGCAGCGCCGCCCCCGCGCACACCCCCGCGAACGTGAGGATGGATCCCGCGGTGGGCTGGACGGCGGCGATCCGCGGGAGGAACCCGGCGACGACGAGTCCGAGGGCCGCTCCCGACGTGGCGTGACTGACCCCGAGCACGGAGCAACCCTAGAAGCCACGCCCGCCCGGGACCGTGCCGCCCCCGTCCGAACGAGTGGCACTTTCGTGGGAACCTATGCGACGAAAGTGCCACTCGTACAAGGGGGTTGAGGACCGGAGGCTACAGGCCCAGGTGGCCCAGGATGCGTTGCGCGGCCAGGGTCGGGGTCACGGCGCCCCTGCGGACGTCCTGTTCCAGCCCGGGCAGCTCGGCCCGCACCGCGGGGTCGGACTGCAGGCGGTCCAGCACGCGGTCGCGCACCATGGCCCACATCCAGTCGACCTGCTGGGTGGCGCGCCTGCCCGCCAGCTCGCCGTGCCCGTCGAGGACGGCGCGGTGCTCGGCGACCTTCGCCCACACCTCGTCCAGGCCCGCGCCGGTCTGCGCCGAGCAGGGCAGCACCGGCGGGCGCCAGGACGCGCTGGTCGGGGTCATCATGCGCAGCGCCCCGGCCAGCTCGCGGGCGGCGGCCCGCGCGGGGCGCTCGTGCTCGCCGTCGGCCTTGTTGACCGCCACCACGTCGGCCAGCTCCAGGATGCCCTTCTTGATCCCCTGCAGGGAGTCGCCGGTGCGGGCGATCGTGAGCAGCAGGAACGTGTCGACCATCGCGGCGACGGCCACCTCGGACTGCCCCACCCCGACGGTCTCCACCAGCACGACGTCGTACCCCGCGGCCTCCATCAGCACGATCGTCTCGCGGGTGGCGCGGGCGACGCCGCCGAGCGTGCCCGCGCTGGGCGAGGGCCGCACGAAGGCGTGCTCGTCGTTGGCCAGCCGCGCCATCCGGGTCTTGTCGCCCAGGATCGAGCCGCGCGTGCGCGTCGAGGACGGGTCGACGGCCAGCACGGCGACCCGGTGCCCGGCCCCGGTCAGCCGGGTGCCCAGGGCCTCGATGAACGTCGACTTCCCGACACCGGGCACCCCGGATATCCCGACGCGGTGCCCTCCCCCTGCGTGCGGCAACAGCTCCATCAGCAGCTGCTGCGCGGCCTCGCGGTGATCGGGCCGGCGCGACTCCACGAGCGTCACGGCCCGCGCGAGCAGCGCCCGGTCGCCGTCGAGAACCCCCTTGGCGAGCGCGCCGACGTCGACGGGACGGGCCATCACTCGCCGAGGGCGGCCGACAGCGTGGCCAGCAGCTCCACCGCCGACTCGGCGATCACCGTGCCCGGCGGGAACACCGCCGCCGCGCCCATCTCGATCAGCGTGGGCACGTCGGCGGGCGGGATCACGCCGCCCACGATGATCATGATATCGGGGCGGCCGAGCGCCGCGAGCTCGTCGCGCAGCTCCGGCACGAGCGTCAGGTGCCCGGCGGCCAGCGAGGACACGCCCACCACGTGCACGTCCGCCTCGACGGCCTGGCGCGCCACCTCGGCGGGGGTCTGGAACAGCGGGCCGACGTCGACGTCGAAGCCCAGGTCGGCGAACGCCGTGGAGATCACCTTCTGGCCGCGGTCGTGGCCGTCCTGTCCCATCTTCGCGACGAGGATGCGCGGCTGGCGGCCCTCGGCCTCGGCGAACGCGTCGACGGCCTCGCGCGCGCGGGCCACGGCCGGGCTGGTGCCCGATTCCTGTGCGTACACCCCGGAGATGATCCTGATCTGCCCCGCGTGCCGGCCGAACACCTTCTCCAGAGCGTCGGAGATCTCCCCGACGGTCGCCATCGCGCGGGACGCGTCGACGGCGAGGGCGAGCAGGTTCTGCGTGTCGGTGCGCGGCGCGCCCTCGGCGACGGCCGCGGCGGCGTTCGTCAGGGCCGAGAGCGCCGCGTCGACGGCCCGGTCGTCGCGCTCCTCGCGCAGGCGCCGCAGCTTCTCCAGCTGCTCGGTGCGCACGCCGGCGTTGTCGACCTTGCGCACCTCCAGCGCCTCGTCCGACTCCACCACGTACTTGTTGATCCCGATCACCGGCTGGCGGCCGGAGTCGATGCGCGCCTGGGTGCGCGCCGCGGCCTCCTCGACGCGCAGCTTCGGGATGCCCTCGTCGATGGCCTGCGCCATGCCGCCGGCCCGCTCGACCTCGGTGATGTGGGCCCAGGCGCGCCGGGCGAGGTCGTAGGTGAGGCGCTCGACGTAGTAGCTGCCGCCCCACGGGTCGATGACGTCGGTGGTGCGCGACTCCTGCTGCAGCAGGAGCTGGGTGTTGCGGGCGATGCGCGCGGAGAAGTCGGTGGGCAGCGCCAGCGCCTCGTCGAGGGCGTTGGTGTGCAGGCTCTGCGTGTGCCCCTGGGTGGCGGCCATCGCCTCGACGCAGGTGCGGACCACGTTGTTGAACGGGTCCTGCGCGGTGAG
This sequence comes from uncultured Pseudonocardia sp., assembly GCA_964247105.1. Lineage (GTDB taxonomy): Bacteria > Actinomycetota > Actinomycetes > Mycobacteriales > Pseudonocardiaceae > Pseudonocardia. Next base: position 10,085 of record CAXTTN010000213.1, read on the forward strand.
CGACCAGCCCGACGTCTGGCTGTGCGTGCGCAGCGACAGCGACTTCGGGTTCTTCGGGTCGAACTGCTGCACGAGCTTCGACCACAGCAGCCGCGCCGCCCGCAGCTTCGCGACCTCCATGAAGAAGTTCATCCCGATCGCCCAGAAGAAGCTCAGGCGCGGGGCGAACTGGTCGATCGTCATCCCGGTCGCGAGCCCGGCCCGGATGTACTC
>CAXTTN010000214.1:0-8146 GCA_964247105.1 uncultured Pseudonocardia sp.
CCACCAGCGCCGCCGCGCACACGAACGCGGCGCCGCGCCGCTCGTCGGGGACGTCGCCGAGCTGGCCGAGCAGCAGCTCCAGGTTGGCGCGGTCGTCGCCGTGGTGGCCGCACCAGCGGGCCGAGAGCACGCCGGGCATGCCGTTCAGGGCGTCGACGGCGAGACCCGAGTCGTCGGCCACCGACGGGAGGCCGGTGGCGGCAACCGCGTCACGGGCCTTGGCCAGTGCGTTCTCGGCGAACGTCGCCCCGGTCTCGGGCGCCTCGGGGAACTCGGCCACGTCGGCGAGCCCGAGCACCGCGAGCCCGGACAGCATCCGCCGCAGCTCCACGAGCTTGCCCGGGTTGCGCGTGGCCAGCAGCACCGAGGTCATGCCGGCAGACCTCCCGGGTAGGGGAGCGACAGCGCCTCGGCCTGGACGGTCGCGATCTGGCTGATGCCGGCCAGCGCCACGTCCAGCATCGCGTCGAGGGTGCGCCTGCTGAACGTGGCGCCCTCACCGGTGCCCTGCACCTCGATCAGCGTGCCGGTGTCGGTGGCGACGACGTTGGTGTCGACCTCGGCGCGGGAGTCCTCCTCGTAGGGCAGGTCGAGGCGGACCCGCCCGTCCACCACACCGACGCTGACGGCGGCGACCTGGCACGACAGCGGCTTGGGATCGGAGAGCCTCCCGCGCGCGCCGAGCCAGGTGACCGCGTCGGCGAGCGCGACGTAGGCCCCGGTGATGGCGGCGGTGCGGGTGCCGCCGTCGGCCTGCAGGACGTCGCAGTCGAGGGCGATCGTGTTCTCCCCCAGCGCCTTGAGGTCGATGCACGCGCGCAGCGAGCGGCCGACCAGCCGGCTGATCTCGTGCGTGCGGCCACCGACGCGGCCCTTGACCGACTCGCGGTCGCTGCGGGTGTTCGTGGCCGACGGGAGCATGGCGTACTCGGCGGTGAGCCAGCCCAGCCCGGAGCCCCTGCGCCAGCGCGGCACCCCCTCGGTGACGCTCGCCGCGCACAGCACCTTCGTGTCGCCGAACTCGACGAGCACCGAGCCCGCCGGGTGCTTCTGGAACCCGCGGGTGATCGTCACGGGGCGGAGCTGGTCGTCGGTCCTGCCGTCTGCGCGGGTCACCGCCACAGCCTCTCAGACGTCGTAGGCCGCATCCGGGGCGACCAGCTCCACGGGCCCGTCGAACGCCGCCCTGGCCTCACCCAGCAGCACGTCGCCGTCGAACCAGGCCGGGACGTGCGTGATCAGCAGCCGGCCGACGCCGGCGGCCGCGGCGTGCTCCCCGGCCTGCCGCCCGGACAGGTGGACGCCGAGCGGCGCGTCGTCGTGGTGCGGCCAGGTGGCCTCGCAGAGCAGCACGTCGGCGCCGCGGGCGAGGTCGACCAGGCCCTGGCAGGGCCCGGTGTCGCCGCTGTAGACGATGCTGCGGCCCCCGGCCTCGACGCGCAGCCCGTAGGCGTCGCAGAGGTGGTCGACGCGGCCGGCCCGGACGGCCGCCCCGGCGAGCGAGTCGGTCGTGCCGTCGGTGATCGGGCGGAAGTCGAACACGTCCGACAGGTCGGTCTCGGCCAGCTCCGCCGCCGACGGCGCGTACGCGGCCGCGAAGCGCGTCGGCGCCTCGACGGGCGCGAGCACCGGGAGCCTGCGCTCGCGCGCGTCGTAGGGCGGGAAGGGGTGGTAGCGGCGCTGCACGGCGAGCCCGGAGAAATCGGCGCAGTGATCGGGATGCAGGTGGGAGAACAGCACGCCGTCGAGCGTCCAGGGGTCGACGTGGCGCTGCAGCGCGCTGAGCGTGCCGTTGCCCAGGTCCAGGACGAGCCGGGCGTCACCGACCTCCAGCAGGTATCCGGAGGCGGGCGACGCCGGGCCGGGTCCGCTGCCCGAGCAACCGAGCACGATCAGCCTCATGGCGGAACGCTAGCGCGGGTGCGCCGCAGCCACCACAACCCGATCAGCGGCAGCACCAGCGGGATGAACCCGTACCCGCGCCCGTAGACCGACCACACCGTGTCGTCGGGGAACTCGCCCGAGTCGACAACGGTGAACGTGCCGACGGCCAGCACGCCGACCAGCTCGACCACCACCGCCGTCCAGGCCAGCCGCCGCGACCACGGCCGGTGCCCGGCCAGCCCTACCGTCGCCAGGATGTAGACGACGCCCGAGAACGCCGAGAGCAGGTACGCCACGGGCGCCTCGTCGAACTTCGACGCGATCTGCACGGCGGCACGGGCGGTGGCCGACAGCGCGAAGATCCCGTAGACCGCGATGAGGACGCGCCCCGGGCCCGACGAGGTGGCGCGCTCAGACACGGGCGTCCCACAGGTACTGGAGCCGGACGACGGCCACGGCGGTGGCGATCGCGCCGACCGCGATCACGGCCCCGCCCCACCGGGTCGGGCCCCCCATCTCGCCGGTAGCGCTGTCCTCGTCGGTGGCGGTGGCGAACTGCGTCGCGATCGGCAGCACCGCGACGGAGACGGCGAGGTAGATGAGGAACGTCGACGTCTCCGCCGGCGCCACCCCGCCGAACACCCGGACGGCGGCGATCACCGCCTGCACCACCAGCAGCGCGACGACGACCCCGACGACGACCTTCGCCGTGCGGTCGGGCGGGCGGTTCAGGGCCGTGATGACCAGCCCGAACACCGCCAGCAACCCGAGCGCGACGAGCACCACCACCTCGAGCGCGACGATCACGCCTGCGACGGTACCGGGGCCGTGCGGAGCGCCGACACCGAGCCGATCTCCGGCCCCAGGAAGCGCCGGCCCAGGCGCCGGAACGGCTCGGGATCGCCGGTGGCGAGGAACTGGTGGGGGGCGTGCGGCGGGTCGCCGGGGTCGCGGGCGAGATCGCGGGTCATGAGGACGCGCACGAGGTCCTTGGCGGTCTCCTCGGCGCTGGAGACGAGCGTGACGTCCGGACCCATGACGATCTGCAGCACGCCCGCCAGCAGCGGGTAGTGGGTGCAGCCGAGCACGACCGTGTCCACGCCGGCCCGCTGCAGCGGCTCCAGGTAGCTCTGCGCGAGCCCGAGGACCTGCCGCCCGCTGGTCATGCCGCGTTCCACGAAGTCGACGAACCGCGGGCACGCCACGGCCGTGACCTCGACGTCGCGGGCCGCGGCGAACGAGTCCGTGTACGCGCCCGAGGCGATGGTGGCGCGGGTGCCGATCACGCCGATCCGCCCGGTGTGGGTGGCTGCGACGGCCCGGCGGACGGCCGGGAGCACCACCTCCACCACGGGCACGGGGTAGCGCTCGCGGGCGTCGGCGAGGCAGGCCGCCGAGGCCGTGTTGCACGCGATGACCAGCGCTTTCACCCCGCGCTCGACCAGCGCGTCGCCCAGGGCGAGCGCGTGCCGGCGGATGTCGGCGATGGCCAGCGGGCCGTAGGGACCGTTGGCGGTGTCGCCGACGTACACCACCTGCTCGGCGGGGAGCTGGTCGATCACGGCGCGGGCGACGGTCAGCCCGCCGACACCGGAGTCGAAGATGCCGATCGGCGCGTCCAGACCCATGTGCCGAGGTTAGGCGTCGACCGCTGACCGCCGGGACCCGCGGTCGGCCCGCGCCACCATCGACGCCGCCAGCAGCCCGGCGAGCGCGCCGAACAGGTGCGCCTGCCACGAGATGCCCGGCTGCCCGGGCAGGACCCCGAACAGCACGCTCCCCCACAGCGCGAACAGCACGACCGCCAGCCCGATCTGCCGCACGCTGCGCGCGAAGAAGCCGCGGGCCAGCAGGAACACCAGCCATCCGAAGATCACCCCGGACGCGCCGACGGTGTAGGTGTCCGGTGGCCCCAGCAGCCACACGCCGAAGCCGCTGACCAGCCAGATCAGGGCCGTGACGGCGAACCACTGCCGGATCCCGCCGGCCATCGCGAGGAACCCGAACACGAGGAACGGCACGGTGTTGGCGAGCAGGTGCGGCCAGCCGGCGTGCAGGTACGGGGCCCAGACGATGCCCCAGAGCCCGTCGAGGTTGCGGGAGACGATGCCGTCGCGGTCCAGGCCGAGCGAGGTGACCTGGTCGACGGCCTCCACCGCGTACAGCACGGCGGTGAACGCGAGCATGACGACGGCGGACGCCACCGGCGACGGCGGCAGCACGCGAGCGAGGGACCGCCGGGGCACCGGCGTGGGCGCGACCATGCCACCGAGGCTACGCCGGGATCCTGAAGGCAGGGTGCCGTTCAGGCCCAGAGGTGGCCGTCGAGTCCTTCCGCCGCCTCGTCCAGCGTGCCGCTGTAGGCGCCCGTCGAGAGGTACTTCCAACCGCCGTCGCACACGATCAGCACGATGTCGGCCGTGTCGCCCGATCCGGCCGCCTTCTCGGCCACCGCGAGCGCGGCGTGCAGGATGCCGCCGGTGGAGATGCCCGCGAAGATGCCCTCCTGCTCCACGAGCTGGCGCGTGCGGCGCAGCGCGTCGTGGGAGCCGACGGAGTAGCGGGAGGTGAGCACCTCGGCGTCGTACAGCTCCGGGACGAAGCCCTCGTCGAGGTTGCGCAGGCCGTAGACGAGCTCGCCGTAGCGGGGCTCGGCCGCGACGATCTGCACGTCCGGCTTGTGCTCACGCAGGAACCGGCCGGTGCCCACGAGCGTGCCCGTGGTGCCCAGCCCCGCCACGAAGTGCGTGATGGTGGGCATGTCCCGCAGGATCTCCGGGCCGGTGGTGCGGTAGTGCGCGTCGGCGTTGGCGGGGTTGCCGTACTGGTAGAGCATGACCCACTCGGGGTTCTCGGCCGACAGCTGCTTCGCCATCGCGACGGCCTGGTTCGACCCGCCCGCCGCCGGCGAGGAGATGATCTCCGCCCCGTACATCGTGAGCAGCTGGCGGCGCTCCACCGAGGTGTTCTCCGGCATCACGCAGATCAGGCGGTAGCCCTTGAGCTTGCAGGCCATGGCCAGCGAGATGCCGGTGTTGCCCGACGTCGGCTCCAGCACCGTGGCGCCGGGCTTCAGCAGCCCGTCCGCCTCCGCCTTCTCGATCATGGCCAGCGCGGGGCGGTCCTTGATCGAGCCGGTGGGGTTGCGATCCTCCAGCTTCGCCCACAGCCGCACCTGCGGCGCGGGTGAGAACGACGGGAGGCCCACGATCGGCGTGTCGCCGACCGCGTGCAGGAGCGAGTCGTAGCGGGCCATCGCGCGATCAGCCGCCGGCTACGGCCGGGAGGATCGTGACGGTGGAGTTCTCGCCGACCGGGGCGTCGAGGCCGCCGGCGAACCGGACGTCCTCGTCGTCGACGTAGATGTTGACGAAGCGGTGCAGCTTGCCGTCGTTGACCAGGCGCCCGGCGATGCCGCTGTGGCGAGCCTCCAGGTCGTCGATCACCTCGGCGACGGTGCTGCCCTTCGCCTCGACGGACTTCTCGCCGCCGGTGTGCGTGCGCAGGATGGTGGGGATGGAGACGGTGACGGCCACTTCTCGGTACTCCAGGCTCGTGGGACGGGTGGGCGGGCGAGGACATCAGGCCTTGTCGGGAAGCGTATCCGCGCCGTTGTGCGCGAACATGTAACTCTCCACGACCTCGACTTCTTCCTCCACCACCGCGCCGTCCACGATCCGGAACGAGCGGAACTCGTGCCCGCCGGGGACGGTGGGCACGGCATCGTCGCGTGTGGACACCACCACCCAGTGGATGCGGGGGTCGGTGAGCGGGCCGGACATGATGTCGACGTCGACGTCCGACGGGTAGGCCTGCGTGTGGCTGTGCGAGTGGTAGGTGATCACCGGCCACTCGTCGCGCTGATCCATCTCGCGGAAGACGGCGAGCTTCTCGGCCACCACGAAGTCGAAGTACGTGCGCGCCGACCGCTCCCGGCCCTTGACGACCTGCGGCTCGCTCCAGCTCGTCGCGGCGTTGGTCATCGCGATGTGCCGCTCGGGCCGCTCGGAACCCTCCGGGCCCGCGACCATGCCGCACGCCTCGAACCCGGGCAGCTCCGCCGTCAGCCCGGCGCGCTGCTCCGCGAACGCGTGGGCCATGATCCCGGCGACGAGATCGGCACGGATCACCAGCACGGGGCCAGCGTACGGGCCGACCCCGACAATCTGCACGCCCGCGGACCCGACTCACACCCGGGCCGTGTCCGATCGGCGACGTGGGCGTGCCCGTTCGGTCGACTCGCCGTACCCCGCGGCGCGAGTCGACCGAACGGGCACGGAGTGGTTGCCGATCCGGCACGCGGGCCCGATCGGCACATGTTGCGTGCCCGGACGGTCGACTCGCGGTCAGACGCGCATGCGCGCCTGGACCAGGCCGTCCTGCACGAACGTCAGCCAGTGGTAGACCCCCAGGTGGGCCGAGCGGGGGTCGTCGGGCGGGAGCTCGTCGGGCATGTCCTCGCTGACGTCGAGCGCCGTGCCCAGGGCGAGGCGCACGTCGTTCAGCGCGGCGAGCCAGACGTCGCCCTGCTCGGGCTGCAGCTCGATCCGCCCGCCCGCCTCGGGCAGGGTCTCCAGCACCAGCGCGGCGGCGGCGTCCTTCGCCTCGATCAGCGCGGGCTCGTGCAGCGAGCGCAGGCCGGCGGCGAGATCGGCGTCCTCGCTGGTGAAATCGGGCAGCAGGCGGGCCAGCACGCGGTCGTCCGGGCGGGTGGACGGGCCGGTGCGGATGCCGGTGAGCACGGCCAGCTCATCGGCCGGGTTGTCGTCGCTGCGCCCGGCGAGCATCTGCCGGACCTCCCCGACGAGCCCGCGCAGCACCGCCGCCTCCTGCGCCTCGAACGACGCCACGAGCCGCACCTTCGGCCCACGCCCGGCCTTCTTCCAGCCGTTCACGATGCCGCCTCCGCGGGAGGAAGCACGTCGGCGGTCACGAGCTCTTCTGCATCGTGGCCCACAGGCCGGCCGCGTGCAGCTTGGCCACGTCGGTCTCGATCTTGTCCTTGTCGCCGGCCGACACCGCGGCCTTGCCCTTCTGGTGCACGTCGAGCATCAACGCCGTGGCCTTCGCCTCGGGGTAGCCGAACAGCTTCTGCAGCACGTAGGTGACGTAGGACATGAGGTTCACCGGGTCGTTCCACACGATCGCCTGCCACGGGACGTCCGGCGTGACGTCGGCGTGGACCTCGGGATCCACCTGACGGGTCGGCGTGGGCAACGGCGAGGCCATGTCCTCCATGGTGACACTTCGCCCGTCCCCGTCGCACGGCACCATAGGCTGTCGGTCCATGAGCGGTTCTCCGTCATCGACGGGTGTCAGCACGGCGCTGCTGACCGACCGGTACGAGCTGACCATGGTGGCGGCCGCGGTGGCCGACGGCACGGCGCAGCGTTCGTGCGTCTTCGAGGTGTTCGCGCGGCGCCTCCCCGACGGGCGCCGCTACGGGGTGGTGGCGGGCACCGGGCGGCTGCTGGAGTCGATCAGCCGGTTCCGCTTCGGCGCCGAGGAGCTGGCCGCGCTCGACGGGGTGGTCGACCGCGGCACCCTGGACTGGCTCGCCGGCTACCGCTTCTCCGGCGACGTCGACGGCTACCCCGAGGGCGAGCTGTACTTCCCGGGGTCGCCGATCCTGACGGTCACCGGCACCTTCGCCGACGCCGTCATGCTGGAGACGCTCGTCCTGTCGGTCCTCAACCACGACAGCGCCATCGCCTCCGCCGCGGCGCGCATGGTGACGGCGGCGTCGGGCCGGCCGCTGATCGAGATGGGGTCGCGGCGCACCCACGAGGCCGCGGCCGTGGCCGCGGCGCGCGCCGCGTACCTGGCGGGGTTCGCGGCGACGTCGAACCTGGAGTCCGAACGCCGCCACGGCATCCCGACGGCCGGCACGGCCGCCCACGCCTGGATCCTCCTGCACGACGACGAGCTCGGCGCGTTCCAGAGCCAGGTCAAGGCGCTGGGCCCGGACACGACGCTGCTGGTGGACACCTACGACATCCGCCGCGGCATCGAGCTGGCCGTCGAGGCGGCCGGCACGGAGCTGGGCGCGGTGCGCATCGACTCCGGCGACCTCGGCGAGCTCGCCCGCCAGGCCCGCGACCAGCTCGACGCCCTGGGCGCCACCCGCACGCGGATCGTCCTCTCGGGCGACCTCGACGAGTACGCCATCGCGGCCCTGCGCGCCGAGCCCGTCGACTCCTACGGGGTCGGGACGTCGGTGGTCACCGGCTCGGGGGCGCCGACGGCGGGCATGGTCTACAAG
>CAXTTN010000214.1:8156-10259 GCA_964247105.1 uncultured Pseudonocardia sp.
CTCGTCGAGGTCGACGGGCGGCCGGTGGCGAAGCGCAGCGCGGCGAAGGAGTCGAGGGGCGGGCGGAAGTCGGCGGTGCGCCGCTACAAGCCCACGGGCACCGCCGTCGAGGAGGTCGTGCATCCCGCCGCGACGCCGCCGGCGATCGGCCCGCACGACCGGGTGCTGCCGGTGCCGCTGATCCGGGGCGGCGAGCCCGTCCCCGATCTCCCGACGCTCGACGAGTCGCGCGAACGCCTGCGCCTGGCGCTGGTGTCGGTGCCCTGGGAGGGGCTGAAGCTCTCGCGCGGGGAGCCCGCCGTCCCTACGGTGTTCGCGTGACGCGCGCCCTGATCGTCGTCGACGTCCAGAACGACTTCTGCGAGGGCGGCTCGCTGGCCGTCGCGGGCGGGGCGGCGGTGGCGCGCGCCGTGTCGGAACGGATCCGGACCGGCGCCTACGACCACGTCGTCGCCACCCGCGACCACCACGTCGACCCCGGTTCGCACTTCTCGGCCACCCCGGACTTCCGCGAGTCCTGGCCCGCGCACTGCCGCGTCGGCACGCCCGGCGCGTCGTTCCACCCCGACCTCGACGTGGCCGGCATCGAGGCCGTGTTCGACAAGGGCGCGCACCGGGCCGCGTACTCGGGCTTCGAGGGAGCCGAGCCGGGCGGGACGGGGCTGCGCGAGTGGCTCGACGCCCGCGGCGTCACGGCCGTGGACGTGGTGGGCATCGCCACCGACCACTGCGTGCGCGCCACGGCCCTGGACGCGGCGGCGGCCGGCTACGGGACGACGGTCCTGCTGAGCGTGTGCGCCGGGGTGACCCCCGAGACGACGGCGAGCGCGGTCGAGCAGATGCGCGCAGCAGGCATCGCCACCACCTGAGCAGCCCCGATCCGATCGAACGAGTGGCACTTTCGTCGCAAAGGTTGCGACGAGAGTGCCACTCGTTCGAGGAGGGGGGACGCGCGTCAGGCGCCGCGCATGCGCCAGGCCGCCAGGTGGTCGGCTATGTCCTTCTCCGCCGGCGCGCCCACGGCCTCGGCCAGGCCGATGCAGCGCGGGCCGTCGAAGAGGCCGCAGGCGTAGCGCACGGTCGCCTCGTCCAGCTCCAGCACGCCGACGCGCAGCTGGTAGATGCCCGGGTAGTGCACCTCGGCGAGGTACTCCACGTGCAGCGAGCTGGGCGAGAGGCCGTCGAGCGGGCCGCCGCTGGGGTAGCCGAGGACGTCGAGGTGCAGCTCGGCCAGCGCGTCGAGGTACCAGCCGGCCAGCGCGACGTTGTTGACGTGGCGGTTGGTGTCGATGTCGCCGAAGCGGGTGCGGATGTCGAGCCGGAACGGGTAGGCCTCCCGCACCAGACGCGACGGGGCACGCTCGGCGCGCCCGGGCCCGGCCCGCTCGATCCGCAGCGTGGCGAGGGCCGCCCGGACGGCGTCGGGGAGCGGCGTCGGCCCCTCGTCGGCGACGTGGACGCTGACCGACTCGCCCGTGGCCACGCACTCGTCGCCCGCGAACACCCCGTACGCGTACGTGAACGACGACGTGCCGATGTGCGTGACGCCCAGCCCGATGCGGTAGTCCCCGGCCCCGCCGCGCCCGGACACCCGCAGCGGCGCCAGCACCTCCACCCGCACGGCCGCCAGCAGCAGGCGCAGGTGCGCCCGGGTGCGGGTGGCGAGGTCGGCGCCCAGCGCGTCGAGCTCGACGGCGACACGGGCGTCCTCGAACCAGCGGACGAGCGCGTCGCGGCCGATGCGGCGGCTGGGGTCGAGGTCGCTGTAGCGCGCGGTGCGCTCGATCAGCACCGGGAACGAGGACGGCTCGAGGCGGGGCTGCGTGGACGTCACTCGACGGATCATCGCAAACACCCCTTCTGTGACCGCGCACTCACACGGAAATCACCTGTTCGCGTGTTCGGCCACGGGCCGATCGGGCGCCCGGTAGCCTCCTCCCATGGCCGGTGTCGATACCGCCTCCGCAGGAGGACGAACGGCGGCGCGGACGACCCGGCTCCCCGGCGTCGCCGAGCTGCTGGAGGCGGCGGTCACCGCGGTGGGCGGGGAGCGCCGCGAGGGCCAGGACGCCATGGCCCAGGCCGTGCGGCAGGCCATCAGCA
>CAXTTN010000215.1:0-4417 GCA_964247105.1 uncultured Pseudonocardia sp.
CGGCAACGGCAAGAGCCAGATCCTGCAGACCCAGGGCGCCATCAAGCTGATCAAGAGCGGCGCCGAGGGCACCCCCGGCCCGGTGGTGGGGCTGCACATGGTCGGCGCGCGGGTCGGTGAGCTCATCGGCGAGGCCCAGCTGGTCTACAACTGGGACGCGCAGGCCGAGGACGTCGCCGCCCTGATCCACGCCCACCCCACCCAGAACGAGGCCTTCGGCGAGGCGCATCTGGCGCTGGCCGGCAAGCCACTGCACAGTCACAGCTGATCCCCGTCCCGCCATAGCAAGAGGAGCTCGACCCGACATGGCCTTCTCCGTCCAGATGCCCGCCCTCGGTGAGAGTGTCACCGAGGGCACCGTCACCCGGTGGCTCAAGCAGGAGGGCGACCACGTCGAGGTCGACGAGCCCCTGCTCGAGGTGTCCACCGACAAGGTCGACACCGAGATCCCGTCCCCCGCGGCCGGCGTGCTGCAGCGGATCGTGGCCGCGGAGGACGAGACGGTCGAGGTCGGCGGCGAGCTGGCCGTGATCGGGGACGGCGCGGAGCCGGCGGCCGAGACGCCGGAGCCCGCCGCGCCCGCCGTCGAGGAGAAGGCACCGGAGCCCGAACCCGAGCCCGAACCGGCCCCGCAGGCCGCGAAGGCGCCGGCGAGCACCGGTTCCGGCCAGGCCATCACCATGCCGGAGCTGGGCGAGAGCGTCACCGAGGGCACCGTCACGCGCTGGCTCAAGCAGGTCGGCGACACGGTCGCGGTCGACGAGCCGCTGCTGGAGGTGTCCACCGACAAGGTCGACACCGAGATCCCCTCCCCCGTCGCCGGCACCCTGCTGGAGATCACCGCGCAGGAGGACGAGACCGTCGACGTCGGCGGGCAGCTCGCGATCATCGGTGACGCGTCGGCCGCACCCGCGGAGAAGGCGCCCGAACCGGCCCCGGAGCCCGAGAAGGCGCCCGAGCCGGAGGCCGTGCCCGAGCCCGCCGCCGCCGAGCCCGCCGCCGAGCCGTCGAGCAACGGCTCCACGGCCGCGCCGTCCCCCGCCGACGACCGGCCGGCCGATGCCGCCCCCGCGGGCGCTCCGTACGTCACGCCGCTGGTGCGCAAGCTCGCCGCGGAGAACGACGTCGACCTCTCCACGCTGACCGGTTCCGGGGTGGGCGGCCGCATCCGCAAGCAGGACGTGCTGGCCGCGGCCGAGGCGAAGAAGCCCGCGGAGCCGGAGCCCGCCGCGACCCCGCCCGCGGCCGCACCCGCCGCGCCTCGCGAGCCCGCCAAGCCCGCCGCGGGCGCCCCGACGCCGGGCACGACGGTGAAGATGCCGCGCCTGCGCCAGGTGATCGCCCAGCGGATGACCGAGTCGCTCGCCGTGTCCGCCCAGCTGACGACCGTCCAGCAGGTGGACGTCACCCGCATCGCGAAGCTCCGGGCCCGCGCGAAGGCCGATTTCGAGCGCCGCGAGGGCGTCAAGCTCACCTACCTGCCGTTCTTCGTGAAGGCCACGATCGAGGCGCTCAAGCAGTTCCCGCAGGTCAACGCGTCGATCAACGACGAGACCAAGGAGGTGAACTACCACGGGGCCGTGCACATCGCCATCGCGGTCGACACCCCCCGCGGCCTGCTCGTCCCGGTCATCAAGAACGCCGAGGACCTCAACATCGCCGGGTTGGCCAAGAAGATCGCCGACGTCGCCGCCCGCACCCGCGACAGCAAGATCGGCCCCGACGAGCTGTCCGGCGGCACGTTCACCATCACGAACATCGGCAGCGCCGGTGCGCTGTTCGACACACCGATCATCAACCAGCCCCAGGTCGGCATCCTCGGCACCGGCGCCATCGTCAAGCAGCCGACCGTGATCACCGGGCCGGACGGCGACGACGTCATCGCGATCCGATCGGTCTGCTACCTGCCGTTCACCTACGACCACCGCCTGGTCGACGGCGCGGACGCCGGCCGGTTCGTCGGCGCGATCAAGGCCAGGCTGGAGGAAGGCGCGTTCGAGGCCGACCTCGGCCTCTGACCGTCCACGGGTCGCGCCTCCGCGCCCACTCCGAGAGGATCACCGCGTGCGCGTCGTCATCGCCGGTTCGTCCGGTCTGATCGGTACTGCCCTCGTCGCCGACCTGCGGTCCGCGGGCCACGACGTCCTGCGCCTCGTGCGCCGGACGCCGGCGGCCCCGGACGAGCGCGGGTGGGACCCACCCGCGGGGCGGATCGACGACGGCACGTTCGACGGCGTCGACGCCGTGCTCAACCTCAACGGGGTGGGCATCGCCGACCGGCCCTGGAGCGGGGCGCGCAAGCAGCTGATCCGCGACAGCCGCACGGTCCCGACCGAGGTGCTGGCGGGCGCGGTGGCCGACCACGGCGTGCCCGCCTTCCTCTCGGGATCGGCGGTGGGCTTCTACGGTGACACCGGCGGGCGCGCGGTCGACGAGAGCACCCCGTCCGGGGCCGGTTTCCTCGCGGAGGTGTGCCGCGACTGGGAGGCCGCCACCCAGAAGGCCCAGGACGCGGGCGCGCGCGTGGTGCTGCTGCGCACCGGGCTCGTGCTCTCGCCCGCGGGTGGGTTGCTGGGCACGCTGCGGCCGCTGTTCAAGGCGTTCCTGGGCGGCCGGCTGGGCCCGGGCACGCAGTACCAGCCGTGGATCTCCCTCGACGACGAGGTCGGCGGCATCCGTTTCGCGCTGGAGCACGACACGATCGCCGGCCCGCTCAACCTCACCGGCCCGACACCGGTCACGAACGCGGAGTTCACGAAGGCGTTGGCGGCGGCGGTCGGCAGGCCCACGTCCATCCCGGTGCCCGCGTTCGCGATCAAGGGCGTGCTCGGGGCGATGGGCGAGGAGATGCTCCTGCACGGGCAGCGCGCCGTGCCCGCGAAGCTGGAGGCGGCCGGGTACCAGTTCCGCCACCACACGGTCACCGAGGCCCTCGCGGCGGCCATCGGTACATGACGCGGATGGCACAGCATGACGCGATCGTCGTCGGCGCCGGGCTCGCCGGGCTGCGGGCCGCGCAGCTCCTCACCCGGCGCGGGCTGGACGTCGCGCTGCTCGACGGCTCCGACCGCCCGGGCGGCCGGATCGCCACCGACCTCGTCGACGGGTTCCGCCTCGACCGCGGCTTCCAGGTGCTCAACACCTCCTACCCCGCGCTGCGGGCCGCGTTCGGTGGCCGCCTGGAGCCGCTGACGCTGCGGGCGTTCGAGCCGGGGGCGGCGATCCGCGACGGCGCCGGCCTGCACACGTTCGCCAACCCGGCGCGCCGCCCGGCGCTGGCCTGGGCGACCGCCACCGACCGGCTGCTGCCGGTGCTCGCGAAGGCGAGGCTCGTGGCCTGGACGGCACGGGTCCTCGCGGCCCCGCCGCAGCGGTCCGCGGAACGCATCGACCGCTCGGCCGCCCAGGACCTCACCGCCGCCGGCCTGGACGGGCCGGTGGTCGAGCGGTTCCTGCGGCCGTTCCTGTCCGATGTGCTCGGCGAGGCGGAGCTGGCGACCTCGGCGGCGTACGTCCGGCTGGTGTGGCGCAGCTTCGCCCTGGGCACGATCGCCGTGCCGGGCGCCGGGATGGGCGCGCTGCCGGCCCGGCTCGCGGCCGCGCTCCCGGCGGGGGTGCTGCGGCTCGGGCAGTGGGTCAGCGAGGTGCGGCCCGGGGCGGTGCGCACCGCCGACGGCGAGCTCACCGCCCGTGCGGTGGTGGTCGCCACCGACCCGGTGACGGCCGGGCGCCTGCTGCCCGGGCTCGACGTCCCGGCGATGCACGCGCTGACCACCTACTACCACGTGCCGCCGGTCGCGCCCGCGCGCTCGCCGCTGCTGCACCTCGACGCCACCGGCGGCCCGGTCGCGAACACGGTCGTGCTCACCGCGGCCGCGCCGGAGTACGCGCCGGCCGGGCAGGCGCTCGTGTCGTCGACGGTGCTGGGTCCGGCGATCGGCGAGGCCGTGGTGCGCGCCGAGCTGGCCCGGATCTACGGCGTGCCCACCGACGACTGGACGCACCTGCACACGTCCGAGATCCGGGACGCGCTGCCGGCGTTCCCGCCCGGGCGCCCGCTGCGCAGCGACGTGGACCTCGGAGACGGCCGGTACGTGGCCGGTGACCACCGCGACACCCCCAGCCAGCAGGGCGCGCTGGTCAGCGGCCGGCGCGCCGCGGAGGCGGTGCTGACCGCGCTCGGCGCCGCGTGATGGCGGGCCGGACGGGCGATGCGGGCCCCGGGCAGGACGTCGCGGCCGGCGGCGGGATCGGGATCGCGATCGGCGCGGGGATCGGGGTGGCGCTGGACAACCTGGCCGACCCGATGCACGCGCCTTTCTTGCACGGCAAATCCTATACGTTGCGCTTCGGGGCCAAGCAGGAGATCGCGGTGCTCGCGCACAACCACGACGTGATCGTCGCCGCGCTGACCGAC
>CAXTTN010000215.1:4427-10083 GCA_964247105.1 uncultured Pseudonocardia sp.
GACAACCTGGCGCTCGGCATCGGCATCGGGATCGCCATCGGCGCGGCCCTGGGCGCCGCGCTCGGGGTGTGGCGGCAGAACCGGAAGGGGTAGCGCCTCCCGTCAGCGCAGGGACGGGTGCAGCTGCAGGTCCAGCCCGGCCGGTGCGGCCACCCGCGGCACCTCGTGCACGGCGACGGGGAGCACGCCGTCCAGCGCGTCCAGGACGGCGGCCTGCGCGGCGTCGATCACGTCCGCGATCGCCACGTGGCGGCCGAGCTCGATCGACAGCGAGCTGACCCCGGCGTCGGCGATCCCGCACGGGACGATCCGGTCGAACGCGGTGAGATCGGGATCGCAGTTGAGCGAGAACCCGTGCAGCGTGATGCCGCCCTGCACCCGCACCCCGATCGCCGCGACCTTCCGCTCCGGACGCCCGGCACCGGCCGGCAGCCACACGCCGCTGCGGCCGTCGATCCGCCCCGCCGCGGTGATCCCGAGGTCGTGCGCCACCCGGATGAGCGCCTCCTCCAGCCGCCGGACGTAGTCGACGACGTCGAGCGGCTCGGCGAGCCCGACGATGGGGTACCCCACCAGCTGGCCGGGGCCGTGCCAGGTGATGCGCCCGCCCCGGTCGACGTCGACCACCGGCGTGCCGTCGACGGGCCGGTCCTCGGGCCGGGTGCGCTTGCCCGCTGTGTAGACCGACGGGTGCTCCAGCAGCATCAGCACGTCCGGGCCCCCCTCGCGGCGGGCGGCGGCGTGCTGCCGCTGGACATCCCAGGCGGCGAGGTACTCGACCGTGCCGAGGCGGTCGACCCGCACGGCGTCGGAGGCGCTGCGACGGCAGGAGCTCATGGGCCCAAGGCTACAACCGGGGAGCCACCTCGGCGGTCCGGGCGACGGAGCGCACCAGCTCGGCGGGGTCGCGGCCGATCGCGCGGCACGCGGCGTCGACCCGGTCGAACTGCGCCGACCGCCGTCCCCGTCCCGGAGCTGGGCGGCCGCGCCGGGGCTCCCGGCGTAGCCTGAACGCGTGACGATCGCTCCCGAAGGCCGCAAGCTGCTGCGTCTCGAGGTCCGTAACGCGGAGACCCCGATCGAGCGCAAGCCGGCCTGGATCCGCACGAGGGCCCGCACCGGCCCGCAGTACACCGAGCTCAAGGCGCTCGTCCGCAGCGGCGGCCTGCACACCGTGTGCGAGGAGGCCGGCTGCCCCAACATCTACGAGTGCTGGGAGGACCGCGAGGCCACCTTCCTCATCGGCGGCGAGCAGTGCACCCGCCGCTGCGACTTCTGCCAGATCGACACCGGCAAGCCCGCCGAGCTCGACCGCGACGAGCCCCGCCGCGTCGCCGAGTCGGTGCAGCAGATGGGCCTGCGCTACTCCACCGTCACCGGCGTGGCCCGCGACGACCTGCCCGACGGTGGTGCGTGGCTCTACGCCGAGACCGTCCGGCTGATCCACGAGATGAACCCCGGCACCGGTGTCGAGCTGCTCATCCCGGACTTCAACTCCATCGACGCGCAGCTCGACGAGGTCTTCGCCGCCCGCCCCGAGGTGCTCGCGCACAACCTGGAGACCGTGCCCCGGATCTTCAAGCGGATCCGGCCCGCCTTCCGCTACGAGCGCTCGCTGGAGGTGATCACGAAGGCCCGCGCGGCCGGCCTGGTCACCAAGTCCAACCTGATCCTGGGCATGGGCGAGACCCCGGAGGAGGTGGTCTCGGCGCTGCGCGACCTGCACGCCGCCGGCTGCGAGATCATCACCATCACCCAGTACCTGCGCCCGTCGGCCCGGCACCACCCCGTCGAGCGGTGGGTCAAGCCCGAGGAGTTCGTGGAGCACTCCAAGGCCGCCGAGGGGCTGGGCTTCGCCGGTGTGATGGCCGGGCCGCTGGTGCGCTCGTCCTACCGCGCGGGCCGCCTCTACGCCCAGACCAAGCGGCACCGGGGCGAGGAGCTGCCCGCCGGGATGGAGCACCTGGCCACCGAGGGCGCCGCCGCCCAGGAGGCGCGCTCCCTGCTCGCCCGCACGCCGTCCTGACCCGTATCCTGCTGGAATGGCCGGTAAGCCCGACAAGGCAGCTCAGAAGGCCGCGCAAGCGGCAGCCAAACGCGAGAAGCGTGCCGCGTCGAAGGCGCGGCGCCAGCAGATCTGGCAGGCGTTCAAGACCCAGCGCGCCGAGGACAAGGGGCTCGTCCCCTGGATGGTCGGCGCGTTCCTCGTGCCGGTGGTGCTGGTCTTCGCGATCTCGCTGATCTGGAACTTCCAGTGGGTCACGCTGCCGGTCGGCATCGCGCTCGGCCTGCTCGCGGCGGTCAGCATCTTCGGGCGGCGCGTGCAGAAGAACGTGTACGGCAAGGCGGAGGGCCAGCCGGGGGCCGCGGGGTGGGCGCTCGACACGATGCGCGGCCAGTGGCGCGTCGAGCAGGGCGTCGCCGGCACCACCCACCTCGACGCCGTCCACCGCGTGATCGGCCGCCCGGGCGTGATCCTGGTTGCCGAGGGTGCTCCGCACCGCGTCAAGAGCCTGCTCGCGCAGGAGAAGAAGCGCATCGCGCGGGTGGCCGGCACGACGCCGATCTACGACATCATCGTCGGCAACGACGAGGGCCAGGTGCCGCTCGACAAGCTGCAGCGACACATGACGAAGCTGCCCCGCAACATCAGCCCGGCCGAGATGGACACCATCGAGAAGCGCCTCGCCGCGCTGGGCTCCCGGACCGGTCAGGCCATGCCGAAGGGGCCGATGCCGGCCGGTGCGAAGATGCGCAGCGTGCAGCGCACGGTCCGCCGCCGCTGAGCCTCACGGACCTACCGCGACCGCCAGCCGCGTGACGAGCTCCGACGGGGCCGCGGTGCTCGGGTCGGTCAGGTAGGTCTCCGTCACCGGGCCGCAGGGGTCGTGGCCGTGGTCGCGGACGTGCTCCAGCAGCGCGGTGTAGGCCAGCGGCAGCTCCGGGTACGGCCCGACGTGCAGGGTGGTGGCCCAGGACCCGCCCGCCAGCAACGTGTCACCGTCGGCAGCGGGCACTCCGACCGTCACGATCATGGTGTCGGCCAGGTCCAGCGGGTACACGGCCACCAGGGCACCCGGGCCGAGCCGGAGGGCACGCAGGCACAGCGCTCCGGTGTCCGCGTCGAGGGCCGACGCCCGCACCGGCCCCGTCACCGTGGCGAGCCGCAGGGGCGGTCGATCGCCGATCGCGACGTCGTAGCGCACCCCTTCCGGCCGGCGCAGCAGCCCGTCGAGGGACCGCAGCACCTGCTCCCGGCGGGCCAGCTCGGCGGCCCACCGATCGCGCTGCGCCGCGAGCACCCTCGCGACCGCGTCGGCGTCGGGTGCGGCGAGGACCTCCCGCACCACGGGCAGCGGCACGTCGAGGCCACGGAGCAGCGCGATCGTCGTCGCGGTGGGCACCTGGTCGGCACGGTAGTAGCGGTAACCGGAGTGCGGGTCGACCTCCGCGGGCACCAGGAGCCCCTCGGCGTCGTAGTGCCGCACGGCCTTGACGGTGAGACGGCACAGGCGCGCGAACGCGCCGATCGGCATCAGACCCGGGGACACACCGGCACCCTCAGCAGGGTCCGCAGCTCCGCCGGCTCCACCTCGCGCGGATCGGTCAGGTAGACCTCCGTGTGCGGGCCCGCCGGGACGAGGCCCTGGTCGGCGACGAACGCGTACAGCGCCGCGAGCGACGGGCCCTCCTCGGAGTACGGGCCGCGATGCAGCACCTCGGCGGCCGGGGTGGGCCGAGCGCTGCGCAGCAGCACCGGGGCGCCGAACCGTTCCGCCGCGGTACCCACCGCGTCGGCCTTCGCCTGCGGAGGCGCGGGCACGAGCAGCCGCCAGTGCCAGCCGTCAGGGGCGTCGAGGTCGAACGTCATCGGGTCGCCGTCCTGGGCGTAGCTGCCTTCCAGCGGCACGTCCTCGCGGCCGCCGAGTGCCGCGCGCACGGCGTAGAGGGCACGGACGGCCCCGGTGAACGCGTCGCCGTCGGGGGAACCGACCCCGTCGACGGTCAGGACGTCACGGGCCGGGATCTCGATCAGTGTGGTCATGACAGGAACGCTCGGGTCTCCCGTACGGGGAGGGTCAAGCCCGGGTGCGGACGACGACCGTGCGCGTGGCGCGGTCGTGCCAGCCGCGGCCGTCGGCGTCCCGGACGAGCGCCGGCACCACCAGCGCGACGAGGAACGTGCGCAGCAGCGAGCGCGGCACGCCCACCACCACCGCGTTGTCGATCGACGCCACCCGGATGCCGAGCACCGTCATCCCGGCGCTGGCGCCGAAGATCGCCACCGGGACGGCGGTGAGCAGGAACCACACGCCCAGGACGTAGAGGTTGAAGTTCGGCGTGACGAGCGGGTCGGGACTCGTGAGCAGCGCCGCGATGAGGTAGCCGAGCAGCCAGTCGATCGTCAGCGCGGCGAGGCGGCGGCCGAACCCCGCCACGGAGCTGACGCCGGCGGCCGGCAACCCGAACCGCTCGCCGGGGTACGCGCCGGGCGCACCGACCTCGGCCCCGGGCATCCAGGAGTCGATCCAACGGGCCATGACCACAGCTTATGGCGCGTCGGCGGGTGCCACCGGCGTGCGCCCCCGTTAACCTCTGCGAAACAGACGAGTGACGGCCGGGCAACACGATCGTCATACCGTCGCGCGCACGTGCCCCGATTGAAGGAGACAGCGAGGGTGTTCAGCAACTCCGAAGAGGTCCTCGGCTTCATCAAGGACGAGAAGGTCGAGTACGTCGACATCCGGTTCTGCGACCTGCCCGGTGTGATGCAGCACCTCACCGTCCCCGCCACGCAGTTCGACCAGGACTTCATCGACAACGGCATCGCGTTCGACGGATCGTCGGTGCGCGGCTTCCAGGCCATCAACGAGTCGGACATGGCGCTGTTCCCCGACCCCGCCACGGCCCGCCTGGACCCGTTCCGCAAGCACAAGACGCTCAACATGAACTTCTTCGTGCACGACCCGATCACGGGTGAGCCCTACAGCCGCGACCCCCGCAACGTCGCGCGCAAGGCCGAGCAGTACCTGGCCGCGTCCGGCGTGGCCGACACCTGCTACTTCGGCGCCGAGGCCGAGTTCTACATCTTCGACTCGGTGCGGTTCGGCTCCGACCCGCACCAGCAGTACCACCACATCGACTCGGTCGAGGGCTGGTGGAACACCGGCCGCGAGGAGGTCGGCGGCAACCTCGGCTACAAGGTGCCGTTCAAGGGCGGCTACTTCCCCGTGCCGCCGGTGGACCACTACGCCGACCTGCGCGACGACATGGCCACCAACCTGATCAACGCGGGCTTCGTGCTGGAGCGCGGCCACCACGAGGTCGGCACCGCGGGCCAGGCGGAGATCAACTACAAGTTCAACACGCTGCTGCACTCCGCCGACGACGTGATGCTGTTCAAGTACATCATCAAGAACACCGCGTGGCACGCCGGCAAGACCGTCACCTTCATGCCGAAGCCGCTCTTCGGCGACAACGGCTCGGGCATGCACGCCCACCAGTCGCTGTGGAAGGACGGCCAGCCGCTGTTCCACGACGAGGCCGGCTACGGCGGCCTGTCCGACATCGCGCGCTACTACATCGGCGGCATCCTGCACCATGCCCCGTCGCTGCTGGCGTTCACCAACCCGACGGTGAACTCCTACCACCGCCT
>CAXTTN010000216.1:0-10077 GCA_964247105.1 uncultured Pseudonocardia sp.
GGTTCTGCGTCCGGGCCGAGGAGTTCGCGGGCTCCGTCGGGATCATCACGGCGACGCCGGCCGCCGACCCGGACGGGACCGGGGCCCCGCCGGACCCACGGCCGGGCGGCTCCGGCGTCGGCATCGTGGAGGGGTGGCGGGGCACCATCGTGCACCGGGTCGAGCTCGGTCCCGACGGGGCGTTGACCAGGGTGAAGATCGTGGACCCGAGCTTCCTCAACTGGCCCGCGCTGCCCGTGGCGCTGGCCGACACGATCGTTCCCGACTTCCCGCTGGCCAACAAGAGCTTCGGCCTCTCCTACGCGGGCAACGACCTCTGACCGGACCACCCCTGCGCGGCGGCCCGACACCGCCCGTGGTCCCTCGGCGGGGGGACTTTCGGCCGTAGCCGGGCCGGGCCCGGCCGGGCAGCGTGGACCGATCGGGCCCGCACCGGCGCCCACCGATCCAGGACGTGGTGATGAACGAGATACCCGCCGCGCTCGGCCTGTCGCCCGCCCAGGTCGAGGACCTGCTCACGACGGCGGGGCGGGCGCCGTCGCTGCACAACGCCCAGCCCTGGTCGTTCCGGATCGAGCCCGACCGCATCGAGCTGCACACCGACCCGGAGCGGGGCCTGCCCGTGATCGATCCCAGCGGCCGGGAGATGCGGATCGCCTGCGGCGCGGCCCTGTTCAACGTCCGGCTCGCGTTGCACGGGCACGACATCCGGCCCGTCGTCACGCTGCTGCCCGACCCCGACCGCCCGGGCCTCATCGCCACGATCCGGGGCGGCGGCCACAAGCCCGCGACGCCCGAGCAGCGCGAGCTGCTCCGGGCCGTGCCGCGGCGGCACACCAACCGGCACCCCTTCAGCGACACGCCGTTGACTCCCGCCGAGCTGCACCGCCTGCGCCGCGCGGCGCTCGACGAGGGGGCCTGGCTGCACCCCGTGCAGGACCCCGACCAGCGCGACCACCTCAAGGACCTCGTCGCGCAGGCCCACCACGTGCAGATGGACGATCCCGCGTTCCTGGCCGAGCTCCACCGCTGGACCGCCACCGATCCCGGACGGCTCGACGGCGTCCCCGCCGCCGCGGGCGGCCCGCTGCCCGAGCTCCAGCGCCGCTGGGTGATGCGCGACTTCCGCGGCCCCGGCGAGCCCGCGGCGACCGCACCGTTCGAGGAGCAGCCCGCGATCGCGGTGCTGACCGCTCACCTGACCGGCGACCGGGCCGACGTCCAGGCCGGCCAGGCGCTGCAGCGCGTGCTGCTCGCGGCCACCGCGTCCGGGCTCGCCGTGTCCTTCCTCTCCCAGGTCGTGGAGGTGCCCCGGACCCGCGAGGAGCTGCGCCGCCTCGTCGGGGGGTCGCGCCCGCCCCAGGCCGTGCTCCGGATCGGGCGCGGCTGGCCCGTCGCGGCCACCCCGCGCCTGCCGGCCGCGGCCCTGGTGCTGGCTCGCGTCACGGGTGAGGTCGGCGACCCTCGGTAGGCTGCGGCGATGTCGCAGTTCAGGATCTCCGAAGCCGCCGGCCTGCTGGGCGTCAGCGACGACACGGTGCGGCGCTGGGTCGAGGCCGAGCGGCTCCCCGTCACGCGGGACGCGTCGAACCGCCGCGTGATCGACGGTGTCGCGCTGGCCGAACTCGCCCGCGAGCACGCCCGCGCGGCACCCGACCCGACGGGCGTGCACGGCTCCGCACGCAACCGCATGGTCGGGCTGGTGACCTCGGTGGTCGCCGACCGCGTGATGGCGCAGGTCGAGATCCAGTGCGGCCCGCACCGCGTCGTGTCGCTGATGAGCACGGAGGCCGTCACCGAGCTGGGGCTGCAACCCGGCGTCCTCGCCGTCGCGGTGATCAAGTCCACCAACGTGGTCGTGGAGACCCCGAACCGTTCCTGACCCACCTCTGAGTCCGCGCGCGCGTTCCCGGCTGCACGCGCGCGCAGCAGTGCGCGCGCGGCACGCCGAACGCGCGAGCGGGGCTGAGGACCGCGCCCGCGGCGCACCGCCGACCAGATCACCGCCCCACCGGCACCACAACCCCCGCGCGCGTCCCACCCGCGACGCGCGCACCGCATCACGCGCGCCGCACACCCAACGCGCGCGTCCGTGCGAGCAGCGCGCCCACCGGAACCGCGCCACCGGTTGCGCTCCGTGCTCGTCCGACTACCCTGAAAGCCGATTCGCAGCCCGTGATCAGTCAGTAACGTTCGGTGTTCTTGTGTTCGGCGAAGAGGACAGGCGGGCGAGACGGCACGATGGGCATCCGCGAGATCACCGGCTACGTCGCCCACGTCCTGCTGGCCGTGTACTGGATCTGGGTGGTCGCCCGCACGGCCCCCCAGCTCCGGAAAGGGGCCCGCGACCGTCGTCTGCGGTTCCGGATCCTGCTGGTCAGGTCGGGCGGGCTGCTGCTCACCGCGCTCCTGGTCGGAGTGATCCACTACTGGGCCACGGAGGTGTGGCAGGTCCTCGTCGCGCTGCCGGTCGCGGCGCTGCTGGGCGTCCAGCTGCGCCGCTCCTACCGGCGGCTGGTCACGGCGCCGCGGCACCGGCGCACGCTCAGCCAGCGCGCCAGGACCGTCCACCTCGAGCGCCCCGACGACGCGCCGCCCGCGCACAGCCACCGGTAGGTGCCGCGCATTCCGTCGAGCGTGCGGATGAGCTACGTCGACGACGGCGGGGGCAGCGGGGCGGGGGCCGGGCGCAGGCCGTCGAGCAGCAACGCGAGGTAGCGGCGCCGGTCGGCGCCGTCGGGGTCGCCGTCGTGCACGGTGGCCAGCGCCATCACCACCACGGCCGCGAGGTCGCGGGGCACCAGCTCGGGCCGCACCAGCCCCGCGTCGACCGCGGGGCGCAGCAGCCGGTCCATCGAGCTCAGGCAGCTCCGCACGACGTCGACGTCGATGGCGCCCGCCTCGTGGGCGAGCCGGATCATCACCCGGTGCGCCGCCACCGAGGCGACGGTGGCCTCCAACGCCCGCACGAGGTCCCGCCACGGGTCACCGGTCGCCACCGCGGGCCGGATCTCGGTGGCGACCACGTGCGCGAACACGGCGCGGACGAGCTGGTCGCGGTTGCGGAAGCGCCGGTAGAGCGTGGCGACGCCGACCCCGGCGCGGCGCGCCACCTCCTCCAGCGCGACCCCCGAGCCCAGCTCCTCGAACGCGGCGCCCGCGGCGGCCACGATGCGGTCGTGGTTGCGCACGGCGTCGACGCGCATCGCCCGCTGCATCCGGTCAGTCGATCACACGGTCAGTCGATCACCGTCAGTGCTCCGGACGGGCACAGCGACGCCGCCTCCCTGGCCGCCTCGGCGCCGGCGCCGTCGGGCTCCTCGACGAGCACCAGCACGATGCCGTCGTCGTCCTGGTCGAACACCGTGTCCGAGGTGGCGACGCACAGCCCGGCCCCGATGCACGTGTTCCGGTCCGCGGCGATCTTCACTGTGCTTCTCCTTCTCACCACGTGACGGGCAGCGAGTGCAGCCCGTAGATGAAGTGGAACGCGCGGAACGGCACCTCGTCGAACGGCACGCCCAGGGCGAGCCCCGGGAAGCGCCGCAGCAGCGCGGGGAACGCGACCCGCATCTCCATCCGGGCCAGCGGCGCGCCCAGGCAGTGGTGCACGCCGTGCCCGAACGCGAGGTGACCCATGGCGCCGCGCGTGACGTCGAGCGTCTCGGGATCCGCGAGGTAGGACGGGTCGCGGTTGGCGGCGGGCAGCGCGCACAGCACCAGCTCGCCCGCCGGGATCGCCTGCCCGGCGATCTCGACGTCGACCGTGGTGGTGCGGGCGAACCCGGTGTGCACGATCGACAGCCAGCGCATCAGCTCCTCGACCGCCGCGTCGACGACCGACGGGTCGTCGCGCACCAGCGCGAGCTGGTCGGGGTGGCGCAGCAGCGCGAGCGTGCCGAGCCCGAGCATGTTGGACGTGGTCTCGTGCCCGGCGATCAGCAGGAGCGAGGAGATGCCGGCGAGCTCGTCGTCGGTCATCTCCTCACCGTGCTCGCGCACGAGCATGCCCAGCATGTCCTCGCCGGGGTCGGCCTTGGCCCGCGCCACCAGGCCCTCCATGTAGGTGCGGCCCTCCTGCTGCAGGCCGATGCGCTCCTCGATCGGGAGCGAGAGGTCGAGCTGGCGGGCGGTGCGCCGCTGGAAGGCGTCCCGGTCGGAGTACGGCACCCCGAGCAGCTCGCAGATCACCAGGGACGGGATCGGCAGCGCGAACGTCGGCACCAGGTCGGCGGGGCTCCCCGCCGCCTCCAGCGCGTCCAGGTGCTCGTCGACGATCTCGACGATCCGCGGCTCCAGCCGCCGCATCCGCCGGACGGTGAACTCCGGGGTGAGGAAGCGGCGCAACCGCGTGTGCTCGGGCGGGTCGGTGAGCAGCAGCTGCCCGGCGAGCGCGCGCCTGCGCTCCTCGTCGGTGCGCGGGTCGCCGGGCATCGCGAACGCCGTGCGCGCGGCGTTGCTGAAGCGGGTGGCGTCGCCGAGCACCTCGCGCACGTCGTCGTGGCGGGTCACGATCCACGCGGGCATCCCGAACGTCGAGATGATCCGGCGGGCTCCCTCCTCCTCGCGGATCCCGGCCAGCTCGGCGACCGGATCGAAATGGTCTCGCTGCATGTGGAGCGGCAGTGCCTGGGTCATGTCCCCACGCTACCCACAGAACCGATAGCCGACTCTCAGCTAGGACGAAGCGGGCGAATCGCGCAGGTGCTGGTCGAAGAACCGCAGGATGCGCGCCCAGGCGTCCTCCGAGGACGGCCCGTGGTACCCCAGGCCCGCCACCCGCATCAGCACCGACAGCGGCCCGACGTTCAGCCGGTTCATGAAGGAGTGCCCGGCGTCGGGGTACTCCTTGACGTCGTGCGTGACACCCGCCGCGGTGAACACGGCCTCCAGCTCCGCGGCCGCGCCCTTGAGACCGCGGTCCTTGCCGCCGTAGCTCGCCACCACCGGGCACGCACCCTTCAGCACCGTGGCCGCGTCCTTGGGGAGCGGGCCGTAGTTGGGCGCCGAGGCGTCGAAGTCGCGGGTGGCGCCGAGCAGCGCGAAGCCACCGCCCATGCAGAACCCGATGATCCCGACCTTCCCGGTGCAGTCCGCGCGCGCCGCGAGCCAGCTGCGGGTGGCCTCCAGGTCGTCGAACGCGGGGCCCTTCCCGGCGGCCAGCGACGCGAACGTGGAGCGGAGGCAGCGGATCGCCCCGCCCGCGGTGAACATGTCGGGAGCGACCGCGAGGTAGCCCGCCGCGGCGAGCTTCTCCGCCTGCTGCTTGGTGTCCTCGTCGAGGCCGAACGCCTCGTGGATCACGACGACGCCGGGCCACGGGCCGTCGCCGACCGGTGGGACGGCGATGTGGGCGCGCAACGTCGGAGCGGTCGCGGCGCCGGGGATGGTGGTCGCGGGCACGGGTCCTCCTGAAGATCGGTTCAGGCTGAGTGTGCACCATGGGAGGCATGGGACGGTGGGTCGCCGCGGCGGTGGTGCTCGTACTGGCGGGCGTTCTCACCGTGGGTGTGCTGGTACTGCGCGGCGATCTCCTCGCCACGCCGGGGTGCGCCGCCGCGTCCGACGGCAGCGCCGACCTCACCGTCGAACAGGCCGGCAACGCCGCCACGATCGCCGGGGTCGGGCTCGCGCAGGGCATGCCCAACCACGCTGTGACGGTGGCGCTGGCCACGGCGATGCAGGAGTCGGGCCTGCGCAACCTGCCCGGCGGCGACCGCGACTCGGCCGGGCTCTTCCAGCAGCGGCCCAGCCAGGGCTGGGGCACGTACGCGGAGGTCACCGACCCCGTCCACGCCGCAACGGCGTTCTACGACAAGCTCCGCTCGGAGCCCGACTGGACCACGATGAGCGTCACCGAGGCCGCACAGCTCGTGCAGCGCTCGGCCTCGCCGCAGGCCTACGCGCGGTGGGAAACGCAGGCGCGGGCCATGGCGCGAGCGCTCACCGGCGAGACCCCGGCCGGCTTCACCTGCGCGCACCTCACCCTCACCTCCCCCGGCGCGGACGTCGCGACGCTGGCCGTCCGGGAGCTGGGCACCGCCCGGCTGAGCGGCCCGCAGACCGCGGCTCGGGGCTGGGCCCTCGCGAGCTGGCTCGTGGCCCACTCCACGGCACTCGGGCTCGACTCCGTCACCTACGACGGCCGGACGTGGACGGCGTCCTCCGGATCGTGGAGCACCGGCGGCCCGGCGGACGGGATGCTCGCGTTGCACCGGGCCGGGTAGGAAGAACCATCCGGACGGGTGACGCGCCGCACAGCCCGTGGGCCGATTTCACCGACGGCCACGACCGACCTGCCGGCGTCCGATCCGGACCGGGCCGGCCTGCCGACCGTCGCGTTCCTCATCCCGAACCTGTGCCACGACACGCACGACTGCGATGTCGCGGCGGGCGACGAGGGGGCCCGCCGCACGCTGGGCGGCCACTTCGCGTGGGCGGCGGGCCACGACGCGCTGCTGGTGCTCACGGTCGACGAGTCGGAGGACCGCTCCGACGATGCCCCACTTCGCCACCGTGCTCGCCGGGCCGATGGTGACGCCGGGTGAGTACCCGGAGCGCATCGACCACTACCGCCTGCTCCGCACGATCGAGGACAGGTACGGCCTGGTACCGCTCGGCGAGAGCGCCGCCGCCGAGCCGATCCGCGACGTCTGGCGCCCGGTCACCGCACCCGTCACGGCGGCATCGGAGCAGTTCAGCGGCACGGTCACGGCGACCGTGACCTCCGGGGCCGCGACGAGGGCACCGTCCCTCCTCTCCTGACCACGGCTCCTGCATTCGGAGCAGCGAGGGTGCCGTTCGCGGCGGGCAGCCGCCCGGTCGTCGCACACGATCGTGATCCTCCTGCCGTCGGGAGTCACGGAATGGTTACGGTCCTCGGGCTGGACGGCGCACAGGGCCGTCCGGTGCGCCTGGTCGGTCCCGGGTCTCCTGCCCGCCGACGCTCCCCACGGGCGCCGCCTCGCACCAGGGCAGGAGCACGTTTGCGCCCGGGCCAAGGACGCTCTGCCATGCCGAAACACTGTGCTGCGCTCCCCGGCGCCGCGAACGAGATGCTCGGCTCCAGCACCGCCGAGCTCGCCACCGCCCTCCTCGAACGGCTCGGCGTGGCGATCCCCGCGCCCCGCGACCGGATGTCACGGCATTCCGCGGTGCTGCACGCCCCGCCGTCCTACGCGCCGCAGCGGCCCGCACCCGACGCGCGGGCCCTGTCCGCCACCGCCGCCCAGGCCGCGGGCGCCGTGTCGAGGGCCGCCGCCGCCCACGCCGGAGCGCTCGCCCACGCCGCGGGCCAGGCCGAGCAGGTGCTGCGCCACCGCGCGCCGAGCCGTCCGGTGCTCACGGCGATGTCGGTCACGGCCATCACCGCCGTCGGTGCGGCCGCCGCGATCACCGCCACCGGCGGGTTCGGTGCCCACTCCCCCGCCACGACGGCGCAGCCCGCGGTGTCCTCCGCGGCGCTCACGCTGGTCGGCACGTCGTCGGCCACCGGAGCCCTCCCCGCGACCGGCGGCCTCCCCGCCACCGGCGCCGCCGCGGTGGCCGCACCGCTGGTCGCCGCCCCGGCGGCCGCGGCGGCCCAGGCCGCGGACCATCCCACCGTGCAGGTCCCGAGGATCGTCAGCGAGGCCACCGCCACCGCGAAGGCCCTCACGGCCACGGCCCCGGCCGCCCGCGCGGCGGCCGTGGCACGGCCCGCGTCCGTCCCGACCCACGCACCCGCGCCCAAGCCGGCCCCCGTGCCGAAGGTGACCGCGGGCACCGGCGCCGGCGCCGCGGCGCTGAAGGCGGCGATGACGAAGATCGGCAAGCCGTACTCGTGGGGCTCGGTCGGGCCGAACGCGTTCGACTGCTCGGGCCTGATGGTCTGGGCGTTCAGGCAGGCCGGGGTGTCGCTGCCGCGCACGTCGGCCGCGCAGTCCACGGCGGGCACCGCGGTGTCGAAGGCCGATCTGCGCCCCGGCGACCTGGTCTTCTTCTACTCCCCGGTCAGCCACGTCGGCATCTACCTGGGCGGCGGCAAGGTCCTCAACGCCACCGAGTCCGGCGAGCCGGTGCAGATCAGCAACATGGCGTACATGCCGTTCCACAACGCCCGCCGCATCTAGAAACGCCGCCGCAACACCGCGCAACCTCGACGGTATCCGGAGGCAACCGTCCGGCAACGAGCCGGCGGTTGACTTCCGCCATGCCCGCTCCGGACCGGCTCGACGACACCCACCGCTCCGTCGTGGTGATCGGCGGCGGTCAGGCGGGCCTGTCGATGAGCTGGTGGCTCACCCACCGCGGCATCGACCACGTGGTGCTGGAGCGCGACCGGGTGGGCACCGAGTGGCGCAACCGCCGCTGGGACTCGTTCTGCCTGGTCACGCCGAACTGGCAGTGCCGGCTGCCGGGCTTCGCCTACGCCGGTGACGATCCCGACGGCTTCATCGTGCGCGACGAGATCGTGCAGTACCTGGAGAAGTACGCGGCCTCGTTCGACCCGCCGCTGGTGGAGGGCGTCGCCGCCACGCGCCTACGCGGCCGCGGCGACGGCACGTTCGAGATCGCGACCGACGGCGGCACGCTCACCGCCGACCAGGTCGTGGTCGCCACCGGGCCCTACCAGGTGCCGCGCATCCCGCGGATGGCCGAGCGCATCCCGGACGCCATCACGCAGCTGCACTCCTCGGCGTACAAGAACCCCGAGCAGCTGCCCGAGGGGGCCGTGCTCGTCGTCGGCACCGGCCAGTCGGGCTGCCAGATCGCCGAGGACCTGCACCTCGCGGGCCGATCGGTGCACCTCGCCACGGGATCCGCGCCGCGGGTCGCCCGGTTCTACCGCGGCCGCGACGTCGTCGCCTGGCTCGACGACATGGGCACCTACACGCGCGGCATCGACCGGTTCGCCGACGCCGACGCCGTGCGCTTCCGCGCCAACCACTACGTCACCGGCCGCGACGGCGGGCACGACATCGACCTGCGCCGGTTCGCCCTCGAAGGCATGGCACTGCACGGGCGCCTGACGCGCGTCTCGAACGGCCGCCTGTCGTTCGGCCCCGACCTGCGCGCCCACCTCGACGGCGCCGATGCCGTGTCGGAGTCCATCAAGGACTCGATCGACGCCTGGATCGCGGCGCAGGGGGTCGACGCGCCGGTCCAGGCCCGCTACGTCCCGGTCTGGGAACCCGGCCCCGAGGCCGAGAACCCGCCGGACGTCGATCTCGCGGCCGCCGGCATCACCTCGATCATCTGGAGCACCGGCTACGGCCGGGACGACCGGTGGATCGAGCTGCCGATCTTCAACGGCCGCGGCTACCCCACCCACGACCGCGGCGTCACCAGCCAGCCGGGCCTGTACTTCCTCGGGCTGCCCTGGCAGTACACCTGGGGCTCGGGCCGGTTCGCCGGCGTCGCCGCGGACGCCGAGCACCTCGCGCGCCAGATCGTGGCGACGCGGCGCAGCACGGTCGCCACGGGCCTGCACTGGCTGGCCGGAACACCGCAGGACACCTACCCGGTCGACGACGACTGGGCCGCCCCACGCACCGTCGCCTGAGGCCTGCTCGTCAGGGCCGAAGCATCGATACAGCCCATCCCACCAAGGAGAACCCATGGCCGACCTGACCGATCTCGAGAAGCAGAGCCTCGAAGAGATCGCCCACCCCTCGCTGCCCGAGGGCTCGACCATCTACGGCGGCACGAAGGTCTTCCCCGACTACCAGGCCGAGAACGGCGAGTCCTACTTCACCCTCGTCCACGGCATCGCGCACGAGTCGTCCGTCAGCTTCGTCGCGATCCTGCAGGCCACCCGCGCGCAGCGGAAGGGCTTCGAGTCCGCGATCTACTTCTACGGCCCCGGCTCGCTCAACTGCCTGGCCACCCGCGGTTTCCCCACCACCGGCAACTCCGCCTTCCCCGGCGAGCACAACATCAACTCCTCGCTCGCGACGTTCATCCAGGAGGGCGGCAAGGTCTACTGCTGCCGCTTCGGGCTGTCGCTGCACGGCGCCCGCGAGGAGGACCTCATCGAGGGTGTCATCCCCACCCACCCCCTCGACGTCCAGGACGCGCTGATCCACTACGCCCGCA
>CAXTTN010000217.1:0-10048 GCA_964247105.1 uncultured Pseudonocardia sp.
ATCGGCGTCGCGTTCATCGGCGCGGCGTTCCTGTCGAGCATCCTGCGCAACCGCAGGCTCGCGGCGGTCTCCTGATGCGGGCCGTCACGTTCAAGGACCTCTGCCTCGACGCCGTCGACCCCGCCCGCCTCGCCGGGTTCTGGGGTGACGTGCTGGGCCTGGACGTCGAGCGGCTCGACGGAGGCGACGCCGTCCTGCGCCGTGCCGGCGAGGCCGTGCTGTGGGTGAACCGGGTGCCCGAGCCCAAGACCGCCAGGAACCGGGTGCACCTCGACGTGGGCGGGGAGGGGGGCGGCGCCACCGTGCTGCACGACGAGGGTGAGTTCCGCGTGCTCGCCGATCCGGAGGGCAACGAGTTCTGCGCCTTCCCCGGCGCCGCGCCCGGGCTGCTCGCGATCTGCGTCGACAGCGCCCGGCCCGCTGCCGTCGCGGCCTGGTGGGCCGCCCGCGTCGGCGGGAAGCTCGGCCCCGGCCCGGACGGCACGCCGCGCTGGATCCACGGCGCCGCCGGTCTCGGCGAGGTCACCTGGAAGTTCGTCCCCGTCGACGACGAGCGGGTGGTCAAGAACCGCTGCCACTGGGACGTGCTCGGGGACGCCGGCGAGCTGGTCGCGGCGGGCGCCACGGTCGTCCGCGAGCGGGATCGCGAGATCCGCTGGACGGTGCTCGCCGACCCGGACGGCAACGAGTTCTGCGCGTTCACCCGCTGAGCTCTGCCCGTCACCCGGCTGGGAGACTGTGCGGTACAGGTCGGCCTGCCGGGCGGACCGGGAGAGGATGCAGTGACCGCCGACGTACTCGTTCCCGCGGAGGCGGCTTCATGACCGCCGACGTACTCGTTCCCGCGGAGGCGGCATCATGACCGCAACCGACCAGGCGCTCGCGATGGCCCGCGTGGCCGTGACGGCCGCCGCCGACAAGCTGGCGCAGGACATCGTCGTGCTCGACGTGTCCGAGCAGCTCGTGATCACCGACCTGTTCGTGATCGCGTCCGCGCCCAACGAGCGGCAGGTGCAGGCCATCGTCGACGAGGTCGAGGAGAAGATGCGCCTGAACGGGGCCAAGCCGACCCGCCGCGAGGGCACGCGCGAGGGCCGCTGGGTGCTGCTCGACTTCGTCGACGTCGTGGTGCACGTGCAGCACACCGAGGAGCGCGAGTTCTACGGCCTCGGCCGGCTGTGGAAGGACTGCCCCCGCATCGACTTCCCGGAGGCCCACCCTCCGGTCCCGGACGGCGCGGGGTGACGCTGCGCAGGCTGGTCCTGCTGCGTCACGGTCAGACCGACCACAACGTCGAGGGGCGGATGCAGGGCCACATCGACTCGATGCTCACCGCAGCCGGTCGCGAGCAGGCGCGCGCGGTGGCGCCGGAGGTCGCGCGGCTCGGGCCGGACCGGCTGATCAGCTCCGACCTGCGCCGGGCCGTGGACACGGCCGAGGTGATCGGCGAGGCCGCCGGGCTGGCCGTGAAGCTCGACCAGCGCCTGCGCGAGACGCACCTCGGGGAGTGGCAGGGCCGCACCGTCGCCGAGATCGAGCAGGACTACCCGGGCGCCATCGCCACGTGGCGGTCCGACCCGGCCTGGGCTCCGCCCGGGGGTGAGTCGCGGATCGAGGTGGTGCACCGCTCGCGTCCCGTCGTGGACGAGCTGGACGAGGAGTACGCCGACAACCCGCAGGGCATCGTGGTGATGGTGGCCCACGGCGGCATGATCGCCGGGCTGGTCTGCGGCCTGTTGGGCCTGCCGACCTCGACGTGGCCCGCGATCGGCGGGATGGGCAACGCCCGCTGGGCGTCGCTGGCCCGGCGCGACGACCACCCGCGCTGGCGGCTGGCCGGCTACAACGTGGGTACGTGAGCGAGCTTGCGAGCTCGCCCGTCGGCACCGTGACCCCGACCCCGACCCCGACGTTGCTCGTGCTGGCCGATTCGCTGGCCTTCCACGGTCCTGAGCGCGGGGAGCCGGCCGACGACCCCCGGCTGTGGCCCAACATCGCCGCCGCCGCGCTCGGCGGCCGCGCGGAGCTGGTCGCCGGCATCGGCTGAACCGCCCGCCACGCCTGGCAAGCGCTATGCCACGACCCGCGCGTGTGGGCGGTGATGCCGCGCGTCGACGCGCTGGTGCTGGGCGTGGGCGGGATGGACACGCTGCCGTCCCCGCTGCCCACGGCCCTGCGCGAACTCATCCCGGCGCTCCGCCCGGACGGGGTGCGGCGCGCGGTCCGCACCGGGTACCGGCGCGCCCAGCCCGTCCTCGCCCGGGGTCTGGCGCGCCTGCTCCCCGGCGGGGGGCCGGTCGCGCTGCCGCCGCACCTCACCGTCCGTCACCTGGAGCTGTGCCGGGCGGCCGTGCTCGCGATCCGGCCGGGCATCCCCGTCGTCGCAGTGCTGCCGCCCTTGCACCGGGCCGCCGACTACAGCGGCGTGCACGCCGGACGCCCGGCCGCGGAGCGGGCGACGCGGGCGTGGGCCTCGGCGGCCGGCGTGGCGCTGCTGGACCTGCCGCCGCTCGTGGGCGAGCACGTGCTGTCCGGGCAGGGCAACCCGGACGGGATGCACTGGGGCTGGCCGGGTCACGCCGCCGTCGGGACGGCGTGCGCCGAGGTGCTGCGTCCGCTCCTGCGCCAGTAGGGTCCGGCGGTGATCACCGTGGTGACTGACTCCACCTCCTACCTGCCGGCCGGGATCGCCGCCGAGCGCGGCATCCGGATCGTGCCGTTGGAGGTGCGGCTGGGGGAGCGGGTCGGGCGCGAGGGCGTCGACGTCGACACGTCCGCCCTGCTCGTCGCGCTCGCGGACCGCCGCCTCGACGTGCAGACCTCCCGTCCCACCCCGGCCGAGTTCGCCGCCTGTTACCGGGCCGCTCTCGACGGCGGCGCCGACGGCGTGGTGTCGGTGCACCTGTCGCGGGAGCTGTCGGGCACCTGGGAGGCGGCACGGGCGGCGGCGCTCGAGGTCGGACCGGACCGGGTCCGCGTGGTCGACTCGCAGGCCGCCGGGATGGGGCTCGGGTACGCGGTGCTCGCCGCGGCCGATTCCGCCGCATCCGGCGCGGACGGGGCCGTGGTGGCGGTGGCCGCCGCCGAGGTCGCCGCGCGTTGCCGCATGTTCTTCTCGGTCGACACGCTCGAGCGCCTGCGCCGGGGCGGCCGGATAGGCGCGGCGGCGGCGCTGTTCGGAACGGCGCTCGCGGTCAAGCCGCTGTTGCACGTGGCGGGCGGGCGGATCGTGCCGCTGGAGAAGGTGCGCACCACCGCGCGGGCGGTACAGCGGCTGGTGGAGCTGGCGGTGAAGGCGGCCGGTGAGGGACCGGTCGACCTCGCCGTCCACCACCTCGGTGCGGCCGCTCGCGCGGAGGAGCTCGCGGCCCGGCTGCGGGACCGGCTGGACGTGGCGCGGATGCTGGTGTCCGAGGTGGGCGCGGTGATCGGGGCCCACGTGGGCACCGGGCTGCTCGCCGTCGTGGTGGTGCCGGCGGGGTAGGGCCGGGCCGCCGCGGCGATGGGCCGCAGCTGCCTCGTTGCCGGACGAATGCCGCCCCCGGGGCCCATGATCGCCGACAGCGGGCCAGGAGCTGCACCTGTGCCGCTCAGGGCCCCTCTGCGGCGATCACGTGCCCATCCCGCCCGTTTGTCCACATCGCCGGTCGGCCGTCCACAGAATCCGGGACCACCCGAATGGATCCGTGCACGGCCCTAGCGTCGAGCCGTGGCCTCACCCGATCCTCCGTCCCGCTCCGGGCGGCTCGCCGCGGTGCTCGGCGCGCCGGAGGATCGCCCGCGCGTCGGGGAATCCGTACCGCCGGAGCCGTGGCAGCCGTGCGAGCCGCCCACGGAGCCGGTGCCGGTCGCGCCCCGGAGGGTGGGGCGGCTCGGGCGGCTCGTCCCCGCCTCCTGGCGCGGGGCGCGCCTCGATCCGGGGCGTCCGGGCGCCGTCGCGCTGATCCTGGTGGCGGCCGTCGGCGCCGTGGTCGCCGCGGTGGGTGTGTGGTCCGAGCGGCCCCGGGCCGAGCCGGTGCCGGCCCTGCCCGCGGTGTCGGCCCCGTCGGTCCTGGGATCGGCGGCTCCGTCGTCGAGCGCGCCGCCCGCGGGGCCGCTGGTGGTCAGCGTGTCGGGCAAGGTCCGCAAACCGGGGCTGGTTCAGGTGCCCGAGGGGGCTCGGGTCGCCGATGCGCTGGAGGCGGCGGGCGGAGCGCTGCCGGGAGCTGATCTGACGGGTCTGAACCTGGCCCGCAAGGTCGCCGACGGCGAGCAGATCGTGGTCGGAGTCCCCGCACCGGCCGATGCCGTGGCTCCGCCCGGCGGCGCGGCGGCACCCGCCGGAAAGATCGATCTGAACAGCGCCACCGCCGCCCAGCTCGACACGCTGCCCGGCATCGGCCCGGTCACGGTCCAGCGCATCCTGGATTGGCGCACCGCGAACGGCCGGTTCGCCACGGTCGACCAGCTCCGCGAGATCGAGGGGATCGGCGAGCGGCGGTTCGCGCAGCTCCGTGAGCTGGTGACGGTCCGGTGAGGGTGCCGGAGGAGCTGCCGCACCCGCCCGATCTGCGGCTGGTGCCGGCTGCGCTGGCCGCGTGGGCGGTGATGCTGCTGGGCCTGGGCCTCGGCCCGATCGCGGCGGTCGCCACCGGTGTCGCCGCCGCGGCTGCGGCGGCCGTGGCGTGGCGCCGGTCGTGGCCGCCCGCCGTGCTCGCCGTCGCGGGATGCGCGGCCGCGGCCGGTCTGGTGATCGGCGTCGACACGCTGATGGTCGCCGGTCACCCGCTCCGCGCGCAGGCGCAGCGGGGGGCGGCGGCCACGCTGAGGCTGGTGGTGAGCGACGACCCGAAGCCCCTGGCGGGATCGGCCTACGGTTCCCGGCCGGGCGGGCCGAGCCAGGTGCTGGTGGCCGGCACCCTCGACGAGGCCACCGCAGGCCCGGCGCGGTGGTCCGGAGGCGGGCGGGTGCTGCTGCTGGCTCCCGTGGACGGATGGGAGGGCCTGCTGCCGGGGCAGGCCGTCACGGCCACCGGGCTGCTGGCCCCGCCCACCCGCTCCGATCTGGTGGTCGCGGTGCTCCGGGTGCGCGGTCCGCCCACGGAGGTCGCTCCGCCGCCCTGGTGGCAAGTCGCCGCGGGCGGCTTGCGCACCGGGCTGCGCGAGGCCGCACGCGCGGCGCTCCCGGACGCCGAGGCCGGATTGCTCCCCGGCCTGGCCGTCGGAGACACCGTCGGGCTCGCCGTCGAGTCCGAGTCCGATTTCCGAACGGCCGGCCTGACGCATCTGCTGGCTGTGTCGGGTGCCAACCTGGCCTTCGTCAGCGGCGCGCTGCTGATGGTGCTCCGCCGGGCCCGGGCCGATCCGCGGCTGGCCGCGGCGCTGGGCGCGGCCGCGGTGATCGGGTTCGTCGTGCTCGCGCGGCCGTCACCGAGCGTGGTGCGGGCCGGGGTCATGGGCGGGGTGGTGCTGCTGGCGATGGCGTCGGGGCGGGCACGGTCGGCGATGCCGTCGCTGGCGGTCGCGGTGCTCGTGCTGCTGCCGGTCGATCCGTCCCTCGCGCTCGATCCCGGCTTCGCGCTCTCGGTGCTGGCCACGGCCGCGCTGGTGCTGCTGGCGCCCGGTCTGGCCCGGGCTCTGCGTCGGCGGCGCGTCCCGGGCTGGATCGCCGACGCGCTGGCCGTGTCCACGGCCGCGTTCCTGGTCACCGCGCCGGTGGTGGCCGGGCTGAGCGGGCAGGTCGCACCGGTCGCGGTCGTCGCCAACCTGCTCGCCGCTCCCGTCGTCGCCCCGGCCACGGTGCTCGGCGTGCTGGCGGCCCTGGTGTCCCCGGTCGCCCCGGCGGTCGCGCAGGCGCTCGCGTGGGCGAGCGGGCCGTTCGTCGGCTGGCTCGTGCTCGTGGCCGATCGGTCCGCCGGGATCTCCCGCGCCGCCCTGCCGTGGCCGCCGGGCGTCGTGGGTGCCCTGCTGCTCGCCGCGGCAATGCTCCTGCTGGTGCTGGTCGGCCGCTCACCCCGCCGCCGCGCGCTGATGCTCGCCCTCCTCCTGGGGCTGGCCCTGGTGCTCGTGCCCACCCGTCTGGTGCCGCCGGGCTGGCCGCCGCCCGGCTGGACCGCCGTGGCCTGCGACGTCGGGCAGGGCGATGCCGTCGTGCTCGCCACCGGCCGGCCGGGGTGGGTGGTGCTCGTCGACGCCGGGCCCGCCGACGGCCCGATCGACTCCTGCCTGCGCCGCCTGGGCGTGCAGGGCATCGCGCTGGTGGTGATCAGCCACCTGCACGCCGATCACGTCGGCGGGCTGGCCGGTGCGCTGCGCGGCCGGGCGGTGAGCGCGGTGGCGGTCGGCCCGGTCCGGGTGCCGGAGTGGGCGCTGCGCCAGGTCGCGGGACAGGCGGCCGAGGCGCGAGCGCCGGTCGTCGCCCTCGCGGCCGGCGCCACGCTCCGCTGGACCGCTCTCACCCTCGACGTCATCGGGCCGCCACACCCGGCCGCGTTCGTCGACGCCGACGACGGCACGCAGGTCAACGACGGCTCCGTGGTGCTGCGGGCCACCACACCCGCCGGCACGATCCTGCTCCCCGGCGACGCCGAGCTGGCCGAACAGGCCGATCTGCTCGGCAGCCACGCCGATCTGCACGCGGACGTCCTCAAGATGCCGCACCACGGCTCCCGCTACTCCGTGCCCGCGTTCCTCGACGCGGTCGCGCCCCGTGCCGTGCTGGTCAGCGTGGGGGCGGGCAACGACTACGGCCATCCCAACGTCGCGCTGCTGGCCCGGCTCGCCGCCACCGGCGCGGCCGTGCGCCGCACGGACGAGTCGGGTGACGTCGCGGTGGTTGCCGAGGAAGCAGGCGTCACCCACCCGGGCCTGGAGCTGATCACGCGCGGCGATCCGCTCCCGCCGCCGCGGGGCCCGCCCCGCGGCCGCTGATCGCGGGCGGAAGGTGGTCGGCGCAGCGCACCGCCGTCTGCCCGTGATCGCAGGCCCACACGTCGGCCGGCTCCGGCCCGTGATCGCTCACCGGCTGGAGTGTCCGGCTGGTAGGGGGCGATCAGCCGCGCGCCGCCAGCGCCTCGCGCACGGCCTTGCTGGTGGACGGCACGGTGGCCGTCGGGCCCACTTGGCCGGCCACGGCGTCGAGGGTCTTGAGGCCGTCGCCGGTGATCAGGATGACCGTCTCGGCGTCGGGGTCGAGCTTGCCCTCCGCGAGCAGCTTCCTCGTGGTGGCCACGGTGACCCCGCCCGCCGTCTCGGCGAACACCCCCTCGGTGCGGGCCAGCAGCCGGATGCCGTCCACGATCTCCTCGTCCGACACGTGGGCCACCGCGCCCCCGGTGCGCCGCACGGCGTCCAGCACGTAGGGACCGTCGGCGGGGTTGCCGATCGCCAGCGAGCGGGCGATGGTGTCGGGCCGCACCGGGCGGATCACGTCGTGCCCCTCGATGAACGCCTGCGCCACCGGCGAGCAGCCGGTGGCCTGGGCGCCGAACACCGTGTACGGCGTGGCCTCGACGAGGCCGAGCTTGCCGAACTCGGTGAAGCCCTTGTCCACCTTGGTCAACTGCGAACCGGACGCCACGGGGATCACGATCTGCTCGGGCAGCCGCCAGCCCAGCTGCTCGGCCACCTCGTAGCCCAGCGTCTTGGAGCCCTCCGCGTAGTACGGCCGGACGTTGACGTTCACGAACGCCCAGTCCTCGTGGTCGGCGGCGAGCTCCGTGGCGAGCCGGTTCACGTCGTCGTAGTTGCCGTCGACGGCGAGCAGCGTGCCGCCGTAGACCGCGGTGGTGATCACCTTGGCCTGTTCGAGGGACTTCGGGATCAGCACCACGGAATCCCAGCCGGCGCGGGCCGCGGCGGCGGCGACGGCGTTGGCCAGGTTGCCGGTGGAGGGGCAGCAGAGCACGGAGAAGCCCAGCTCGCGGGCGGCGGCCAGCGCGACGGCCACCACCCGGTCCTTGAAGGAGTGGGTGGGGTTGCCGGTGTCGTCCTTGACCCACAGGTTGCGGATGCCCAGCTCGGCGCCGAGCCGGTCGGCCTTGATCAGGCGGGTGAGGCCGGGCTCGGTGTTGGGGTGGTCCGCCACGTCGCTCGGGACGGGCAGCAGGTTGCGGTAGCGCCAGATGTTCGCAGGCCCGGCCTCGATGGAGGCGCGAGTGACGTTCCCGAAGTCGTACGCGATCTCCAGCGGCCCGAAGCACTGGGCGCACGCGAACTCGGCGGCCAGCGGCGTCTCGTGCCCGCACTCGCGACACGACAGCGCGCGGGCCGGGCCGAGGTTGAACGAAGTGGACGTCGCAGAGACGTCAGAGAGCAGCGTCATGTCGAAGATCTCCTCATCTTCCCCGCACCGTGCGGGTCGGAATTGGCACCGTGATCGAGCACGCGAGACGTGCATCGCCGGTTGCCGGGGCTTCAACGGGCCGTTCCCTCTGCCCCTCTGGATGAGCCATCTGAAGTTGTGTAGCGCTCACGTTACGTCAGGAGCCCTGTTCGTCCCAAGTCCGATCCAGCATCTGGGACCATGGACACATGACACCCGCCCCCGTCCAGCTCGTGCTCGGCGAGGAGGAGCTGCTGGTCGAGCGCGCCGTCGCGGACGTCCTCGCGCAGGCCCGCGCCGCCGATCCGGCCGCGGAGCTGCGCCGCTACCGCCCCGCCGAGCTCACCCCGGCGGACCTGGCCGACGCGCTGTCGCCGTCGCTGTTCGCGGAGGCGCGGGTGATCGTGATCCAGGCTGCGCACGAGGCCGCGAAGGATCTCGCCGAGGCCATCGTCGCGCACGCCGCCGATCCGGCCGAGGGGATCGTGCTCGTCGTGCTGCACGCGGGCGGCGCCCGCAACAGGGCGATGGCCGATGCGCTGCGCAAGGGCGGGGCCACCGTCACCACCTGTCCGCAGATCCGCTGGCCCAACGAGCGCGCGGCGTTCGTCAAGGCCGAGGTGCGGCGGCTCGGCGGCAAGCTCGCAGCCGGCGTCGACGAGGTGCTGGTGGAGGCGGTCGGGTCGGATCTCCGCGAGCTCGCCGCCGCGGTGGCGCAGCTGGTGGCCGACACCGGCGGAGCGATCGACGAGGCCGCCGTGCGCCGCTACCACCGCGGCCGCGCCGAGGTGTTCGGCTGGGACATCGCCGACCTCGCGATGGTGGGCGATCGCGCCGGTGCGCTGGAGGCCCTGCGGTGGGCGCAGTCGCTCGGCGTGCCGTCCGTGGTGATCGCCGATGCGCTGGCCGCGGGCGTCCGCAACGCGGCCCGCGTGGGCGCGGCGGGGCGCGGCAACCCCAACCGGCTCGCCCAGACCCTCGGCATGCCGCCCGGGAAGGTCCGCCGGGTGCAACAGCAGGTGCGCAACTGGCACCCGGACGGGCTGGCCGAGGCGTTCGCAGCCGCGGCCGAGGTGAACGCCGACGTCAAGGGCGCGGCGGCCGACGCGGGCTATGCGCTGGAGCGCGCCGTGATGCGCATCGTGGCGGCTCACGGCCGCCGCTAGCCGGGCCGACGCGCGCGCTTGGCCCGCGCCGCGCGCGGAGCAACGCGTGCGCCGTTTCACAACGCGTGCGCCGTGCTCACAGCGCGCCGCGCTCACAGCGCGCGCACCGGCCTCACAACGCGCGCGCCAGCTCTGCAAGCGCGCATTCTCCGTGTCGCGCGCCCGTTGCGGCGGGCGCGCTCCGCACAGAACGTGCGCGCCGCCCGCCTCGCCTGACGTCGCGCGCATCTCCGTCCCGCGCGCCGACTGCAACGGGCGTGCTCGGCGCAGGACGTGCGCGCGGCCCGGCTCGCTTGATGGTGCGCGCGTTTCCGTGTCGCGCGCCTGCTGCAGCGGGCGCGCTCCGTACAGAACGTGCGCGCCGCTCGGCTCGCCTGACGTCGCGCGCATTTCCGTGTCGCGCGCCTGTTGCAGGGGGTGTGCTCTGCGTAGGACGTGCGCGCGGCCCGCCTCGCCTGACGTCGCGCGCATTTCCGTTTCGCGCGCCTGTTGCAGGGGGTGTGCTCCGCACAGGACGTGCGCGCGGCCCGCCTCGCCTGACGTCGCGCGCATCTCCGTCCCGCGCGCCGACTGCAACGGG
>CAXTTN010000218.1:0-10018 GCA_964247105.1 uncultured Pseudonocardia sp.
CGGCGAGGTCGGTGAGGATGTCGCCGAACAGGTTGTCGGTGACGATCACGTCGAACCGGCCCGGGTCGTTCACCAGGTGGATCATCGTGGCGTCGATGTGCTGGTAGGCCACCGACACCTCGGGGTGCTCGAGCGACACCTCCTCCACCAGCCGTGACCAGAGCCGGCCGGAGAAGGTGAGCACGTTGGTCTTGTGCACCAGCGTCAGGTGCTTGCGCGGCCGCCGCTCCGCCCGGCCGAACGCGTCGCGCACCACGCGTTCCACGCCGAACGCCGTGTTGACGCTGACCTCCGTGGCGATCTCGTGCGGGGTGTCCTTGCGCAGCAGGCCACCGGTGCCGACGTAGGGGCCCTCGGTGCCCTCGCGGACGACCACCAGATCGATCTCGGCGTTGCCGGCGAGCGGCCCGCGGACGCCCGGGTAGAGCTTCGCCGGGCGCAGGTTGACGTGGTGGTCGAGCTCGAACCGCAGGCGCAGCAGCAGGCCGCGCTCCAGGATGCCGCTGGGCACCGACGGGTCGCCGACGGCGCCGAGCAGGATCGCGTCGTGCTGCTGGAGCTCGGTGAGCACCGACTCGGGCAGGAGCTCGCCGGTGGAGTGCCATCGCGCGGCACCGAGGTCGTACGTGGTGGTCTCCACGCCGGGCAGGACCTCGTTGAGGACCTTGAGCGCCTCGTCGATGACCTCCGGCCCGATGCCGTCGCCCGGTATGACCGCAAGGCGCATGCCTGATGTCCTCTCCTCATGTGGCCCCGAAATCAGCCCGGCGGAACGCTACCGGCTGCCACGGCGCCATCCGTCCGCTCGCCACTCCATAGGGGTCGCCCCGGAGGGTGAATCGGGGCTTGCCGCCGGCCCGAAACGCCGCGGACCACACCCCGCGTGGGCCATTGTGCCCGCCGTCCCGCCGACGGGCCCACGCGGGGCGGGCCCCGGCAGGAGTGCTACTCGAACGAGATCAGCCGCGTGGTGGTGGCGCCGACCGACGCGCCGATGGGCTCGACGACGCCGGGGTCGACGGCGCGGTCGATGCGCAGCAGCATGATCGCGTCGGAGCCGTCGGTGGTCTGGCTGATCTGCGCGGCCTCGATGTTGACAGCGGCCTCGCCGAGCAGCGAGCCGACGCGGCCCATGACGCCGGGGCGGTCGGCGTACTCCAGGAGCAGGACATCGCCCTCGGCGCGCAGATCGAAGTGGCGGCCGTTGACCTCCACGAGCTTGTGGACCTGCGAGCGGCCGCTGAGCGTGCCGGAGACCGTGATCGCCTCGCCGTCGGGCATGGCCGCGCGCAGCTGCACGACGCTGCGGAAGTTGACGCTCTCCGGGGCGGTGACGAGCTCCACCGACACCCCCCGCTCGGCGGCCAGGCCCGGCACGTTGACGAACGTGACCTGGTCCTCCACGACGTTGGTGAACAGGCCGCGCAACGCGGCGAGCTGCAGCACCGAGACGTCGTCGGTGGCGAGCTCACCCGACACGTCGACGGTGATCGAGGTGGGCACGCGGCCCGCCACGGCGTGGAGCACCGTGCCGAGCTTCTGCACCAGCGGCAGCCACGGCGCCACCTCCTCGCCCACGGCGCCGCCCACCTGCACGTTGACCGCGTCCGGCACGAACTCGCCGGCCAGCGCGAGCTGCACCGACCGCGCGACGTCGGTGCCCGCGCGGTCCTGCGCCTCGTCGGTGGACGCGCCGAGGTGTGGCGTGACCACGATCTGCGGGATCTCGAACAGCGGGCTGGAGGTGGTTGGCTCGGTGACGTAGACGTCGATGCCCGCCCCGCCGACGTGCCCGCTGCGCACGGCCTCGGCCAGCGCGTCCTCGTCGACGAGGCCACCGCGCGCGGCGTTGACGATGATCACGCCGGGCTTGGTGAGGGCGAGCTGGTCCTTGCCGATGAGGCCGAGGGTCTCCGGCGTCTTGGGCAGGTGGATGGAGATGAGCTCGGCGCGGCGGAGCAGCTCGTCGAGCGACACCAGCTCGATGCCCAGCTGCGCGGCGCGGGCCGGCGCGACGTAGGGGTCGTAGGCGATCAGCTCGACGCCGAACGCGGCGAGGCGCTGCGCCACCAGCTGGCCGATCTTGCCCAGCCCGACGATGCCCGCGACCTTGCCGTTGATCTCGACGCCGGTGAGCGAGCTGCGCGCCCACCGGCCCGCGCGCAGCGACGCGTCGGCGGCCGGGATGTGGCGGGCCGCGGCCAGCAGCAGCGCGATCGCGTGCTCGGCGGCGGAGACGATGTTCGACGTCGGCGCGTTGACGACCATCACGCCGCGCGCGGTGGCGGCGGGGACGTCGACGTTGTCGAGCCCGACCCCGGCCCGCGCCACGACCTTGAGCCGGGTGGACGCGGCGATGACCTCGGCGTCGACCTGGGTGGCCGAGCGGACGAGGAGGGCGTCGGCGGCG
Organism: uncultured Pseudonocardia sp.; assembly: GCA_964247105.1. GTDB lineage: Bacteria > Actinomycetota > Actinomycetes > Mycobacteriales > Pseudonocardiaceae > Pseudonocardia. The sequence goes on from CAXTTN010000218.1 coordinate 2,411, forward strand.
GCGATCGCGGCGAGGAGCGCAGGGCGGTCCGTGCCGTCCACGTGGCGGATCTCGACGCCGTCGCCGAGCATCGCGACCGCGGACGGCGCGAGCTTCTCGGCGAGCAGGACGACAGGGCGGGTGGCGGCGGTGCTCACGGTGACGACGACTCCAAGCTAGAGGTCAGGACGGGGCCTGATCGTAGAGCGCACCCCCCTGCGCACCGGCGCGGGCGTGAGCACCTCGACGACGAGTGGCACTTTCGTCCGATAGGTTGCGACGAAAGTGCCACTCGTACGGTTGGTGTCGCGGCGGCCTGGCTCAGGTGGCCTTGCTGCCCACCCAGCTCATCAGGCCGCGGAGCTTCTCGCCCACCTCTTCGATGGGGTGCTCCGCGCCTTCCTTCTGCAGGCGCGAGAAGTTGGGGCGCCCGGCCTCGTCCTCGGCCACCCACTCGGCCGCGAAGCGCCCGTCCTGGATCTCGGCGAGGATGCGCTTCATCTCCTCCTTGGTCGCCGCGTTGACGACGCGCGGGCCGCGGGTGAGGTCGCCGTACTCGGCGGTGTCGGAGATGGAGAAGCGCTCGTTGGCGATGCCGCCCTCGTACATGAGGTCGACGATCAGCTTGAGCTCGTGCAGGCACTCGAAGTACGCGATCTCCGGGGCGTAACCGGCCTCGGTGAGCACCTCGAAACCGGTCTGGACCAGCGCCGCGGCGCCGCCGCAGAGGACGGCCTGCTCGCCGAAGAGATCGGTCTCGGTCTCCTCCTTGAACGTGGTCTCGATGACGCCCGCACGGGCCCCGCCGATGGCCGCGGCGTAGGAGAGCGCGAGCGCCTTGGCGCCGCCGGTGGCGTCCTGCTCGACGGCGATCAGCGCCGGGACGCCCTTGCCGTCGACGAACTGGCGCCGCACGAGGTGGCCGGGGCCCTTGGGCGCCACCATGGCGACGTCCACGTCGGCCGGGGGCTTGATCAGGTCGTAGCGGATGTTGAAGCCGTGGCCGAAGAAGATCGCGTCACCGGCCTCGAGGTTGGGCGCGATGTCGTCGGCGTAGATGAAGCGCTGCTTCGTGTCCGGCGCCAGGATCATGATCAGGTCGGCCCAGGCGGAGACCTCGGCGGGCGTGCCGACCGTCAGGCCCTCGTCGGCGGCCTTGGCGCGGCTCTTCGAGCCCTCGGGCAGGCCGATGCGCACGTCGACGCCCGAGTCGCGCAGGGAGAGCGAGTGCGCGTGGCCCTGGCTGCCGTAGCCGATCACGGCGACCTTGCGGCCCTGGATGATCGACAGGTCGGCGTCGTCGTCGTAGTAGATGTTCACGCTCATGGCGGGTGGTCTCGTCCTATCTCGTCGATTAGCGAACTGTGGCGGCGGTGATCGAGCGCGGGCCGCGGCCGACGGCGATCGTCCCGGACTGCACCATCTCGCGGATGCCGTAGGGCTCCAGGTTCTTGAGCAGCGCGGAGATCTTCTCAGTCGTGCCGGTGGCCTCGATCGTGACCGCCTCCGGGGTGACGTCGACGGCACGGGCGCGGAACAGGGTGACGATCTCCAGCACCTGGCTGCGCACGCCGGCGTCGGCGCGCACCTTGACCAGCAGCAGCTCCCGCTGCACCGACGAGGCCGGCTCCAGCTCCACGATCTTGATGACGTGGATGAGCTTGTTGAGCTGCTTGGTGACCTGCTCGAGCGGGAAGTCGTCGACGGTCACGACGATCGTCATGCGCGAGACGTCCGGGTGCTCGGTGGGCCCGACGGCCAGCGACTCGATGTTGAACCCGCGCCGGGAGAACAGCCCCGACACGCGGGCGAGCACGCCGGGCTTGTCCTCGACGAGCACCGACAGGGTGTGCCGCTGGATCATTCCTCGACTCCGGTGGCCGGGACGACCTCGTCGCCGTCGAACAGCGGCCGGATGTCGCGCGCGGCCATGATCTGGTCGTTGCCGGTGCCCGCGGCCACCATCGGCCACACCTGGGCGTCGGCGCCGACCACGAAGTCGATGACGACGGGCCGGTCGTTGATCGCCATCGCCTCGTTGATCACGCGGTCGACGTCCTCGCGCGACTCGGCGCGCAGCCCGACGCAGCCCATGGCCTCGGCCAGCAGCTTGAAATCGGGGATGCGGTGCTTGTGGGTGCCGAGGTCGGTGTTGGAGTAGCGCTCCTTGTAGAACAGGTTCTGCCACTGCCGGACCATGCCCAGGTTGCCGTTGTTGATCACAGCGACCTTGATCGGGATGCCCTCGATGGCGCAGGTGGCGAGCTCCTGGTTGGTCATCTGGAAGCAGCCGTCGCCGTCGATGGCCCACACCACCGCGTCCGGCCGGGACATCTTCGCGCCCATCGCCGCGGGCACCGCGAAGCCCATCGTGCCCAGGCCCCCGGAGTTGAGCCAGGACCGCGGCTTCTCGTACTTGATGAACTGCGCGGCCCACATCTGGTGCTGCCCGACGCCCGCGACGTACACCGCGTCGGGGCCGGCGATCCGCCCGATCCGCTCGATCACGTACTCGGGCGAGAGCGAGCCGTCGGCGGGCCAGGTGTAGCCCAGGGGGTAGGTCTCGCGCAGGGTGTCGAGCTGCGCCCACCAGGCGGTCAGGTCGGCGCTGCCGGACGCGGCGCGCTCGGCGGTGACGGCGTCGATCAGCTCGACGACGACCTCCCTGGCATCACCCACGATCGGGACGTCGGCGCGCCGGTTCTTGGAGATCTCCGCCGGGTCGATGTCCGCGTGGATCACCTGCGCGTCCGGCGCGAAGCTCGACAGCACGCCGGTGACGCGGTCGTCGAAGCGCGCGCCGAGCGCGATCAGGAGATCCGACTTCTGCATCGCCCCCACCGCCGCGACGGTGCCGTGCATGCCGGGCATCCCGACGTGCTGCGGGTGGCTGTCCGGGAACGCGCCCCGCGCCATCAGCGTGGTGACGACCGGGATGCCGGTGAGCTCGGCCAGCTCCAGCAGCTCGGCCGACGCCTGCGCCTTGAGCACGCCGCCGCCGACGTAGAGCACGGGCCGCCGCGCCGCGCAGATGAGCTTCGCCGCCTCGCGGATCTGCTTGCCGTGCGGCCGCGTCGTCGGCCGGTAGCCGGGCAGGTGCATCTCCGCGGGCCAGGTGAAGGTCGTCATCTCCTGCAGGACGTCCTTCGGGATGTCCACGAGCACCGGCCCGGGCCGCCCGGTGCTGGCCAGGTGGAACGCCTCGGTGATCGCCCGCGGGATGTCCCGGGCGTCGTAGACCAGCATGTTGTGCTTGGTGATCGGCATCGTGATGCCGGTGATGTCGGCTTCCTGGAACGCGTCGGTGCCGATCAGCGGGCGGGACTGCTGCCCGGTGATGGCGACCAGCGGGATCGAGTCCATGTGGGCGTCGGCGATCGGGGTGACGAGGTTGGTGGCGCCCGGGCCGGACGTGGCCATGCAGACACCGACCTTGCCGGTGGCCTGCGCGTAGCCGGTGGCCGCGTGGCCGCCGCCCTGCTCGTGGCGCACGAGGACGTGGCGCACCCGCGTCGAGTCGAGCAGCGGGTCGTAGGCCGGGAGGATCGTGCCGCCGGGGATGCCGAAGACGACCTCGCAGCCCACCTCCTCCAGCGAGCGCACGAGCGACTGTGCGCCGGTCATCGGCACGGCGTCGAAGATCGGCTTCACCGGGGCGTCGGTCCGCGGCTCTGCGGCGGCCGGGCGGGCCGGCGGCGGTGCCGGTCGGGGCCCTGCGGGACGGGGCGTTGCGGTGGTCATGTGGGGGTCAGCCTCGCTGCTTGAAGATCTGTGGCACAAAAAAACCCTCGACCGCCTGGAGTGGCGGAACGAGGGTGGCGCGTCGACGACCGAGGTCTCGCTCAGGCGTGGACGCGCCTGCGAAGTACGAGGACCCGGGTGGTCGGCATGGATCGACGGTATCGGCCCGTGCGGGCGGGCGTCAACTCCGTGGGACCGAGATACCAGAACGTGGAACGCGCAGAACTACGGATGTCTCGGCCCGCGCGCCCGGCCACCGTGTGGCCATGAGCAATGGCCTCTACGCCCTGAAGCCCTGGTACGCCGACGTCCTGACCCGGCCCCGACGAGCGCTGGTGCGCCGGCGGGTGTCCCCGCACGCCGTGACGCTCGCCGGCGTCGGATGCGGGGCGCTGGCCGGCGTGACGCTCGCCACCGTCGCGTCGCCGCTGCTCGCGGCCCCGCTCGTCGGCGTGCTCCTGGCGCTGCGGCTCGCCGCGGCCAACCTCGACGGCGCCGTTGCGCGGGAGTCCGGCGCGTCGACCCGGTGGGGCGCGGTCGTCAACGAGCTCGGCGACCGCGCGGCCGAGCTGGCCGCCCTCGCCGGGTGCTTCGCGCTGGCGCCGGCCTGGGTGGTGCTGGCCGCAATGGCCGCGGCGAGCGCGCCGTCGTGGGTGGCGCTCGGCGGGGCGGCCGCGGGTGCTCCGCGGATCAACGGCGGACCGGTCGGGAAGACCGAGCGCTGCGCCCTGCTGGCGGTGGCCGTGCTCGCGCCCGTCGCGGTGCTGGCCGCGGTCGCGGCGGGGTCGCTGGTGACGGCGGCGCTGCGGCTGCGCGCGCTCCACGTCGAGCTGCGGGCGTCCCGGCCGGCGATCACCGAGAGGCTCGCCCCGTGGACCCCCTGACCCTCACCGCGGGCGCCCTCGGGCTCGGCGGCGCGGCCGTCGGCGCCGCCCGTCGCGCGGAGCTGACGGCCCGCTGGCGCACCTGGGTGATCGCCGCGCCGCTCGTGCTCGGCCCGCTCCTGCTGGCCGGCCGGGCAGGCGGGCTGGCGCTGGCCGCCGGTCTCGGCGCCGTGGCCGCGATCGAGTTCGGCCGGCTCGCGCAGCTGCCGCGCGGGGACGTGGCCGCGCTGGTGGCCCGGGTGGCGGCGGTCCCGGCCCTGGCGCTGCTGGTCCCGGCGGCGGTCGGGGTGCTGCTGCCGGTGCTGGCGCTGTCGGCGGCGCTGCCCCCGTTGCTGGCCGGGGACACCGCGACCGGCGGCAGGCGCGCGGCGTACGGGCTGTTCGGCACGGTGTGGGTCGGCGGCGGGCTGGTCGGGCTGGTGCTGCTGGACCCCGCCGTGACCGTCGCCGTCTGCCTGGCGGTGGCGGTCGCCGACGTCGCGGCGTGGTGCGGCGGGCGGGTGCTGGGCCGGCGCGGGCCGCTGGCCAGGGCGTTGTCGCCGCTCTCGCCGTCCAAGACGTGGGCGGGGGTGCTCGGGTCCGCGATCGGCGGGGGCGCGGTGCTGCTGGCGCTGGGACAGCTGTCGGCGGGGCTGCTCGTCGCCGCCGTCGCGGGCGGGGTGCTCGGGGACCTGCTGGAGTCGATGGTCAAGCGCGAGGCCGGCGCGAAGGACGCGGGGCGGTGGCTGCCGGGGTTCGGCGGCCTGCTCGACCGCATCGACTCGCTGCTGGTGGCCCTGCCCCTCGCGGTGCTCGCGGTCGCGGGTGCGGCGTGAGCGCCGGTGTGGCGGACCCGGGACCAGGGGCCGGCCTGACCGCAGCGGCGGCGCGGCGGTGGCTGTGGCGGGCGGTGCTCGCCGCGACCGGCGGGCTCACCGTCAGCGGCGCGCTCCCCCGCGGCGGGTGCGTCGTCGTCGCCAACCACAGCTCGCACGCCGACACCGCCGCGCTGCTGGCGGCGATCGACGCCCGCCACCGGCCGCGGTTCGTCGCGGCGGCCGACTACTGGTCGGGACCGCGCGGGATGGTCAGCCGGGCGCTCGGGGCCGCGGTCCCGGTGCGGCGCACCGGCGGCGGGAGCGCCGACCTGGCCGGGTGCGCCGCCCTGCTGGCGGCCGGGCGGGCGGTGGTGGTGTACCCGGAGGGCACGCGGGGTGACGGGCCACCCGGGCGTTTCCACGCCGGTGCGTTCCGCCTCGCGACCGCCGCGGGTGTGCCGGTGGTGCCGGTCGGGATCGCGGGCACCGCGGAGCTGCTGCCCAGGCACGGGCGGCTGCGGCGCCGTCCGGTGGCGGTCCGGATCGGGACGCCCGTGGCCGCCGGCACCGAGGCACCGGCATCGGCTGACCGCCCCGACACGGCTGTCGCGGCCGTCGCCCGCGCCGAGGTCGCCCGGCTCGCCGCGCCGCCCGCACCGGCCGCCGACGGCCGGTGCGGGCGCGGGTGAGCCGCGTCGCGCGGGTGCACCCGACCTCGCAGGGCGGGCCGTCACGTCGCAGGGCCCGCCCGGCCTGCGAGGTGGCTCCCCGGCCTGCGAAGTCGGGCGCCCCCCACGAGCGGAATGCGACGATGGACGGGTGAGTGCCCCCCAGGCGGTCTTCCGGACCAGCCCCCTCGCCGTGCTCGGCGCCGTCGCGATCGCGGTCTGCTTCACCCCGGTGGCGTTCGCGGGCCCGTTCCTGTGGCTGCTGTACCTCGTCCCGATCGGCATGGTCGTGTGGATCCTGCGCGTACGCACCACCGCCGACGCCGACGCGCTGGCCGTGCGGAAGGTCGTCGGCGGGCGGCGCGTACCGTGGTCGGAGATCAGCTCGCTGCGGCTCGACGAACGCCGGGTCAGCGCGGTGCTGAGCGACGGGGCCGAGCTACCGCTCCCCTCCGTCGGCCTGCGCGACCTGCCCCGGCTCGCCGCCGTCAGCGGCGGCCGGGTGCCCGATCCGGCCGGAGAGTGAACCCATGCCCGAACTGCGTTCCCGCGTCACCACCCATGGCCGCAACGCCGCCGGAGCGCGCTCGCTCTGGCGCGCCACCGGCATGACCGACGACGACTTCGGCAAGCCGATCGTCGCCATCGCCAACTCCTACACCCAGTTCGTGCCCGGCCACGTGCACCTCAAGGACATGGGCGAGCTGGTCGCGGGCGCGATCCGCGAGGCGGGCGGGGTGGCGAAGGAGTTCCACACCATCGCCGTCGACGACGGCATCGCGATGGGCCACGGCGGGATGCTGTACTCCCTCCCGAGCCGCGAGGTGATCGCCGACGCCGTCGAGTACATGGTCAACGGCCACGCCGCCGACGCGCTGGTCTGCATCTCCAACTGCGACAAGATCACTCCCGGCATGCTCAACGCGGCCATGCGGCTCAACATCCCCACCGTGTTCGTCTCCGGCGGGCCGATGGAGGCCGGCAAGGCCGTCGTCGTGAACGGGGTCGCGCACGCACCCACCGACCTGATCACCGCGATCTCGGCGTCGGCGTCCCCCGCGGTCGACGACGCGGGCCTCGCCGAGGTGGAACGCTCCGCCTGCCCCACCTGCGGCTCCTGCTCGGGCATGTTCACCGCCAACTCGATGAACTGCCTCACCGAGGCGCTCGGGCTCGCACTGCCGGGCAACGGCTCGACGCTCGCCACGCACGCCGCGCGCCGCGAGCTGTTCCTCGCAGCCGGCCGCACCGTCATGGCGCTGGCGAGGCGCTGGTACGAGGACGACGACGCCTCCGCGCTCCCCCGCAACATCGCCACCCGCGACGCGTTCGAGAACGCCATGGCGCTCGACGTCGCGATGGGCGGCTCCACCAACACCGTGCTGCACATCCTCGCCGCCGCCCAGGAGGGCGGGATCGACTTCGACCTCGCCGCGATCGACGCCGTCTCCCGCCGCGTGCCGTGCCTGGCGAAGGTGGCGCCGAACGGCGACTTCCACATGGAGGACGTGCACCGGGCCGGCGGCATCCCCGCGATCC
>CAXTTN010000219.1:0-10012 GCA_964247105.1 uncultured Pseudonocardia sp.
GGGACTAGGTGCAGCCCGCACGCGGCGGCGGACTCCAGGTAGGCGGTGCCCCCGATCTCCAGCCAGCGCGCCGCCACCGGCTCGCCGAACGGCCCCGTGACCGGCCGCTCGTGCCACCGGCCGCCCAGCGCGGCGTGCAGCACGTCGACGAAGCCGGTGCCGCCGTCGGTGAGCGGGAGCAGGCGCAGGTCGTCGCCGGGCGCGGTGCGCCGCCACCCGTCGGCGATCGCCTGCGCGGCCGCCGTGGCGGACAGCGTTCCGCCGAAGGAGTCAGGAGCCACCACCACGCGCACCCACGCGACCGTAGTGCCCCGTAAGGTGTGTCGCGTGAGGTTCCTGGGCCGTTCCACGAAGAGCGCAGTCGGCGCCGAGACGGCCGCGGTCGACGACGCGCCCGCCGACAGCGTCCGCACCGCGGGCAAGGGCCGCCCGACGCCGAAGCGCCGCGAGGCCGAGACCAGGCGCCGCGGCCCGGCCCCGCCCCCGCCGCGCACCCAGCGCGAGGCCGCCCGCCTCGCCCGCGCCAACCGGCCGGACCGCACCGAGCAGCGCAGGCAGTCCGCCGAGCGCCGCGAGCGGATGGCGGCCGGTGACGACCGCTACCTCCTGCCGCGCGACCGCGGTCCGGTCAAGGCCTACATCCGCGACGTCGTCGACTCGCGTCCGCACCTCATGGGCCTGTTCATGCCGCTCGCCGTGGTGGTGCTGATCTCCGTGGTGCTGCCGATCCCGTCGATCGCGCAGTACCTGAGCCTGTTCAGCCTCATCGCGCTGGTCACGATGATCCTGGAAGGCGTCATCCTCGCCATCACGGTCACCCGGGCGACGCGTGCGAAGTTCCCGGACGTCGCGATCAGCGCCTTCAGCATCGGCTGGTACTCCTTCACGCGCGCCAGCCAGATCCGCAAGCTCCGGGTCCCGAAGCCACGGGTGGCGCGGGGCGCGAACCCCTAGCCTTCGTGGAGGCTCATCGGGCCGTAGACCTGCTTCTCCCCGTCGTGCAGCACCACCGCGTCCACGCCCTGGGCGCGCAGCTCCGCCCAGATGTCGGAGAACCACGCCTCCGCCTCGGCCTGGTCGTCGAACGTCTCCTCCGGACCGTCGACGGGGATGCCCGACGTGGTCTGGTATCGCCAGTAGAAGGCCACGCCCGCCACGGTAGCGTGCCGCGGTGACGCGCACGCTCGTTCTCGGCGGCACCCGGTCGGGCAAGTCGCGCTACGCCGAGGACCTGCTGCCCGGCGACGCCCCCGTCCGCTATCTCGCCACGGCCCGCCGGCACGCCGACGACCCCGAGTGGGACGCGCGGCTCGACGCCCACCGCGCCCGCCGCCCGCCGGCCTGGACGACGCTGGAGGAGCCGGACGTGGCCCGGATCGTCCGCGCGGGCGGCGGGCCGCTGCTGGTGGACGACCTGGCCACCTGGCTCACCGGTGTGCTCGACGACGCGGGCGCCTGGGACGCCCCCGGTGTGGACGTCTCGGACCGGGTCGACGCGCTGGTCGACGCGGTGCGGGCGTGCCCGGGCGAGGTGGTGCTGGTGTCGGCCGAGGTCGGGCTCGGCGTCGTGCCCGCGAGCCGTGCCGGGCGGCTGTTCCGCGACGAGCTGGGGGCGCTCAACGCGGCGCTGGCCGCGGTGTGCGACGAGGTGCTGCTGCTCGTGGCCGGGCTGCCGCTCCGGCTGAAGTGACCGGCCTGTAGGAAGACCCCGTGGATCTTCCTGCCGTCAGCCCCCCGGATGCCGACGCCCGACGCGCTGCGGTGGCCCACCACGCCGGGCTCGCCGTCCCCGCCGGGGCGCTGGGCCGGCTGGCCGAGCTGGGGGTGTGGCTCGCCGCCGCGCAGGGCCAGTGCCCGCCTCACCCGCTCGGGCGCCCGCGGATCGTGGTCGTGGCCGCTGATCACGGCATCGCGGTGGCCGGGGTCTCGGCCGATCCGCCCGGAGCGACGCTGCTGCAGGTCACGGCGGTGCGGGATCAGGGCGCCCCCGTCACGGTGGCCGCGCTGGCCGCGGGCGCGTCCGTCCGGGTCGTGGACGTCGGCTCCGACCACGAGGTCGACGACGGCCCGGCACAGCGCTACCACGTGCGCCGGGGCAGCGGCCGCATCGACGTCGAGGACGCCCTCACCGCCGACGAGGCCGAGCGCGCGTTCGCGATCGGGCGCGCGCTGGCCGACGAGGAGGTGGACGCGGGCGCCGACCTGCTGGTGCCCGGCTCCCTCGGCGTGGGCGCGACGACGCCGGCATCGGTGCTGGTCGCGGCACTGGCCGCGGTGGAGCCCGTGGCCGTGGTCGGGCGCGGCAGCGGCATCGACGACAACGGGTGGATGCGCAAGGCCGCCGCCGTCCGCGACGGGTTGCGACGGGCCAGGCCGCACGTGCACGACCCGCTGGCCCTGCTCCGCGTCGCGGGCGGGGCCGACCTCGCCGTGCTCACCGGGTTCCTCGTGCAGGGGGCGCTGCGCCGCACACCGGTGCTGCTCGACGGGCTGGTCGTCGGCGCCGCGGCGCTGCTCGCGGACGAGATCGCCCCCGGCGCCACGCAGTGGTGGCTGGCGGCGGGCCGCTCCCCCGAGCCGGCGTGGACGCTGGTCACCGACCGCCTCGGCCTGGCCCCGCTGCTGGACCTCGGCATCCGGCTCGGCGACGGCACCGGCGCGGCCGTCGCCGTGCCGCTCCTGCAGACGGCAGCGCGGCTGCTGGCCGGGTGAGCGGGCTGGCGCTGGCGCTGAGCTGGCTGACGGTGCTGCCCGTCCGCACCGGGGCCCCCGACGCGCGCACGGCCGCCGCGGCCCTGCGCTGGGCGCCGCTCGTGGGCGGGCTGGTCGGCGCGGTGGCCGGCGGGCTGTTCTGGGGGCTGTCGGACCTGGGCGTCCCGGCGCTGGTGGCGGGGTTGCTGACCGTCGGGTTCGCCGGGCTCGCCACGCGCGGCATGCACCTCGACGGCCTGGCCGACACCGCCGACGGCCTGGGCTGCTACGGCCCGCCGGAACGGGCGCTGGCCGTGATGCGCGACGGCGGCGCCGGCCCGTTCGCGGTGGTGACGCTGATCGTCGTGCTCGGGGCGCAGGCCGCGTCGGTCGCCGCGCTCCCGCCCGCCGCGGCCCCGGCGACGCTCACCCTCGCGGCGGCCGCGGGCCGGGCCGGCTTCACCTGGGTCGCCCGGCGCGGCGTGCCGGCGGCCCGGCCGGGCGGGCTGGGGGCGACGGTCGCCGGGTCGCAGCCGTGGTGGGTCGCGATCGCCTGGTGGGCGGTACTGGGCGCGGCCGGCTACACGGTGGCCGGGGTCCGCGGACCCGTCGCCGTGGCGCTCGGCGCGGCCCTGGTGGTCGTCCTGTCCCGGCACACGGCCCGCCGCTTCGGCGGCATGACCGGTGACGTGCTGGGCGCGGCGAGCGAGCTGGCCACGGGGTGCGCGCTCCTCGTCCTGGCAACGAGTGGCACTTTCGTCGGATAGGTTCGTACGAAGGTGCCACTCGTTGCGAGGGGTTGGGTCGGGCGCGCTACGCGGGGTGGAGCGTGCGCATCCAGGAATGGGTGTCCGGGGCGCTGCCGCGCTGGATGTTCGTCAGCAGCGCGCGCAGCTTCTGCGTGATCTCGCCGGGGCTCCCGTCGCCGATCCGCACCTCGCCGCCGCTGTGCTTGACCCCGCCGATGGGGGTGACGACCGCGGCCGTGCCGCAGCCGAACACCTCGGTGATCCGCCCGTCGGCGGCGCCCTCGAGCCACTCCTGCCCCGAGATCCGCCGCTCGGTGACCTGGCAGCCCAGCTCCTTGGCCAGCACCAGCACCGAGTCGCGGGTGATGCCCGCGAGGATGCTGCCGGTCAGCGACGGCGTGACGACCTCGGTGTGGTCGCCCGAGCCGTACACGAAGAAGAGGTTGTTGGAGCCCATCTCGTCGATCCAGGTGCGCTCCTCGGCGTCGAGGTAGGCCACCTGGGCGCAGCCGTGCTCGGCGCCCTGGGCCTGCGGCAGCAGCGACGCGGCGTAGTTGCCGCCGCACTTCGCCGTGCCGGTGCCGCCGAGCGCGGAGCGCGTGTACTCGGTGGAGAGCCAGACGTCGACGGGCTTGAGATCGCCGGAGAAGTACGGGCCCGCGGGCGAGGCGATCAGCGCGTAGAGGTACTCCGCCGAGGGCCGCACGCCCAGCCCCACCTCGGTGGCCAGCATGAACGGGCGCAGGTAGAGCGAATCCTCGCCACCGGCCGCGGGCACCCACGCGTGGTCGACGGCCAGCAGCTCCGCGATGGAGGCGATGAACAGCTCCTCGGGCAGCTCCGCCATCGCCAGGCGCGCCGCCGAGCCGCGGAAGCGCGCCGCGTTGGCCTCGGGGCGGAACGAGGCGATCGACCCGTCGGGCCGGCGGTAGGCCTTGAGCCCCTCGAAGATCTCCTGCCCGTAGTGCAGCACCATCGACGCCGGGTCGAACGAGAGCGGCCCGTACGGCACCACCGCGGCGTCGTGCCAGCCCTGCGCCGCCGTCCAGCGGATCGTCACCATGTGGTCGGTGAAGTACCGGCCGAACCCCGGCTCGGCGAGGATCGCCGCACGCCGGTCGTCCGGCGTCGGCGCGGGATGGGGGATCCGGGTGAACGGCGCGCTCATGGTGCCCACGGTACTGGGTGGGGCAATGGTCGGACTCCCTACTACCGGACGTGGGAGGGGACGAACGGTGGCCTGACCACCGTGCATGGCAGGGCCCGGCCCCGCACGTCGACGGTGACGGCGTCGTCGGGCCCCACCCCGGACGCGGTGTCGATCAGGGCCAGCGCGATGCCGGTGCGCAGCGTCGGCGAGAACGTTCCCGACGTCGTGACGCCGACGCGCGCGCCGTCGACGAGGACGTCCATGCCGGGGCGCGGGATCCCGCGCCCGGTGGCCCGCAGCCCGCGCAGCCGCCGCGTGGGCCCCGCCGCCTTCTCGGCCAGCAGGGCGTCGCGGCCCCAGAACTCCGGCTTGGACCACCCGACGGCCCACCCGCTGCCCGCCTGCACCGGCGAGATGTCGACCGACAGGTCCTGGCCGTGCAGGGGGTAGCCCATCTCGGTGCGGAGGGTGTCGCGGGCGCCGAGGCCGCACGGCGTGGCCCCGCCGGCCACGAGCGCGTCCCACACCCCGCCCGCCGCATCGGCGGGAACGAGCAGCTCGTAGCCCCGCTCGCCGGTGTAGCCGGTACGGCACACCCGGACGGCGCCGGCGTCGGCGAAGGCCATGTAGTCCAGGCCCGCGACGGACTCGAAACCCGTGAACATCGTCGTGAACAGCTCGGGCGCCCGCGGGCCCTGCACGGCGATCACGGCCAGCTCGCGGTGCCGGTCGGCGATCTCCACGCCCGCGGGCGCGGCCGCCCGCAGCAGCTGCGCCACCTGCGCGGCGTTGGCGGCGTTGGGCACGGCCAGCACCTCGTCGGGACCGACGAGGTAGACGATGACGTCATCGACGACCCCGCCCGCCGCGGTGCAGCACAGCGTGTACTGGGCGTGGCCGGGACCGATCTTCCCGAGGTCGGCGGTGAAGCAGCGGTTGACGAACGCCGCGGCCCCCGGACCGGTGATCGCGAGCTTGCCGAGGTGGCTGACGTCGAACAGCCCCACGGCCTCCCGCACCGCCGCGTGCTCGGCGACCGTGCCCGCGGGGTAGGAGATCGGCATCGACCACCCGCCGAAGGCGCCGAGGGTGGCGCCGAGGGCGGCGTGCCGGTCCTGGAGCGGGCTGGTGAGGAGGTCGTCCACGGGGTGCGACGCTACCGGCCCGGATCCGAGCGGCGCGGCAGCACCGTGCACGCCGTCCAGCCCACGAGCAGCGCCGCCGCCGTGATCAGCACCTCGGTGAGCGGCAGCAGGACCGCGAGCCCGGCGCACAGCACCAGGCCCAGCACCGACGTCCAGGCGGGCCAGCGCCGCTGCGGCGCGGGCAGGCGCAGCGCGGCCGCGTTGATCACGGCGTAGTAGACGAGCACCGAGCACGCCGACAGCGCGATCGCCGCGGCCGGCCCGGTGAGCACGGTGAGCACGATCGCCACCGCGCCGCCCGCGATGTCGGCCCGCCACGGCGTGCCCCGCGACCAGACCACCTCCAGGCCGCGCGGCAGCTCCCCGCGCTGCGCCATCGCGAAGGCGGTGCGGCTGATCCCGACCAGCACCGAGAGCAGCGCCGAGCCTGCCGCGACCGCGGCTCCCACCCGGACCAGCACACCGAGCCCGGGTGCCCGGCTCGAGTCGACCAGCGCGACGAGCGGCGAGGTCTCGGCGGCCAGCCGGTCGGGCCCCATGCCCACCAGCAGCGCGACCGCCACCAGCAGGTAGACGACCAGCGCGATGCCCAGCGCCAGCGCGATGGCGCGGCGCAGCGTGGTGACCGGCTCGCGGACCTCGCCTCCCAGCGTGGCGATCCGGGCGTAGCCGGCGAACGCGAAGAACACGAGTCCCGCCGCGGTCAGGACGCCACCGAGCCCGCCGCCCACCGCGACCGGCGCGGTCGGGGCCGCCGCGACGACGACGTTCCCGGGGCCGGCCAGCCCTACCGTCACCACCAGCAGGAGGACCACCAGGGTGCCTCCCACGAGGGCGTAGGCGCCACCGGCCGTCCAGCGCACCCCGGACGCGTTGAGCACCGTCGCGATCACGATCGCCAGGATCGCCGCGGGCAGCGGCGCCGACGGCAGGACGTAGCCGCCGAACACGCCCGCGGCCGCGGCGGCCGAGGCCGACTTCCCCACCAGGAACGCGACGCCCGCGAGCCGCCCGGCGCCGTCCGACAGCCGTTCCCGCCCGTAGACGTAGCCGCCGCCGCTCTCGGGGTGCGCCACCGCGAGGTCCGCCGTGGACGCGGCGTTGCAGGCCGCCACGACGCCCGCCAGCACCACGGCGAGCAGCAGCCACGGCCCCGCGGCGGCCGCGGCCGGGCCCCAGACGGCGAACACGCCGGTGCCGAGCATGGCGGCGAGCCCGAGCACGACCGCGTCGGCCGTGCCGAGCCGGCGCTGCACGCTCGAGGACACCTCCCCACCCAAGCATCCGAGCCTGCCCGATCGGGGCCACCACGGGTGTCATTAGCATTTCGAAGCGGTCTCGCCGGGAGATCGGGACCGGAAGGGCAGGACAGTGACCACCGAGGTGTACATCGCGAGCGGGCCACCCGCCACCGCCGAGGCCGACGCCGTGGTGGTCGGGCTGCTCCCCGGGGACGACGGGCCGGTCCTCGCACCGGGCTGCGCCGAGATCGACGCCGCGTTCGACGGCGGGCTCGCCGCGCTGCTCGGGATCGCCGGCGCGGCGGGCAAGGCCGACGAGGTGCTCAAGGTGCCGACACGCGGCTCCACCACCGCTCCCCTGCTGGTCGCGGTCGGCCTGGGCAAGCCGGGAGCGGGCGGGACGCCGAGCGCCGAGCAGGTCCGGAGGGCCTCCGGTGCCGCCGCCCGCGCCCTGGCCGGCACCGGGCACGCGATCAGCACCCTGGGCCGGATCGACCTGGCCGCGGCGGCCGAGGGCACGCTGCTGGGCTCCTACACCTTCACGTCCTACCGCTCCAACGGCCACGGCAAGGGGCCGGTCGCGCGCGTCGGCCTCACCACCGACGCGGCGGACGCCGAGGCCGTGCTGCGCACCGCGGCGGCCGTCGGCACGGCCGTGCGCACCGCCCGCGACCTGGTCAACACCCCGCCCAACGACCTCTACCCCGCCGTCTTCGCCGACCGGGCACGGGCGCTGGCCGAGGCCGCGGGCGTCACGGTCGAGGTGCTCGACGACGCCGCGCTGGCCGAGGCCGGCTTCGGCGGGGTGGTCGGGGTGGGGCAGGGCTCGTCGCGCAAGCCGCGGCTGGTCCGGCTCGGCTACGCGGGCGGGCCGTCACCGCGGGCGAAGGTGGCGCTCGTCGGCAAGGGCATCACGTTCGACACCGGCGGCATCTCGATCAAGCCCGCCGCCGGCATGGACGCGATGACCTCGGACATGAGCGGCGCGGCGGCCGTCATCGCCGCCACGGTGCTGGCGGCGCGCCTGGAGCTGCCGGTCGCCGTCACCGCGACCGTGCCGATGGCGGAGAACATGCCGTCGGACACCGCCTACCGGCCCGGTGACGTGCTGCGCATGTACGGCGGCACGACCGTCGAGGTGCTCAACACCGACGCCGAGGGCCGGCTCATCCTGGCCGACGCGATCGTCCGCGCGGCCGAGGACGCCCCGGACTACCTCGTCGAGACCTCCACGCTCACCGGCGCGCAGCAGGTCGCGCTCGGACTGCGGACGATGGGTGTGATGGGGTCGGAGGACTTCCGCGACCGGGTCGCGGCCCTGGCCCGGGCCTGCGGCGAGGACGGCTGGGCGATGCCGCTGCCCGAACACCTGCGCGCCGAGCTGGACTCGCGCGTCGCCGACCTGGCCAACGTCACGGGTACCCGCTGGGGCGGGATGCTGGCGGCGGGCACGTTCCTGCGCGAGTTCGTGCCCGACGGCCTGAACTGGGTGCACCTGGACATCGCCGGGCCGAGCTTCCACTCCGGCGGCCCCTACGGGTACACGACGAAGGGCGGCACCGGAGTGCCGGTGCGCACCCTGTTCGCGGTGCTGCAGGACATCGCGGAGCACGGCTGAGCGCTGCCGCCGGTGATCAGCGCATCGGGCCGGGGTGCTCACCCGCGGCTGTGATCGGCGCGGACCGCACAGCAGCGCCCCGGCCTGGGCGTCACGGTGCGGCCGACCGCGATCACCCCAACCCCGCCATCCCGGCGCCGACCTGAACCCGGGAGGCAGCCAGTTCCGACAGCGGTTGCCTCCGGATGACAAGATGGCGGGAGCGGTGTGACATGCCGCGAGACGGCTATCCGGTAGGGAGTACAGACGTGCCCGAGCACAACGCGGACCTGGTCATTCTGGGCGGCGGATCAGGTGGCTACGCCTGTGCGCTGCGCGCGGCGGAGCTGGGGATGTCGGTCGTTCTGGTGGAGCGCGACAAGCTGGGCGGCACCTGCCTGCACTACGGTTGCATCCCCACCAAGGCCCTGCTGCACGCGGCCGACGTGGCCGACAGCGCCCGCGAGGGCGACAAGATCGGGGTCAAGAGCTCGCTGGCCGGGATCGACATGGCCGGCGTGAACTCCTACAAGGACGGCGTGATCGCCAAGCTCTACAAGGGTCTGCAGGGCCTGGTGAAGTCCCGCAAGATCACGCTGGTGGAGGGCACGGGCCGCTTCGTCGGCCCGAAGAGCGTCGCCGTCGGTGACGACACCTACGTCGGCAAGAAGGTGGTGCTGGCCACCGGCAGCTACTCCCGGAGCCTTCCGGGGCTGGACCTGGGCGGCCGGATCATCTCCAGCAACGAGGCCATCCGCCTCGACGAGGTGCCCGGCCGGGTCGTCGTGCTGGGCGGCGGCGTGATCGGCGTCGAGTTCGCGTCGGTGTTCAAGAGCTTCGGGGCCGAGGTCACGATCGTGGAGGCGCTGCCCCGGCTGGTCCCGAACGAGGACGAGTTCGCGTCCAAGCTGCTGGAGCGCGCGTTCCGCCGCCGCAAGATCGCGTTCAAGACCGGCGTGCGGTTCACCGGCGCCAAGCAGTCCGAGCACTCCGTCACCGTGTCGCTGGAGTCGGGTGAGGAGCTGGAGGCCGACTACCTGCTCGTCGCCGTCGGCCGCGGCCCCAACACCACCGGCCACGGGTACGAGGAGGCCGGCGTGAACATGGAGCGCGGCTTCGTCCTCACCGACGACCGGCTGCGCACCAACCTGCCCGACGTGTACGCCGTCGGCGACATCGTGCCCGGCCTGCAGCTCGCCCACCGCGGGTTCGCGCAGGGGATCTTCGTCGCCGAGGACATCGCCGGGCTCAACCCGCCCGTCATCGACGAGGCCGGCATCCCGCGCGTCACCTACTGCGAGCCCGAGGTCGCCTCCGTCGGCCTCACCGAGGCGCAGGCGAAGGAGAAGTACGGTGAGATCCAGACGCTCACCTACGACCTCGCCGGCAACGGCAAGAGCCAGATCCTGCAGACCCAGGGCGCCATCAAGCTGATCAAG
>CAXTTN010000220.1:0-9985 GCA_964247105.1 uncultured Pseudonocardia sp.
CAACCCGCCCGTCGTCGTCGCCCCGCCCGCCGGGAACCCGCCGGTCGTGAACCCGCCCGTCGTGAACCCGCCCGCCGGCAACCCGCCGGTCGTCGTGGACCCGCCCGAGCAGGCCGACCCCGCCGCCCCCGTCCTGGCCGGGACCGCCCCCGTGGCGCAGGCCGGCTGACGGCCCGGACCACCACGCGACGCTCCTGAGGGCCGCCCGACACCGTCGGGCGGCCCTTCCCGCGTTCCGGGCGGCCGACCCTTGCCCGATAGTGACGAAGGCCTGCGAATTGGCACGCAACGGTGTCGTCACCGCGATCATTACGCCGCTGACCTGGCCGTAGCAGTCTTCACTCATCGGGCGGACATGCCGCCCCGCGGTATCAGGAGTGCAGAGCGATGCTCGGGAACACCATGAACCAGAAGGCCGGATTCGCCTCCGACGGCGTGACCGTCTGCGTGCCGGGTTCCGTGCTCGCCGCCGCCCCCGCCGCCGAGGCCCCGCCGGTGTTCGTCGACGACAGCGGCACCCGCCGCAAGCTGATCCGCTTCACCGGCCTGGTCGTGATGCTGGTGCTGGTCGGGTTCCTTGGGCTGGTCGGGGTCGCGCTGGCGGTGCCCTCGGTCGGTGCGACGGTCGGCCTCGGCGACGTCACCCCGTTCCTGGTCCCCGGTGCCGCCGCCAAGCCCCCGGCGCCCGCGCCCGTAGCGGTCGTGAAGAAGCGCGTGCAGACTGTTGCTCCTGTACGGCGCTCCGCGCCGAAGCCCGCGCCGACCACGCAGCCGGCGCCCAAGAAGGAGGCTCCGGTCGTGATCGCCCCTCCCGCCAGCGAGTCGGCCCCGCCCACCACCGAGCCGCCCGTCGCGAACCCGCCGAAGTCGGACGCCCCGGTCGTGGACCCGCCGAAGTCCGAGGCGCCGGTCGTCGACCCGCCGAAGTCGGCCGAGCCCGCACCCCAGAACGGCACGCCGGCCCAGCCCGCCGCCCCGGCCGCCCCCGCCGCCCCGGCCGCCCCCGCCGCCCCCGCCGCCCCCGTGCAGGCCGACCCCGTCCCGGTCGCACCCGTCCTCGCCTCGCAGAACGGCTGACCGCCGCCATGAGACTCCTGCCGCGCCCGACCTGGGTGCTCTCCGTGATCGCCCTCCTGGTCTTCGGCGTCGTCCTCGTCATCGACGGCACCGTGCGCGGCAGCACCTTCACCGAGCAGCCCGCCCCCGAGGTCGTAGGACCGGCCACCCAGGTCCCCTTCGCCGTCGCCAAGGGTGCACCCGTGATCGACGTCCGCACCTCGCCGTTCCGCACGTTCGCCCCGGCGAACAACACGATCGCCCTCGTCGTCGACGGGGGCCCCGACCCCGCCCGCACCCCCGAGCTGCTGACGGTGCTGAGCCACTTCGGCGTCAGCGCCACGTTCTTCGTCAGCGGCGCCGAGGTGGCCCAGCACCCCGAGGTGGTGCGCTCGATCCGCGCCACCGGCTCCGAGATCGGGATCCGGACCTTCACCACCCAGAACCTGGCCGACGCCTCCGACGCCCGGCTGGACCGGGAGGTCACGCTCTCCCAGCTCGCGCTGGCCGGGGCCATCGACGAGACGACCTACCTGGCCCGGCCCCCGTTCACCGCATCGGTCTCGGGCCTCGACGACAAGCACTTCGAGCTCGCCCGCCGCCTGGCCGACCACGGCTTCGTCTCGGTGTTCTCCGACGTCTCCTCCACCGGGTGGACGGCGCGCACCACCGACGACATCGTCAAGAGCGTCGTCACCCCCGACCACCGGGGCCGCGTCGTCGCGGTCGACGCGGCCGACGGCGGGCCCGCGCAGCTCGCGTCGACGTTGAGCCGCGTCATCCCCGCGTTGAAGGCGCAGGGCTACGCGTTCAAGCCGGTCACCGCGGCCACCGGCCTGCCGGCGGCCGGTCAGAAGGCCCGCGAGCGGGACAAGAAGATCGGCGACGGCATGCTGGTGGCGGTCGCCGCGTCGACGACGATCGTGGCCGCACTGGGCTGGCTGCTGCTCGTGGCGGGCGGCCTGGTGCTGCTCCGCCTGGCCCTGATGCTGATCTTCGCGATCTACCACTCCATCAGCCGCAACCCCAAGCGCTTCCGCTGGGGCCCGACGGTCACCCGGCCGGTCTCGGTGATCGTCCCGGCCTACAACGAGAAGGAGTGCATCGAGGCCACGATCCGCTCGCTGAAGGCGAGCGAGCACCCGATCGAGATCATCGTCGTGGACGACGGCTCCACCGACGAGACCGCGGCGATCGTGCGCGGGCTGAACCTGCCCGGCGTCCGGCTGATCCGCCAGGCCAACGGCGGCAAGCCCGCGGCGCTCAACAACGGCATCAAGCACGCCCGGTACGACATCGTCGTCATGATCGACGGCGACACCGTCTTCGAGCCCTCCACGATCCGGCTGCTCGTGCAGCCCTTCTCGCGGCCGAGCGTCGGCGCGGTGTCGGGCAACGCCAAGGTGGCCAACCGCAAGCGGCTGGTCGGGCGCTGGCAGCACATCGAGTACGTCATCGGCTTCAACATCGACCGCCGGATCCAGGACCTGCTCGGCTGCATGACCACGATCCCCGGCGCGGTCGGGGCGTTCCGCAAGAAGGCCCTGTTGCAGGCCGGCCTCGTCAGCGAGGACACGCTGGCCGAGGACACCGACCTGACGATGGCCGTGTGCTCGGCGGGCTGGGAGATCGTCTACGAGGAGCGCGCCCGGGCGTGGACGGAGGCGCCCACCACGCTGCAGCAGCTGTGGCGGCAGCGCTACCGCTGGAGCTACGGGACCATGCAGGCGATGTGGAAGCACCGCGGCGCCATGTTCAAGGGCGGCCCCGCGGGCCGCATGGGCCGGGTCGGGCTGCTCAACCTCGCGCTGTTCCAGGTGATGCTGCCGATGCTCGCCCCGCTGATCGACGTCTTCCTCGTCTACGGGCTGGTGGCGCTCGACCCGATCACCACCCTGATCCTCTGGGGCACCGTGCTCGGCATCCAGATGCTCGCCGGGCTGATCGCGTTCGCGATGGAGAGGGAGAACCCGCTGCCGCTGCTGTGGATGCCGCTGCAGCAGCTGGCGTACCGGCAGATGATGTACGCAGTGTTGATCAAGTCCATGGGAACGGCGCTGGCCGGGGTGCGGCTGCGCTGGCAGAAGCTCAAGCGGGTCGGCGACTTCGGTGGCGCCGGCGCCCCGGCGGGTGGTCGGTGATGAAGAGGATCGCGGTCGTCCTGGCCCTGCTCGTCGCCCTGACCGGGTGCTCGAAGGTCGTGACGGGCTCGCCCGTGGCCTCGGCGCAGGTCACGTCCGCCGTGGCGTTCACGCCCTATGTCGACGTCTCCGTCGCGCGCCCCGATCTCGCGCAGGTCGCGGCCGCCTCCGGCCTCAAGAACGTCGCGCTCGCGTTCGCGCTGGCCGGGCCGGGCGGGTGCGACCCGAAGTGGGGCGGCACCCTCGCCGCCGACGACCCGGACCTGAAGGCGTCGGTCGACGCGTTCCGCAAGGCCGGCGGTGACGTCACGGTGGCCACCGGCGGGGCCGTCGGGAAGTACATCGAGAACGCCTGCGGCTCGGCGCCCGAGCTCGCGGCCGCCTACGGCACGCTGCTCGACGCGATGGGCACCAACCGCCTCGACGTCGACATCGAGGCCCCGGCCAACGCCGACCTCATCGCCGACGCGCTGTCGCAGCTGCAGCGCAGCCGCGGCACGGCCGTCACCCTCACCCTGCCCATCGACCTGGCCGGGCTGCCCGCGCCCGCGCTCGACCTGGTGCGCAAGGTCGCCGCGAAGGGCGTGCAGATCACCGTCAACGGGATGGACATGAACTTCAAGACCGGCGGTGACTGGGGCCAGGCGATGGTCGACGCGGCTCAGGCCACGCTCGACCAGCTCCGGCAGGTCTACCCCGACGGCAGCGAGGCGACCCAGAACCGCACCCTCGGCCTCACCGTCATGATCGGCCGCAACGACGCGGGCCCGATCACGACGGTGGCCAACGCGCAGAAGGTCCTCGACTTCGCGAAGTCGCGCGGTGTCGGGCACCTGGGGATCTGGTCCCTGGCGCGCGACAACGGGAAGTGCCCGAAGCGGACCAAGGCCGCCCCGGACTGCAGCGGCGTCGCCCAGCAGGACTTCGAGTTCACCAAGCTGTTCGCGGGGTTCACGGGACCGGCCGCCTGAACCGGCCCGTCGCGACGCTAGGAGCGGACGAGGCGCGCGATCGCGTCGGAGGCCTCGCGGACCTTCAGGTCGGCCTCCTCACCGCCGGCCTGGGCGGCGTGCACGACGCAGGTGGCGAGGTGCTCGTCGAGCAGCTCCAGCGAGAACGACTGCAGCGCCTTCGTGGCCGCCGACACCTGGGTGAGGATGTCGATGCAGTACTTGTCCTCCTCGACCATCCGCGCCAGCCCCCGCACCTGGCCCTCGATACGGCGCAGACGCTTGAGGTAGGCGTCCTTGTCACTGGCGTAGCTGGCCATGACACCGACGGTACGGGGCCGAACGGTCCCGTGTCGATCTGCCCTCCGGCGCATTTGCCCGCTGGATACGTGTCCCACCGGGCAATCACCGCCCGTGCCGGTTACCGTCGGTGACGCGCGCCACTGCAGGGTGCCCCCTCAGGGACGCGCGCCGGCGGCCGTCGTGCGGATTCCCCTCCCCAGCGACGACCGCCGGCCCACCACGTTGTTCGTACGCAGGGCCCCGGGCGGTTCACTCAGATCAGGGTCGCGTCAGATCAAGAAGCGGTACGCCGCGGTGCCCGGGGCCACGAGCTGGATCCGCAGCGGGCTGGCCTCCATCCGCTTCCAGAGCGGCTCGTAGGCGTCGCGCCCGCTGATCTCGACGCCGACCAGCGCGGCGCCGGTCTCGCGGTTGTCGCGCTTGACGTACTCGAACAGCACGATGTCGTCGTCCGGGCCGAGCACCTCGTCGAGGAAGCGGCGCAGCGCACCCGGCTCCTGCGGGAACTCCACCAGGAAGTAGTGCTTGAGCCCGCGGTGCACCAGCGAGCGCTCCACCACCTCGGCGTAGCGGCTGACGTCGTTGTTGCCGCCGGAGAGCACGCAGACGACGCACGTGCCGGGGCCGAGGTCGAGCCCGTCGAGCGCGGCCGTGGCCAGCGCCCCCGCGGGCTCCGCGATGATCCCGTCGGTCTGGTAGAGGTCGAGCATCTCGGTGCAGATGCGCCCCTCGTCCACGGCCACGAGCTCCGCGCCGCACGCCCGCACCAGCGGGTAGGTCGCGTCGCCGACACGGCGTACCGCGGCGCCGTCGACGAACGTGTCGATCTCGGGCAGCACCACCGGCCCGCCCGCCGCCATCGCCGCCGCCATCCCGGCCGCCCCGGTCGGCTCCACCCCGACGATCCGGACCTCGGGATACCGGGCGGCCAGCCAGCTGCCCACCCCGGCCAGCAGGCCGCCGCCACCGACCGGCAGCACCACGACGTCCGGGGGCCGCCCGAGCTGGTCGAGGACCTCCACCCCGACCGTGCCCTGGCCGGCGATGGTGCGCGGGTCGTCGAACGCGGGGACGGCGGTGGCGCCGGTGCGGGCCGCGTGCTCGGCCGCTGCCGCGGCGGCCTCGTCGTAGGTGTCGCCCGCCACGACGAGCTCGACGGCGTCACCGCCCAGCGCGAGGATCCGCTCGCGCTTCTGCCGGGGCGTGGTGCTCGGCACGTGCACGCGCCCGCGGATCCCCAGCTCCCGGCAGGCGTACGCCACGCCCTGCCCGTGGTTGCCCGCGCTCGCGCACACCGCGCCGGCGGCGCGCCCGGCCGCGTCGAGGCCGGCGAGCAGGTTGAACGCCCCGCGCAGCTTGTAGGACCGGCCGATCTGCAGGTCCTCGCGCTTGATCCGGACGTCGGCGCCGGTGGCGGCCGAGAGGCGCTCGTTGGCGTGCAGGGGCGTGGTGAGGGCGACGCCGGCGAGGCGGGCCGCGGCGGCGTCGACGGCGCCGGCGATGGAGGTGGGCGCGTGGTGCACCCTCCGATCCTCCTCCGCCGCGTCCGGACGCGTTCGGGGGCTCCGCCGTCACGGGGTGCCGCGGCCGCCGCGCCCCCGTGCGAGCTCGGTCCGTGGGACGCGGCGCAGGTCTCGTGATCAGCCTTTCGGGACGCGCAACCGTGTCCTGCACGGCTCAGCGACCCCGGATGTCGATCAGCACTGCTGCGTGACGTGGCCAGACCCGCGACGAGCCGGCAACAGTCCCCTCCACGCAGCTCCGTCCGCGTGACCGGCGCCACCGGCGCGTCAGGATCGCGTCAAGGCCGCAGGTAGCAGGCGTCAACGCGCCGTCTGAGCCGGTCGCTGCGGGCCGCGGAACGGACGATGCTCCGGGCCGCGGCCCACCGACCGGTGTGCCCGTTCCTGTGGAGGGTTCCATGGCCGACCTGGCCTACGCGCTGCTGCTGATCGCCGGCTTCGCGATTCTCGTCCTGACGCTGCGGGGGCTCGACTCGCTGTGACCGCCGAAGCGATCGCCAACATCCTCGGCGGGCTCATCGCGCTGGGCCTGCTCGTCTACCTGTTCGTCGCCCTCCTGAGGCCGGAGAAGTTCTGACATGAGCGACACACTGGCCGGCCTGCTCCAGGCCGGCGCCCTCGTGGTGCTCCTCGCGCTCGCCTACAAGCCGCTGGGCGACTACATGGCCCGCGTGTTCACCAGCGAGAAGCACCTGCGGGTGGAGAAGGTCATCTACCGGGTCGCCCGGGTCGACCCCGCCGCCGAGCAGAAGTGGACCACCTACGCCGCGAGCGTCATCGGGTTCTCCTTCGTCTCCGTGGTGCTGCTCTACCTGATCCAGCGCGCGCAGCCGCTGCTGCCGTTCGGCTTCGGCCGCGGCGTGGACGGCGACACCATCCCGGCCGGCATGGCGTTCAACAACGCCGTCTCGTTCGTGACCAACACGAACTGGCAGTCCTACGTGCCGGAGCAGGTCTTCGGTCACACCGGGCAGATGCTCGGGCTCACGGTGCAGAACTTCATGTCGGCCGCCGTCGGGCTCGCCGTCGCCGTCGCCCTGACGCGCGGCTTCATCCGCTCGGCCACCGACCGGCTCGGCAACTTCTGGGTCGACCTCACCCGCGGCACCGTGCGCATCCTGCTGCCGTTCTCGTTCATCATGATGATCGTGCTCGTCGCGACGGGCGTCGTCATGTCGCTCAAGGCGGGCGCCGACATCACTAACGTCGACGGGACGCAGTACACGATCCCGCTGGCCCCGGCCGGGTCGCAGGAGGCGATCAAGGAGATCGGGACCAACGGCGGCGGCATCTTCAACGCCAACTCCGCGCACCCGTTCGAGAACCCCAACGCGTTCTCCAACTTCCTGGAGATCTTCCTGCTGCTGGTGATCCCGGTCAGCCTGACCCGGACGTTCGGCACCATGGTGCGCAACACCCGCCAGGGCACCGTGCTCGTCGCGGTCATGGGCGTCATCTGGGCGGCCTTCACCGCCGTCGCCTGGTTCTCCGAGACCCACCCCATCGGCCCGGCCGCGCTCGCCGCGGGCGCCGCGATGGAGGGCAAGGAGGTCCGGTTCGGGATCCCGGCGTCGGAGCTGTTCGCGGTCTCGACCACCGGCACGTCGACGGGGGCGGTCAACTCGCTGCACGACAGCTTCACCGGCGGCGCGGGCACGATCACCGTCCTCAACATGCTGCTCGGCGAGGTCGCGCCCGGCGGTGTCGGCACCGGCCTCTACGGCATCCTCGTCATCGCGATCATCGCCGTGTTCCTCGCCGGCCTCATGGTCGGGCGCACACCGGAGTACCTGGGCAAGAAGCTCGGGCGCCGGGAGGTCACGGCCGCGTCGATCTCGATCCTGACGATGCCCGCGCTCGTCCTGATCGGCGCCGGGCTGGCCATCGCGCTCCCGGGAACCCTCGACGCCCTGAACAACGACGGCTCGCACGGCTTCTCCGAGGTGCTCTACGCCTACGCGTCGGCGTCGAACAACAACGGCAGCGCTTTCGCCGGCATCACGGTCACCAGCGACTTCTTCCAGGCCACCCTCGGCATCTGCATGCTGCTGGGCCGCTTCGTCCCGATCCTCGCGACGCTCGCGCTGGCCGGCTACCTCGGCAAGCAGAAGCGCGTCGAGGCCGGGGCCGGAACGCTCCCGACCGACGGCGCGCTGTTCAGCGTCCTCGTCGGCGGCACGATCATCCTCGTCGCCGCCCTCACCTTCTTCCCGGCCCTCGCGCTCGGACCCGTCGTGGAGGCCCTCTCATGATGCCCACCACCATCACGGCCCCCGCCCCGGCCGCGGCCCCAGCTCAGGAGGACTCGGCATCATGACTGCCCTGCAGGAACGGCCCACCGAGGTCGTCGCCGGCGGCCCCGTACAGGCGGGCGCCTTCAACTGGCGCCAGCTGCTCGCCTCCACCCCGGACGCGCTGCGCAAGCTCGACCCGCGCGCCCAGCTGCGCAACCCGGTCATGTTCGTGGTCTGGGTCGGCTCCGTGGTCGTCACGGTGTCGGCGATCGCGAGCCCCGGTGCGTTCTCCGTCCTCATCGCGATCTGGCTCTGGCTCACCGTGCTGTTCGCGAACCTCGCCGAGGCCGTGGCCGAGGGCCGCGGCAAGGCGCAGGCCGCGTCCCTGCGCGCCACCAAGCGCGACACGATCGCCCGGCGGCTCGACGGCAACGGCGTCGAGCAGCCGGTGCCGGGGACCGAGCTGACGATCGGTGATCTCGTGGTCGTCGAGGCGGGGGAGACCATCCCCGGTGACGGCGACGTGGTCGAGGGCATCGCCACCGTCGACGAGTCGGCGATCACCGGCGAGTCGGCCCCGGTCATCCGGGAGGCGGGCGGCGACCGCAGCTCGGTCACCGGCGGCACCACCGTGCTGTCCGACCGGATCGTCGTCAAGATCACGACGAAGCCGGGCGAGTCCTTCGTGGACCGGATGATCGCGCTGGTCGAGGGCGCGTCGCGGCAGAAGACGCCCAACGAGATCGCGCTGACGATCCTGCTGGCCGTGCTCACGATCATCTTCCTGCTCGCCGTGGTGGCGCTGCAGCCGATGAGCTACTACGCGGGCCAGGGCCAGTCGCTGATCGTGTTGACGGCGCTGCTGGTCTGCCTCATCCCGACGACGATCGGCGCGCTGCTCTCCGCCATCGGCATCGCCGGCATGGACCGGCTCGTGCAGCGCAACGTGCTCGCGACGTCGGGCCGGGCCGTCGAGGCCGCGGGTGACATCGACACGCTGCTGCTGGACAAGACCGGCACCATCACCTTCGGCAACCGGCAGGCCACCGAGCTGATCCCGGTGTCGGGCGTGTCCGTCGCCGAGCTGGCCGAGGCGGCGCGGCTGTCGTCGCTCGCCGACCAGACGCCGGAGGGCCGCAGCATCGTCGCGCTGTGCGCGGGCGAGCACGGCCTGCCCGCGGAGGCCACGGCGACCGAGGCCGTCGCGGAGTTCGTGCCGTTCACCGCCCAGACCCGGATGTCCGGCCTGGACATCGGCGGCCGCGAGATCCGCAAGGGCGCAACCGGCTCGTTGATGGCCTGGGCGGAGAGCACGTCCCAGGAGATCACCGGGGTCGTCGACCGCATCTCCGACGAGGGCGGCACGCCGCTCGCCGTCGCGGTCCGGGAAGGCGGCGCGACCCGCGTCCTCGGTGTCATCCGCCTGTCCGACGTCGTGAAGCCCGGCATGGCCGCGCGCTTCGCCGAGCTGCGCGCCATGGGCATCCGCACCGTCATGATCACCGGGGACAACCCGCGCACCGCACGGGCGATCGCGTCCGAGGCCGGGGTCGACGACCACCTCGCCGAGGCCACGCCCGAGGACAAGATGGCGCTGATCAGGAAGGAGCAGCAGGGCGGGCGGCTGGTCGCCATGACCGGTGACGGCACCAACGACGCGCCCGCGCTCGCGCAGGCCGACGTCGGGGTCGCGATGAACACGGGGACGGCCGCGGCCAAGGAGGCCGGCAACATGGTCGACCTCGACAGCGACCCGACCAAGCTCATCGAGATCGTCG
>CAXTTN010000221.1:0-9903 GCA_964247105.1 uncultured Pseudonocardia sp.
GGCGTAGGAGAGCAGGCCGGTGACGATCATGACGGTCAGCCCGCCCAGCAGCACCAGGCCCAACACCGCCGTGAGCCACGGCCCGCGCAGCGGGCTGCGCCAGAACCGGCGGCGGAACGGGCCGGGTGGTGGGTGGTCGACCACCCACTGCGGTGTCTCGAGGGCCATGTCCTGATCTCACCGGTTCCCGGCCCCCGGCACATCCTCGACGCGTCGTGCACCACCGATCCGTAAGGTATGAACAGTCACCGCTGACGGTTTCGGACGAGGAGTGCAACGTGGACATCACAGGTGGAGTCGCGCTGGTCACGGGCGGGGCCTCCGGGCTCGGGCTGGCCACCGCGAGGGAACTGCTCGCCGCGGGCGCGAAGGTCGTGATCCTGGACCTGCCGACGTCGGCGGGGGAGCGGATCGCCGAGGAGCTCGGCGACGACGTGCGGTTCGCCGCCGCGGACGTCCGCAGCGAGGAGCAGGTGGCGGCCGCCCTCGACGTGGCCGACGGCCTGGGTGCGCTGCGCGTGGCCGTGAACTGCGCGGGCACCGGTGACGCCATCCGGACCGTCGGCAAGCAGGGCGCCTACCCGCTGGACCGCTTCACGCGCATCATCGAGATCAACCTCATCGGCACGTTCAACGTGATCCGGCTCGCGGCCGAGCGGATGCTCCGGCACGACCCGATCGGCGAGGAGCGCGGCGTGATCGTCAACACCGCGTCGGTGGCGGCGTTCGACGGCCAGATCGGCCAGGCCGCGTACTCGGCGTCGAAGGGCGGGGTGGTGGGCATGACCCTGCCGATCGCCCGCGACCTGGCGAGCATGCGGATCCGGGTGGTCACCATCGCGCCCGGACTCTTCGACACCCCGCTGCTCGCCGGGGCGCCGGAGGACGTGAAGGCCGCGCTCGGCAGGCAGGTGCCGCACCCGGCCCGGCTCGGCGCACCGTCGGAGTACGCGGCGCTGGCCGCCCACATCGTGGCCAACCCGATGCTCAACGGCGAGGTCATCCGCCTCGACGGCGCGATCCGGATGAGCCCGCGCTAGCAGGCCTCCTGGTAGCGGTGGCCGGAGCCGCTGCACCGCGAGGGGAAGACGACCGTGCCGGTGGCCTCGAAGCGGTTGTGGACCCGTACGAGGCCCTCGGCCGTCACGTGTTTGAGCTGCTGACAGCCCCCGCAGGTGCCGTACGCGAGGTCGGCGGGATCGTCGGCATGGCTGGCGTTGGCGGCGTCGTGCGTCACGGTCTGATCTCCCCTGGTTCGTGTCGGCGTCGCTGCCCAGGGGGGAAACGGTAGCGGCCGCCGCCCGCCCGCTCACCGCGGATGGCACGGACCGGGGAGTGCGCTGCTCAGGGCGGTGGCGTCGGCCGCTCGCCCGTTCGCAGCGCGCCGGATCAGTGGCTCTGGTGGTACGCCTCGAGCACGTTGGACGGGATGCGGCCCCGTTCCGAGATCTTCATGCCCTGGGCCTGGGCCCATTCCCGAATGGCCTGGTTCTGCTCACGGTCGGTGCTGGGACGCGGCGTCGGGGCGTTTCCGCCGGAGCTGCGGCGACCCCCGGTGCGGCGGGCCGCGGAAATGAACGGGCTCAGCGCGTCGCGCAATCTGGCGACATTGGCGGCCGACAGATCGATCTCGTACGAGCGGCCGTCGACCGCGAACTCGATCTGCTCCTCGGCCTCGCTGCCGTCGAGGTCGTCGACCAGGGTGACGGTCGTCTGCTTTGCCACGAGCGGGTCCTTTCGTCAGATGTTCCGGGTACACCGAAGAGCCCGCCGTCTGGAGAGGCGGGTTTGCGACGCGGCCGAAGGGATGGTGGGTGTTTCCGAGATTGCGATACTAAAGGACGCGGGTCCCCATTGTCGAACGGGGGCTGATCCGCGGCGCGCCGCCGGTGTCGCCGCTCAGGGTTCGGTGTGAAATCGCCGTGATTGCTCCGGCGGCTGCACGCGCACCCCGAGATCGGACCACCAATCGTGCTGGTGGCGGCGGGTACGCGGGTCGATCCGTTCCCCCGGACGCGGCAGGACCAGCGGAATACCGGCCTCCCGGGACGCCGTCCACAACCGCTCGACCGGTTCCGCCCAGCGGTGGAATCCGAGATCGAAGGTGGCCCAGTGCACGGGCATCAGCAGGTCGCCGCGCAGATCGCGATGGGCTCGGGCGGCCTGTTCCGGGGTCATGTGGATGTCGGGCCACTGGTCGGAGTAGGCGCCGATCGGCAATGCCGTCAGGTCGAACGGCCCGTGCTGTGCGCCGATTCTCGCGAAGGCCGAGGTGAACCCGGTGTCGCCGCCGAAGAACGCGCGATGGCGGGGCCCCAGCACGGCCCAGGACGACCACTGCGTGGTGTTCCGCGTGAGCCCCCGCCCGGAGAAGTGCCGGGCTTCGGTGCAGACCAGCGTCAGGTCGCCGATCGCGACGGAACCGTCCCAGTCGCGTTCGATGATCCGTTCTTCCGGCACGCCCCAGCGCCGCAGATGTGCCCCGATACCGAGCGGAACCACGAACGGCGCGGCGGAATGCGTGACCAGGCGGCGCACCGCCTCCAGATCGAGATGGTCGTAGTGGTCGTGGGAGATCACCACGGCGTCGGGTGCCGGGAGCGCCTCCAGCTCCACCGGCACCGCGTGCAGCCGCCGCGGCCCGATCAGCCGCGACGGCGACACGCGCTCACCCCACACCGGATCGGCCAGCACGCGGTGGCCGTCGATCTCGAGCAGGACGCTGGAATGGCCGAACCAGGTGACGGCGAGCTCGCCCGCGGCGCCGCCGTGGGGGGTGCCGGCCACGAGGGGGACCGGACGGCTCGGCCGGCCCGCGCGGCCGCGGGTCAGCGCGGCCCTCGCGAGCGCGCGGCCGCTGCCCGGCCGGATCACGACGCCGGGCTCGCGGTTGCGGAACAGGCCGTCCACGGCGTGCGGCGAGGCGGCGGCCGCGGCGCGCAGGCGGGCCCGGCGCGCGCCCATCGCGCGGGGTACCCCGCGGGCGGCCCTGGCCAGGGGGACCAGGGCGAGGGCGGCGAGGAGGGCGGAGCGGATCATGCCCCGACCCTAGGGTCATCCCATGAACGGGAACGACGGCGCCTCCGCAGGACCGGGCAAGGTCATCACGGAGCGGCACGGGCGCGTCCTGCTCGTGCGGATGGAACGGCCCGCCAAACGCAACGCGCTCGACGCGGCCATGACCGCCGGGCTCGACGCGGCGCTCGACGAGCTCGACGACGACCCGGGCCTCTGGGCGGGCGTGCTCGCCGGCACCCCGGTGGCGTTCTCCGCGGGCACCGACCTGGTCGCGGGCGCGGGCGCGCCGACGGCGCGGGGCGGCAACTACGGCGTCGTCCGCCGGGACCGGGCCACGCCCCTGATCGCCGCGGTGGAGGGGCTCGCCTACGGCGGCGGGTTCGAGCTGGTCCTGGCGTGCGACCTGGTGGTGGCCGCCCGTACGGCCCGCTTCGCCCTGCCCGAGACGGCGCGCGGGCTCGTCGCCAACTGCGGCGCCCTGTTCCGCGGCCCGCGGGCGCTGCCCCCCAACATCGCCCGCGAGATGCTGCTCACCGGCGACCCCCTCGACGCCGAGCGGGCCTGGTCGCTGGGGCTGGTCAACCGGCTCGTCGACGCGGGTGGGGCGGAGGCGTCCGCGCTGGAGCTGGCGCAGCGGGTGTGCGAGCACGCGCCGGTGGCGCAGCAGGCGTCGCTGCGGGCCGTCGGCGAGGTGCTCGCGGAGCTCGACGAGCGCGGGTGGGCGGCCACCGCGCGGGCCCAGGAGGTCGTCGACGCCTCGGCGGACGCCGCCGAGGGCCTCGCGGCGTTCCGGGAGAAGCGGGAGCCGCGGTGGACCGGGCGGTGACACTTGTCTCCACCATCGAGACATGGGGCGTACCGTGACCGGTATGCGCGACGAGCTGGTGCGGCTGCTGCAGGACTACGCGGGGGAGGCCGATCGCCTCGGCCAGGTGTTCGCCGAGCGCAACGGCATGCACCCCACCGACCTGCACGCCCTGCTCGCGGTGATGCAGGGCGACGCCGTGGGCAGCCCGCTCACCCCCGGCCGCCTCGGTGAGGAGCTGGGGCTGTCGTCCGGTGCCACCACCGCGGTGATCGACCGGCTGGAGCGGGCGTCGCACGTCCACCGCGTCCGCGACGGCCGCGACCGGCGCCGCGTCACCCTGCACCACGGCGCCGCCGCCGCCGCGCTCGGTGCGGAGTTCTTCGGGCCGCTCGGCACGCGGATGGACGTGATGCTCGCCGGCTACAGCGAGGAGGAGCTGCAGGCGGTGCGCCGGTTCCTGGACGAGATGAACGCGGTGATGCGCGAGCACCGGCGCGGGGTCACCGCCTCGGAATGAACCGGCGCAGGCGAGACGGCCGGTGCTCCAGCGCCACGGGCGGAGCGCCCTCCTGCGGCGGCAGCGCCACCTCGATCTCGCCGCCGAGCCGGAAGCCGGGTGCGAGGTCGAGGTCGTCGCCGCTCCAGAACCGGCCCGGGTCGTACCAGTTGGGGCGGCGCCGCGTCGGGAGCAGCCCCATCTCCTCGAACGTCACGGCCACCACCTCGGCGCAGTAGGCGGTCTCCAGGTCCGGCCCCTCGCCGTCCGGCGCGTCCCCGTGGGGATCGGCCCGGCGGGGGAGCGTGGGCAACCGGCCGCGCAACCAGCGGGTCGCGAGCGCCGCGGTCGACGGGAACGGGGTGCCGTCGAGCCGCGCGATCGTGCGCAGCAGCGCGTCCTCGTGGTCGCGGCCGATCTCGCCGTCGAGCTGGCGGAGCCAGCCGCGTTGCCCGTAGCGACGGCCCCACTGCAGCACCGCGTCGCGCAGGTCGTGCAGCTGCACGCCGCGCTGGTGCTGCCCGGTCCACATGTCCACCAGCGAGCGGCCGAGCTCGGCGTGCCACATGAGCGGCGGCAGGTCGTCGATCACCACGGCCATGCCGACGTGGTTGACCGGCGCGTTGGTGATGCCCCGGATGGCCCGGTCGGCGCCGCTGCGGCCGCGGAAGACCCAGATGTCGCCGGTACGGGCGATGTCGACCGCCCGGTCGAGGGTGATCACGTCGCCGGCCACGCGCGGTAGGTTAGGGCATGCGCTGGTGGAAGGTCGTCGGGCTGGCCGGTCTCGCGGGTGTCGTGGCGACGGGGGCGGTGGCGGCCCGGGCCGAACGCCAGCGCCGCGCCTACACCCCCGAGGAGATCCGCTCCCGCCTGCACGAGCGGCAGGAGCAGGTGGAGCAGTCCCGATCCCCCGCGAGTTGACCTCCTCGGCACGCCGAACGCGCCGATCCGGCACGCCTCACAGGTTCGCGGTGGCTTCCTCCAGGTAGCGGGCGAACTTCTCGTGCGCCGCGGCCGTGCGGGTGGGCACGTGCTCCGTCGGGACCTCCCGCGGCTCGTAGCCGCGCAGGATCCGCCGCGCCACCGTGGCCTTGTGCACCTCGTCGGGGCCGTCGTAGATGCGGGCCGCCCGTGCGGCGCGGTACATCTCCTCCAGCGGCAGGTCGCCGGAGAACCCGAGCGAGCCGTGCACCTGGATGGCCCGGTCGATCACGTCGTGCAGCACCTTCGCGCCCCAGTACTTGATCATCGCGATCTCGGTCCGGGCGTTGGACGCGCCGACCTGGTCCATCGTCCACGCCGCGTGCAGGGTCAGCAGGCGGGCGGCCCGCATCTCCGCCGCCGACCGCGCCACCCAGTCCTGCACCATCTGCTTCTCGGCCAGCACCGAGCCGTGCGTGTAGCGGCTGACGGCCCGCTCGCACAGCATGTCGAACGCGCGGCGGCTCTGCCCCAGCCAGCGCATGGCGTGGTGGATGCGGCCGGGGCCCAGGCGCTGTTGGGCGAGCCGGAAGCCGTCGCCGGGGTTGCCGACCAGGTTCTCCCTCGGCACGCGCACGTCGGTGTACAGCACCTCGGCGTGCCCGCCGTAGAGCTGCCCCCCGATCAGGGGGTGGTCCATCACCGGGATGTCGCGCACGACGTCCACGCCGGGCGTGTCCACCGGCACGATGATCATCGAGCTGCCCTGGTGGGCCGACACGTCGGGATCGGTGACGCACATGACGATGAGGAAGTCGGCGACCGAGGCGTTGGAGGAGAACCACTTGTGGCCGTTGATCACGTAGTGGTCGCCGTCGAGGACGGCGCGGGTGGAGAGCAGGGTGGGGTCCGCACCGGCACCCGGCTCGGTCATGGAGAAGCAGCTGCGCAGCTCGCCGCGCAGCAGCGGGTGCATCCAGCGTTCCTGCTGCTCGGGCGAGCCGCCGATCGCCAGCAGCTCGGCGTTGCCGGAATCGGGCGCCTGGTTGCCGAAGATCCCCGGCGCGTAGCGGCACTGGCCGAGGATCTCGTGCATCAGCCCGAGCCGGACCTGCCCGAACCCGCCCCCGCCCAGCTCCGGCGGCAGGTGCGCGGCCCACAGCCCGCGCTCCTTGACCCGCTCCTTGAGCGGTGCGGTGATCCGGTCGAACGTCGCGCGGTCGACGTCGAGCGTCTCGAGCGGGATGACCTCGTCGCGGACGAACTCCCGCATCCACGCCAGCTCGGTCTCGAACTCCGGTTCGGTGGAGAAATCCCATGCCATGGCCCGCACGGTGCCAGATGTGCGGGCATGAGTACACCGGCCCCGCGGGCACGTGGGGCCGGTGCTCGGTTCACCGTACGGACGAACCTTGCCCCGACCTTTCCTCGCAGGTCACCTCAGGTGAGCGCGGACATCTTCCGCCAGTCCGCCCACGGGATCGCCCAGTCGTAGACGTCGCCGTCGGCGGCCGAGAGCGTGATGGACGTGCCGGTGATCTCCACCGGGTCGCCGTAGGTCGCCGTGTCGTAGTAGGCCTTGGCGTTCCTCGTGGAGAGGTTGATGCACCCGTGCGTGACGTTCCGCCTGCCCTGCACGCCCGTGGTGGCGGGGTTGGCGTGGATGAACTCGCCGTTGTTGTCGATGCGGACCGCCCAGTGCTCGGGCACGTCGGTGTAGCCGTAGTCGGGGTTGCTCATGAGCACGGTCTCGGACTTGGCCATCACGATGTGGATGCCGCTGCGCGTGACGCGGCGGGGGTCGCTCTCCAGCCCGTAGCTGGCGGGGAGGTCGAGCACGGTCCGGCCGTCGCGCACCACCTGGATGCGGTGCGTGCGGGCGTCGGCCTTCACGACCTGCGTGCGGCCGATCGTGAACTGCGTGGTCAGGTCCTTCGCTCCGTAGCCCGCCGTGCCCAGGTCGAGGCCGTAGAGGTGCGCCGCCACCGAGACGGTGGTGCCCGAGGGCCAGTAGGCCTGCGGCCGCCAGTGCACCCGCGAGCCGTACCCGTTCTCGGGCAGCCAGGCCCACGAGCCCGTCACCGGCGTCGACGTGGTGACGCTCAGCGCCCGCTCGACGGCCGCCTGGTCCGCCGTGGGGATGGTGCGGTCGAACCGGATCTCGATCGGGGCGGCGACGCCGACGGTCGCGCCGTCGCCGATGTTCGTCGACCCGTGGACGAGGCGTCTCGGGTGGGCGGTGGTGAAGCTCCCGGTGACCGGGGCCGTGCCCCCGGCGCCCTTCGCCGTGCCGGTGAAGCGGTAGCTCGTGGCGAAGGCGGCGGGTGCGGTGGCGGTCCAGGTCAGCCCGTCGGGGGAGAGGTTTCCCGGGAGGGCCGCACCGTCGTCGGACGTGAGGGCGACGCCGGTCAGCGCGCCGCCGGTGGAGGTGATGCGGATGGGCGCGGCCGGGGCGACGTCGGTGGCGCCGTCGACCGGGCTCACGGTGACGCGCGGAGCGGCGGGCGGTGCCGTCGGCTGCGCGGGCGGCACCGCGGGTGTGGCGTCGGCGACCGCGGCGCAGCCGCTCACCGCGAGAGCGGCCGCGGCGAGCACCGCGGCCAGCACTCCCGCGCCTTTCGATCCACCTCTGCGCATGTCCGTACCCCCAGCCCCTCATTCCACAAAGGTCACTAGAGCAACATCACGTGCCCGCCGTCAATCACATCCGGATACCGGTTGTGCACGTCCGGGTGAGCGAAACGGTCAACGGGGTCGTACCGAACGGCTCCCCGCGACGACCGTGACCGCGAGCCCGGCCGCGGTGAGCGACCAGGCCAGCGCGTCGAGGGGGTGGTTGGGCACGAACACGGCGAACACGAGGTGCAGCGGCTGCGACACGCCCAGCACGACCGCCACCCAGTGCGGTATCACCCGCCACGAGGCGACGGCCAGCAGGATCACGCCCAGGACGTGGGCCGGCACGAACACCGCCAGCGGCAGCGACGTGACCGGTGACGCGTCGAGCGCGGCGCCCATGGCGGCGACAGTGGACACCGGCACGCCCGCCCGCGCTCCGGCGTACGCGACGGTGTCGAAGCCGAGGCCCGCGAACAGGCTCATGAAGCCCAGCCACGACACGCCCGCGGCGACGGCGCCCAGCACCGGGCGGGCCCGCATCGCGACCCTTCCGGCGAGGACGAGCCCGAGCGGCAGCGTGAGCAGCGCGAGGTAGGTGAGGCCGAGCACGGCGGCCTGGGTGGCGGGCGCGGCGGCGACCTTCGCGGCCACCGTCGCGGCGTCGTCGGGGGTGTCGTACGGGAGCACGCCGCGCAGGACCGCGAGGGCCGACGGCCCCGCGGCGGTGACGGCGGCGGCGAGGGTCAGGCTCACGGCGGGTGGTGCGGCGGTCGGGGTCTGGACGGTCGACATCGGGGCTCCTCCGGTCGGATCGGACCGACGCAGGGTCACGCGCCGCCGGTCCCGCCCGGAAGGGCGGCCGGGCCGGACCGGCCGGGACGGCACCCGGGCCGACCGGGTGCCGCACCCGGGACACGAGGGCGGTGGTGGGCCCATCATGTGCGCCATGACCAGCACGAGCACCCGGGTGGCGTTCGGCCTGTTCGGGCTCGTCGTGGCCGAGATCGCCACGGGCGCCGTCGCGGCCGCGGTGGCGGGCATGACGTTCGCCCAGCTGCGGGACTCCTTCGTCCTCACGAACTCGGTGATCGCGCTGTCGTTCGCACCGGCCGGGCTGCTCATCGGATGGCAGCGCCCGCGCAACCCGGTGGGCTGGTTGCTGCTGGCCGCGGGCGTGTCCCAGGCGGGCACCGCGGCGGCGGCCCCGTTCCAGGCGGCGCCGTTCCAGGCCGTGCTGCCCGAGCCCGTGCTGCGCACGCTGGTGACGGTGGCGGCCTACTCCTGGCCGTGGTCGATCGCGCTGTGCCTCCCGCTCGCGCTGCTGCACTTCCCGGACGGCCGGCTGCCCGGGCGCGGATGGCGGTTCCTGGTCCCGGTCGTGGTCGCGGAGGGGTTCCTCTTCGCCCTCGAGGTGGGTTCCGGCCCGAACGGCTCCGACGGGTTCCCGCCCGTCACGCCGTGGCTGTCCCTGCCGAACCACGCCGACCTCGCCCCGCTCTGGACCGTCTCGGAGATCGTCAACGGCCTGATGTACCTCGCGGCGTTCGCCGGGATCGTGGTGCGCTACCGGCGCGGCGACGAACGGCTGCGGCGGCAGCTGCTCTGGCTGATCCTCGCGCTGAAGGCGATGCTCCTGATGCTGGTGGTCTGGGCGCCCGCGGTCGGGGGCGGCGAGCTGGTGCTGGTCCTGCTGGTCATCCCGCTCGTGCCGGCCGCCATCACGATCGCGGTGCTCCGCCACCAGCTGCTCGACATCCGCCTGGTGTTCTCCCGCGCGGTGCTCTACGGGCTGCTCACCGCGGCCGTCGTCGCGGTCTACGCCGGGCTGGTGGCGCTGACGGCCGGGGCCGCGGGGTCGGTGCTCGTGACGCTGGCGATCGCGCTGGCGTTCAACCCGGTCCGGGTGCGGCTGCAGCGGGTCGTCGACCGCACGTTCTACGGCGACCGCGGCGATCCGGCGCGGGCGGTGTCCCGGCTGGGGGAGCGGCTGTCGGGCTCCGGGCCCGCCGAGGCGTTGCCGCTGGTGCGGGAGGCGTTG
>CAXTTN010000222.1:0-9899 GCA_964247105.1 uncultured Pseudonocardia sp.
CCCGTCGCGCAGCAGACGGTATCCCACCTTGGTGATCGTCTCGACATGGAATTCGTCGCGCCCGATTCCCG
This sequence comes from uncultured Pseudonocardia sp., assembly GCA_964247105.1. GTDB lineage: Bacteria > Actinomycetota > Actinomycetes > Mycobacteriales > Pseudonocardiaceae > Pseudonocardia. The sequence goes on from CAXTTN010000222.1 coordinate 72, forward strand.
CCGCCACACGGCGCAGGCGCGAGCGGCCCGCCGGGGACCGCCTCGACGAACAACGCGCTCACCTGGCCGGCCGCGGAGAAGAACGGGGTCTGGAAGATCTCGCCCGCTCCCGGCGCCAGTGCGAACGTGATGCCGACAGGGTCCGGCTGCTCGATCCCGTGCCACAGTCCGCTGCACAGGTACCGCTGCGGCGACGTGTGCATCGACCGAGCCGGGTCCACCGGGAAGAGGGCCTGCGCCGTGTCGCGGCCCGAGGCGATGACCATCAGGTCATGGCGCGCGGCGAGCCGCGCGACCACATCCGGTGTCGTCGGCCCGACGACGACCGAGCCGCCGCGCGCCTCGAAGTCCGCGAGGAGCTGCGGCAGGTAGATGCGGAAGTCGACGGCGCTGCCGCCGTTCGGCATCGGTCCCGAGAAGGAGATCGGCGCACCCACGGCCGAGAAGTACGCCGTGTCCACGCCGACCGCGACGTCGTCCCGTGGCGCGGGCGCTCGGCCAGGACGAAGGGACGGTCCGCGGCGCGGCGCAGCACGTCCGGATCGCCACACTCCGGGCACTGCGGCCGCGCCCTGACGGCGTGGTCGGTGTGGCGCAGGTTCAGGACGTCCCACGTGCGGAGCAGCTGGAGCCCGGTGTCCCGGGCGGCCAGGTGCCGCACCACCTCCAGGGCCGCTCCCTGCAGACCCAGCGCGGCCGCGGCCGGCAGGCGCACGGTCGCGAGCGCCGCCCGGCCGCCGCCCAGCACCCGGGCGTCGATCCGGCGGTTCGCCGTCAACGCGGCGGCCAGGCACGACCAGCACGCCCCGGAACCGGGCCGGAACACGGGCCCGACCCACACCTGCCGGCCCGTAGGCTTGACGAGCAACCACGGCCGGCGGGCCGTCCGGTGCTCGCGGTCGACGGCCGCGAGATCCGGATCGAGGTAGTCGGAGCAGGCCACCACGGTGATCGTGACGTCGTCGTCGGCCGCCCCCACCTGCAGCCCCGCCGCCCGCAGAGCAGCTCTGACGGGGCCCGGGTCGGCACCCCGGAGGGTGACGACGCCGACCCGGGCCCGGCCGAGGAGCGCCGTGACGTACTCCGAGTCGGCGACCTCGCCGTCCCAGAACGCGAGCTCGGCCGGATCCCCGACCGGATCCGGACCGCGGCGGATGAGCAGACCCGCTCGGCCGAGGTCGCCGACCATGCGGCCGGCGGCCGCCGCAGGGACACCGACGTGCGTCAGCTCCGCGACGATGGCGTCGGCGCTGCGGGTCCCGTCGAGCAGCGGCATGAGCGTCCCGACGTGCCGGCCCCGCAGCGCCGTGGCACCCCCGCTCTCGGACATGACGTAGACGACGTCACCCTCGACGGCCACGGGGTGCAGGTCCCGCCGCAGCCCGATCCGGTCCGAGCCCATGGCCTATGCCGCGTTCGCGTCCGTGGTGCAGGGCCCTCCCGCGGTGTAGGTCCAGGCCAGCACACCGCGTCCGGCGAGCTCGTCCTCCGCCAGCGCGACGAGGTCGATGATGACCAGGCCGCCGTCGAGGTCAGCGGGGTCGACGACGTCCAGCTTGCCGATCATGGTGACTCCTGGTGGTTGGTTTCAGGTGTCACCTACGATCGTGGGTTCGCCGGCTTCCCGACAGTGTGCAGTTACCCGGCCGGATGTGAGCACGTCATGGTCCGGCACGGCACCGCTTCCGGCCGCCGGGTCCGGCAGCCGCGTTCAGGCGCCCCCCGCGAAGAAGTCGATCAGGGCCGGGGCCGGGTCGACGGTCGTGCTGACGTTGGCCGCGGTGATGAGGCCGAACACCGCGCCGAGACCCACCAGCGCGACGGCTGTCAGCGCGAGCATCCGGCGCCGGCGCCGGTCGCGGCGGACCACCCGCGTCCGCCGGCGCCAGAGGACGACGGCCGCGGTGAACAGGCCCGCCGTCACGATCGCGCCGAGGACGGACATCGCCGCGTGGTAGACCGCGAAGTCGTGCAGGAGCACCGCCTCGGCGGGCGTCCGTGCCCCGGAGGCGATGTCCTGGCGTGCCTGGCGGACGGCGGCCGCGAGCGGCCCCTGCGGGGCGGCGAGCGGGAGCAGGCCGAGGACCGACGACAGGGGAGCGACGGCGCCCTGCAGGTTGGCGACGAGGAGGAGCAACGCCAGCACCGTGAGCGGCGCGAGGACGGCGCCGGCGAGCGCCAGCCCACGGCGCCGCCCGCGCGTCGCGGCGTCGGCGGACTGCCGCAGGACTCGCGCGAGCACCACGCCGAGGACGAGGAGCAGGAGCCCGGCGAGGCCTGCCTTGACGATGTGGAACCGCCCCCAGAAGCCGGCGGCGCGGGTGAGGTCGCCGAAACCGTCACCGCCGGCGGCCCGGAAGCGCACGAAACCGGAGCCGACGGCGTCACGCAGGGACGGGAGATCGGGGTAGCCGCCGCCGGGCCAGACGGATGCGAGCGGGAACGGCGCGAGGAGGACCGCGGCGCCGAGCGCGACCGCCAGGGCGGCGAGGAGGGCGAGACGGGGACGGGGAACGGCGCGGTCGAGCGGATCGGGCGTGGTCATCGCGGGCACTTCTCCATCGAGCCAGGTTCCCACCTCGGCGACGCCGCGGTCGAGCACGCCGAGGTGGTTCGCCGCCCCGCCCGGGACGATCCGGTGTCCCGGTCACGCCGCTCCCCCGGCCCACCCGGTTGCGGCCCTCGCGGCGTAGCGCCGCGCGCGCCACTCCGTCACGCTGATGAGCCCGACGAGGGTTGCCGGAGCGAGAACGGAGGTGACGACCACGGCCGGGGTGAGCGGCAGCGTGTAGATCACCAGGATGGCGACGCCCGCTTCGACGGTGAGCCCGAGGGTCCAGACCACCGTGAGGCGGCGGTGCACCGCGCGGAAGCCGGCGTCGCGGGCCCACCACCGGTCGAAGGTCGTCGGATCACCGGACACGTCGCGTCGTATCCGGGCGATGAACGGTCGCCGGGCCAGGAGCGAGATCAGCGCGGCCAGCCCGATGGCGCCGGAGACGACGAAATCCTTGGCGAGCTCGAGGCGGGCGTCGCCGGTGACGAGCGCGACCCCGACGCCGAGGGCGAAGCGAACCAGTACCAGGACACCCAGCGCGGTGATCTCGCGCCGGCGCGCGTACTGCACGGCCAGGAGCAGGACCGACACGCCCGCCGCCCCGACCAGGGCCCACACCGGCTGCCATCCCAGCGCGAGGAACAGGAGGTACGCGCCGACCGGAATCCCGATGTTCTCGACCACGGCGCCGATCAGGCGTCGCCACGACCCGGTCACGACCGGGCGCCGTCGGCGTCGGCTTCGGCGTCGATGAGCTTGCGCAGCAGCGCGTTGAGCATCCCGGCCTCGTAGGGCTCCAGACCCAACCGGGCCGGCTGGTTGTAGGCCCGGACCGCGTCCGAGGTCTCCGCGAGGAGGGTCCGCCCCTCCTCGGTCAGCCGCACCGGTAGGGGCCGGCCCCGACCGCCCGGGCCCCGGCGCTCGAGGAGGCCGCGGTCGGCGAGGCCGGCGATCACGGCGCTCATGCTCTGCGGCCGGACGAGCACGCGCCGGGCGAGATCGGCCTGGACCAGGTCCGGGGTGGCCTCCAGCTGCGCCAGCACCCCGAACTGCACCGGTGTCAGGCCGTGGCGGGCGAACAGCTCGTTCAGCCCGTGCGAGACGACGTGATACGCCTGCACCACGGTCCACGCCGGGAGTGCGGTCAACTCCGTCTCGGTCCATCCACCTGCGCTCACAGCGACAGATGGTAACAGTTTGCCGATACTGCGACAGCGGCGACAGCAAGCAGAGCATGCTTTACTTGCAGAACAGTATCAGCTGACTGATGGAGACATGGTGCACGTACTGGTAGTGGGGGCGGGGATGGGCGGTCTCGTGCTGGCCCACGGGCTGCGGGCGGCCGGAGTGGAAGTGCAGGTGCACGAGCGCGACACCGACCTGGCGCGGACCGGTGGCTACCGGCTGCACCTGGACACATCCGCGGTGGACGTCCTGCGGCGCCGGTTGCCCGCGCCGGTGTTCCAGGCCGTGCTGGCCAGCGCCGCGCATCCCCGGTCGTTCCGCCAGTTCTCCGTCCTCGACCACCGGCTGCGGGTCCTGGCCCGCGTCCCCCGGGGCCGGGACGGTGAGCACCTGCTGATCGGCCGCATCCCGTTGCGCAGGCTGCTGGCGCACGGGCTGGACGACGTCGTCCGGCTCGGCTCGGAGTTCACCGGCCACGTCGAGAACCCCGACGGCACCGTGACCGCCACCTTCGCAGGCGGGCGGACCGAGACCGCCGACGTGCTCGTCGGGGCCGACGGGAGCCGGTCGCGGGTGGTCGGCGCGCTGGCCGGCGGGCCCACCGCGCGACGGCTGCGCGCCTCGGGCCTGGCCGGACGGGCCCCGCTGGACGCGCGGGTGCGCTCCGGGATGCCGCGGGACCTGCTGGCGGGCCCCGCGTTCGGGCTCGGCCCGGACGGGACGGCGGTCTTCCTCTCGGCGCACGACCCGGCCACCGCGGCGATCGCGGCCGCCGCGTGCCGGGACGTGGCGCCGGTCATCGAACCGGCCTACCTCCTGTGGGGTGTCATCGCCCCGGGACCGGTGTCGGATCCCGGGCCGGGGGGCAGCGCGGTGGACGGTGCCCGTGCACTGCTGGCCCGCTGGTCGGGATGGATGAACACCGTCCTCGACGCCTCCGACCCCGCCACCGCGGCGCTCTTCCCCTACTACGCCGCCGACCCCGCCGCCGACCTCTGCCCGTGGCAGGTCGGCTCGGTCACCGCGCTGGGCGACGCCGTGCACGCCATGCCACCGACCGGCGGGCAGGGGGCCGCCACGGCCATCCGCGACGCCGACGTGCTCGCCACCACCTTGTGCGCGGCCGCCGCCGCCACGACCACGGTGCCCCTGGCGATCCACGACTACCAGCAGGCCATGGCCGGTTACGCGGTCCCGGCCCTGCGGGAGTCCCTACAGCCGTTGCGCTGGCAGCGGCGTCTCACCGGCGGCGTCGGACGGCCCCTGGCGCGTGCGGTGCTGCCGATCGCCGGCGCGGCCGCGGGGCTGCGTCGGGCGCCGCTCGCGCGGTGACGGTCGTAGCGCGAAGCCCGGCGGCGCAGTTCCGCGCCCTCGTCGGCGCCGAGATCAGCTCCGTGCTCGGCGACCAGTTCAGCAAGGTCGCCCTCACCGTCGCGGTGTTCGACCGGACCGGGTCGGCCGCCGTGAGCGGTCTCGCCTACGGGCTCACGTTCTTCCCGCCGCTGCTCACCGGCTCCACCCTGGGCTGGCTCGCCGATCGGTTTCCCCGGCGGTCGGTCATGGTGGCCTGCTGCCTGCTGCAGGCCACGGTCCTGGTCTGCGCGGCGGCGTGGGGCGCACCCACCGTGCTCCTCGTCGGTGCGGCCGCGGTCGTCGGTGCGGTGCAGCCGGTGTTCAAGGCCGCCCAGCTGACGGTCGTCAGCGACATCCTGGGCGACGACGCGGGCGCACGGGCGCGCCCGCTGCTGTTCGTCCTGCGGGAAGCCGGGCTGCTGGTCGGGCTGGCCCTGGGCGGGGTCGTGGTCGTCGCCGTGGGCGCCGTGCCCGCGCTCCTCGTCGACGCCGCGAGCTTCGCCGTCGCCGCCGCCGTGCTGCGTTGCGGTCTGCGCCGCCGGCCCCTCGCCGCCGACGACGCGCCGCCCCCGGACCCGGCCCGGCGAGCCGGCCCGGTCCGCCTGCGTGGACGTCCCGGCGTTGCCGCGATGCTCGTGGTCCCGGGCGCGATCGGCCTGGCCGCGGCTCCCACCGCCGTCATCGCGCCGTTGGCCGCCGAGCTCACGGTCCCGCCGTACGCGATCGGTCTCCTGCTCGCCACGGACTCCGTGGGAGTGCTGCTCGTCGGCCTGATCCTGACCCGTGTCCCGCGGGCACGGCAGAGCCGCCTGATGTTCCCCCTGGCCGCGGCGACCGTCCTGCCGCTGTTCCTGCTCCCCCTGGTTCCGCCACCGGCCGTCGTGTTCCTGCTCTTCGCGCTCACCGGCGCGGGGTCGATGGCGCTCGCACCCGCCCAGACCCGGCTGCTCGACGGTCTGCCGAACCACGCGCGGGGGCGAGCCGTGGCGCTGTCCAGCTCGATCCTGCGGGCGTCGCAAGGTGCCGGAGCCGTTCTCGCCGGGCTGTTGTCCGCCGCGCTCCACGACGCCGCGCTCGCGGTCGCCGCCGTGGCGGTACCGGCGACGGTCGCACTGGTCGTGGCGGGCGCCCTGGGCCGCTGCACTCCGGACGGCGGGTCAACCGCCCCCTGACGCGGTCGTCGAGGTGGGCGAAGCCGGGGTGCTCTCGAGGATGGAGGTCAGGGTGGCGCTGGGCGCGGGTCGCCCGAAGATGAAGCCCTGGGCCATGGTGCAGCCGAGGCGTTCCAGCTCGGCGAGCTGCGTGACCCGTTCGACCCCCTCGGCGATGACGGGTAGGGAGAGGTCGCGGGCGAGGCCGAGCAGGTTGCCGAGGAACAGGGCTTGTCTCGGGTCGGAGTCGATCTGCTCGACGAAGGAGCGGTCGATCTTCACCGAGTCGAGTTCGAGATCGTGCAGTCGGCTGAGCGAGGAATGTCCCACGCCGAAGTCGTCGAGCGAGATACCGATGCCGTCGCGGCGCAGCGCGCCGATGGTGTCCTGGGTGCGGGTCAGGTCGGACTGCAGGCCCGACTCGGTGATCTCCAGGACGAGCTGTCCCGGCACCAGCCCATGCTTGCCGATCAGCGTCCGGACGGTGGTGGTGAGACGGGTGTCGGCCAGCTGGAACGGGGCCACGTTGACGTGGACGGCGAGCGGTGCGTGGCTCGACCAGGTGGCGATCTGGGCGCAGGCCTGGGCGAGCAGTGCGTCGGTGAGCTCCGGCAGGACGCCGACGCGGGTGGCGTCGGCGATGAGTTCCTCCGCGGGGACCTGGTGGCCGGCGCGCCGCCATCGGGCCAGGGCCTCCACGGCCACGACCCGCCTGCTCGGCAGCTCGACGATGGGCTGGTAGGCCAGGTGTATCTCGCCGGCGGCGACGGCTTTGCGCAGCAGGTCGCGAAGGCGCTTGTCCTCGAGCTCGGGGAGGTTCATCCCGGGCCGGTGAGCGACGATGCGGCCCTTGCCGGACCGCTTGGCCGCGTACATCGCGGTGTCGGCGCGTGCCAGCAGCTCGTCCGCCGTCGTCGGCCCGTCGGCCTGGGCCAGTTCGACCACGCCGATGCTGGCGCCGATGTCGATCCGCCTGCCGTCCACGTCGAAGGGGGTTCGGAGGGCGTCGCCGATGCGGGCGGCCGAGGTGCGCGGGTCGCTCCCGTCCTCCAGGAGCAGGGCGAACTCGTCGCCGCCCAGCCGGGCGATGGTGTCCCCGGCGCGCATGGCCCCGCGTAGGCGTTCGGCCGTGTGCACCAGGAGGGCGTCACCGATGACGTGGCCGAGCGTGTCGTTGACGATCTTGAAGTCGTCCAGGTCGAGGAACAGGACCGACACCGGACGCAGGTCACGTGTGTGCAGTTCGACGGCGTGTTCGAGCCGGTTGCGGAAGAGGTCGCGGTTGGCCAGCCCGGTCAGCCCGTCGTGGAAGGCCTGGTGGTGCAGCTGTGCCTCACGCAGGGTCAGGGCGGTGGTCAGCCGCTGGTTCTGGCGCATGACCAGGTACTGCCGGGCGATGAGCACCAGGCTCAGCGTCGAGGCGATGAGCAGCTCCTCCACCGGGAGTGCCTGTCCCGACAGCTGGGGTGCGACCGCGACGATCACGGCCACGACGGTGGGGAGGTAGGGCAGCAGGCTGACGATCGGAACGCCGCTGGGAGTGGTCAGGGGTTGGCGAGGCGGTCGCAGGTCGGTCAGGGCGGCCACCGAGATGCACCCGAATCCGAGGCTCCATCCCAGGTCGCCGAGATCGAGCGGGTTCGACCCGGCCGCCGTCTGGTAGACGAAGACGATGTCGGAGACGACGAAGGCGGTCAGCCCGAGAGTGATCAGACCGAGCGGCAACCGCGCGGCCGGGGAGCGCGTCAGGGTGAGGACGGTGAGCACCAGCAACAGCAGATCGAGCGTCGGGTAGGCGATGCTGACCGCGCTGGCCAGCAGCCGATCCGCGCTGGCCGTCTCGACCACCGGCCGAAGCGCTACCGCCCAGATCACCAGTCCGGCCGCCAGACCGGTCATGACCGCGTCGAGCCCTCTTCGCAGCCGCTGGCCGTCGCTGTCGGTCGGGTGGAGCAGGAGACCGATGCTGGCCAACGGCGGGAAGAGCAGGAACGCTCCGTCGGCGGGCGAGGGGTAGACGTAGGCACCGGCGGCGGTGAGGTAGATCCATTCCACTTGTCCGGCCGTCCAGCAGGTGCACGCCGCGGCCAGGGCGATCCACGACCAGCGGGGCCGGCCCACCGACCGGGTCGCCCGCCACGATGCACACCCCGCCGCCAGCGCAGCGGCGACGAGGTTCGTCCAGTCGGTGAACGCGGACCGGGCCGGCACCACCTCGCCGGGAAGGATCAGCACGACGGCGTTGAAGGTCACGACGATCGCGATCAGACCTGCGAGCAGCCGCCGTTGCGTGGTCATGTCGGTCATCTCAACCCGTGTCGTCGGATCAGCCAGCAGACCGACACTGCCCACCCTTCCTGCGAAGATCAAGTCCTCGAACGAGTGCACCTGGGTTGCGCGCCTACCATGGTGGCATGGCCCTCACCGCGGACGACGTCGACCGGTTCGAGGCGTCCAGGCCGCGGCTCGAGGCCATCGCCTACCGTCTCCTCGGCGCCGCGGGGGACGCCGAGGACGCCGTCCAGGAGACGTTCCTGCGCTGGCAGGGCGCCGACGTCGACCGCATCGAGGTGCCCGAAGCCTGGCTGACGAAGGTGCTCACCAACCTCTGTCTCAACCAGCTGACCTCCGCGCGGGCGCGCCGCGAGACCTACCCGGGGCAGTGGCTTCCCGAGCCCCTGCTGGCCGGGGACGCGATGCTCGGCCCGGCCGACACGGTCGAGCAGCGCGAATCGGTCTCGTACGCGGTCCTCACCCTGATGGAGCGGCTGACCCCCAACGAGCGCGCGGTCTACGTGCTGCGGGAGGCCTTCGACTACCCGCACCGGGAGATCGCCGCGATCCTCGACGTCTCCGAGTCGGCCAGCCAGCAGATCTTCCACCGCGCCAGGAAGCACGTGGTGGGCGGCAAGGCCCGCCTCGAGGTCGACGAGGCCGCTGCCTGCCGGATCGTCGAGGAGTTCCTGGCCGCCGCCGCCAGCGGCCGGGTCGAGCCGCTCGTGCGCCTGCTCACCGAGGACGCCATCTCGGTGGGCGACGGCGGTGGGTACGTCCCGACCCGCGCCAGGGTGGTCGAGGGCGCGGTCGCGGTCGCGAAGTTCCTGCGAGGCCTGTTCAAGCCCGGCGGGGCCAAGCGCGCCCTGGTCGGCGGCGCGCCCGAGGTGTACGCCTGGACCGCCAACGGCGGCCCCGCGATCGTGGCGGTCGTGGGTGACCGCGTCGTCGGTGTCGTGTGCCTGGAGGTCACCGCCGACGGCATCGCCGCCGTGCGCAACCAGGTCAACCCGGACAAGCTCGGGCGCGCGACCAGGGTGTGGGCGAACGCCGAGCACGGGCGGGTCCTGTTCAACGCCTTCTGACCGCATGTGAGGTGGTTCACAGCGGCTGGCTGTCATCAAAAGGCGGGCTGTCCGGTTCAGGCGGCACAACCGCTCAGGACGGGAGCCCTCCATGCCGCACCGCATCATCGTTCTCGGGGCCGGGTACGCCGGGGCCAGCGCCGCGGGACGCCTGGCCCGGCGCCTCCGGCGGGAGGACGTCTCCATCACGCTCGTCAACGCCGAGCCCGACTTCGTGGAGCGG
>CAXTTN010000223.1:0-490 GCA_964247105.1 uncultured Pseudonocardia sp.
TGAGCACCGCGTCCGGCAACCCGACGAGGTGCATGCCCGGCAGGCCGCGCCCGACGTCGGCCTCGATCTCGACGATGTGGCCCTCGACCCCGAGCAGGGCCACCGACCAGGTCCGTGCGAGCCCCATCAGAACGCGCCCTCGTAGTGGGCCACGGTGACCGGGCGCCCCGGCTCCGCGACGACCGACACCACGTCGAACCTGATCCTGACCCAGCGCACGCTGTGCACGGCCAACCAGGCCTGGGTGATCCGCCTGATGCGGGCCGCCTTCTTCCCGGTGACGGCCTCCGCGGGCTCGCCGAACCACGCGGTGGAGCGGGTCTTGACCTCGCACACCACGAGCTCGGCCTGATCGATGGCCACGACGTCGAGCTCGCCGTCGCGGCACCGCCAGTTGCGGGAGAGCACCACGAGCCCGTGGTCCTCGAGGTACTGCACCGCGAGATCCTCACCGCGGCGGCCGAGCACGTCCTTCGCTGCCATGCCTCAA
>CAXTTN010000223.1:533-3530 GCA_964247105.1 uncultured Pseudonocardia sp.
CGGCGTGCGGCCGCGACAGGCCCTTCTCCGAACTGTGGACAGCCGGACCGCGATGGGGACAACTCGAGATCTTGGACGCGGCTCAGGTGCCGAACTGGTTACCCTCGGGCAGCCGCAGGTCGGGCTTGTCGAGCTCCTCGACGTTGACGTCCTTGAACGTCAGCACGCGCACGTTCTTGACGAAACGCGCCGGGCGGTACATGTCCCACACCCACGCGTCCGACATGCGGACCTCGAAGTAGATCTCGCCGTCGGCGTTGCGGGCGGCGACGTCCACGGAGTTGGCCAGGTAGAAGCGGCGCTCGGTCTCCACGACATAGGCGAACTGGGAAACGATGTCCCGGTACTCCTTGTAGAGCGTGAGCTCCACCTCGGTCTCGTACTTCTCGAGATCCTCGGCGCTCACGGTTCCTGTTCCCCCTCCCCCACGTCGGACCACCCGACGGGCAGCAGCCCATTGTTCACCAGCGCACCGCGGGACCCGACAGCGGACCGCACGTTCACGAAGGAGTAGCGATGCACGCAGCTCGGGCCGTGCTCGGTCAACGCGGCGTCGTGCACGGGGGTGCAGTAGCCCTTGTGCACGCCGAAACCGTACTGCGGAAACGCGGCGTCCAGCTCCACCATGATCCGGTCCCTGGTCACCTTGGCCAGCACCGACGCGGCGGCCACGCAGGCCGCCACCTGGTCACCCTTCTGCACCGCGAGCGTCGGGGTGCCGAAACCGCGGATGGGGAAGCCGTCGGTCAGGACGTACCCGGGAGGCGCCGAGAGGCGGGCGACCGCGCGGCGCATGCCCTCGATGTTGGCCACGTGCACCCCGCGGCGGTCGACCTCCCCGGGCGGGATGACGACCACGGCGTGGTCCTGGGCCCAGCGCGTGATCAACGCGAAGTACTCCTCGCGGGCCGAGGCGGTGAGCAGCTTGGAATCGGTGAGGCCGTCGAGCCGCTTCGCGTCACCGGGCCGGAGCACGCACGCCGCCACGACGAGCGGTCCCGCGCAGGCCCCGCGCCCGGCCTCGTCGACCCCTGCCACGGGTCCGAGGCCGTGGCGCTGCAGGGTCGACTGCAGCGTCCAGGTGCCCGAGGAACGGCGCACCACGGCACGGGCCGGGCGCAGCCCGGCCGGGAGCAGCACCGGCGGGGCCTTCCGACGTGCGGGACGGCGAGGAGCGGGCATCCGGATCGGTGGCTCAGCGACGCCGGCGCCGCGAGCGGGGCAGGAACTCGTCCATCCCGAGCTCCAGGCGATCGACCCTGCGGCGGCCGAGCATCAGCGGCACGGCCCCCACCAGGCTCAGCGCCAACGGTGCGGTGCCGGACCCGGTCGCAGCCATGCCGAGTGCGGTCGACTGGGGGTTGGGATCGGGGATCGTCCCGAAGCGGGAGAACGGCAGCACGATCATCCGGGCCTTGCCGATCACATTGGCGACCGGCACCGGACCGTGGCCCGGAACGCGTGAATCGGCCGAGTTGTTGCGGCTGTCGCCCATCATCCACAGCTCGCCCTGCGGAACGGTGACCGGGCTGAAGACGTCCTGCCGCGCCTGGCCCGCCTCGGGCAGGTAGTAGATGTAGGGCTCGTCGAGCGGCTTGCCGTCGACGACGACGCGGTTGCGGGAATCGCAGCACTGCACGGTCTGACCGCCGACAGCGATCACGCGCTTGACGAAGTCCTTCTCGTCCGGCGGGGCGAGGCCGACCAGCGAGCCGAGGGTCTGCAGCGCCTGCACGACGACGTTGCTGGGCGGATCGGCGGTGAACTCGCTGTTCCAGCTGTCCGGACCGCGGAACACGACCACGTCGCCGGGCCGGGGCTCGGAGAACCGGTAGGTGACCTTGTCGACCAGCACGCGGTCGTTGTTGCAGCCCGTACAGCCGTGCAGGGTGGTCTCCATCGACCCCGACGGGATGACGTAGACCTTCGCCAGGAACGTCTGGATGAGGAACGTCAGCAGCAATGCGACGACGACGAGGAGGGGCAGTTCCTTCCAGAACGCCGGACGACGGCGACGGCCCGGCTTGGCCTTGCGGCCACCGGAGCTCTGGTAGGAGGAGGCCGGCCGGCCTTCGGGCGACTCGCCGGCCCGGCGGCGGTGACGGCCGGGAGCCTCGTCCGGGTCCGGCATGTCGACGAGGCGACCGTGCACGACCGTGGGCTCGTCGTCGGGCGCGGGGCGGCGACGCGGCGGGGGAAGGGGTGAGCCCGCGAGAGGCAGGCGATCACTCGCACCGCGGGGCACCGATCCGGTCGGCATCGAGGTGGTTCGGGAGGGGTCGTACGAGGCGGGCGGCGCGCCGGCGTCGCGAGGGGGCTCGGGCCGAACCGGGTCGTAGGACGTCGCCGCATGCCGGGACGGACCCGAGCCGGCGACCGGGATACCGGTCTCGTTCCCGACCTGGCCGTTGACCGGCTCGCCAGACCGACCGCGTGTGCCGGGGCCACCCGCCGGGGTGCCGTAGGGCGCCGCGCCACCGGCGGCAGCGCTGTACGGCTCCGCGCCGTTCGCCGCGACACCGTAGGCATCGGCTCCGCCGGCCACAGCACCGTAGGGCTCAGCGCCATAGGGCTCAGCGCCGTTCGCCGAGACAGCACGCGGATCCGAGCTGCTTGCGGCGGCACCGTAGGGATCGCCGCCGTAGGACGCGACACCGTAGGGACTCGCACCGGCGGCGGCGCCGTAGGGCCCCACACCGTTCGACGCGACGTCGTCGACGTCCGCACCGTTGGCTGCCGTGCCGTAGGGACCGGCTCGGTCGGACCCAAGGCCATACGGGTCCGCACCGTTGGCGGCAGGCCCGTACGGACGAGCTCGATCGGACCCGACACCGTACGGGTCCGCACCGTAGGAATCCGCACCGTTGGTGACAGCGCCGTAAGGATCCGCACCGTTGGTGACAGCGCCGTAAGGATCCGCACCGTTGGTGACAGCGCCATAGGGATCCGCACCGTTGGTGACAGCGCCATAGGGATCCGCACCGTTGGTGACAGCGC
>CAXTTN010000223.1:3630-5388 GCA_964247105.1 uncultured Pseudonocardia sp.
CCGCACCGTTGGTGACAGCGCCATAGGGATCCGCACCGTTGGTGACAGCGCCGTAAGGATCCGCACCGTTGGTGACAGCGCCATAGGGATCCGCACCGTTGGTGACAGCGCCGTAGGAATCCGCACCGTTGGACGCCGCACGATACGGATCCGCGCCGTTGGGAGCTCCGCGAGGGAGATCTGCGCTGTCACCGGCCGCGCTGTACGGATCCGTGCCGTTGGCCGCAGACCCGTGGTGACCGACGCCGTTGGAACCGAGACCGTAGGGATCGGCGCCACCGGACAGCGTCCCGTACGTGCTGGAGCCGTTGGAGGCCACAGCACCGGTCACGCCGTAGCCGATGGGCGCGAGACCGTACGTACCGGTCGCTCCCGCTGAGAAAGGATCGTCCGGCTGCCGGACGAGATACCCACCCGGCTCGGTCCCTTCGGGAGCAGCTTCGACCGACGGGAGGCCGTTGCGGCCCGCGTGTCGTCCGCTCGGAGCCGGATCGGCGGGGTACCCGCCGTTCTGCTGCCGCTCGGGGCCTGCGTCGGGCTCGGGAGACCCTGAGTGACGGCCGCCGTTGGTGTGCCGGCCGTTCGCCGGTGACGCCGGCTCGACCGGGGCGTGCCGACCCGACGGCGACGTCAGATCGCGAGGGTGACCGGGCGCGGCCCGGCTCACCTCGTGGCCGTCGATCGGCCATGGCGTGCTGGGCAGCGGGCCGGCCGGTACACGAGGACCCTCCAGCGGCTGACCAGCAGCATGACGGGCCGAGCCCGGCGACTCGGCCGGGTCGTACCGTCGAGGCTGGGCCCGCCGGTCATCGGGGAGCTCGGGTAGGGCCACGCCCACGAGGCTACGTCAACCGGGCCGGAGTAGTCAGGACGCGGACGGGGTCTCTCGCTTCTCCTTGATCTTCGCGGCCTTGCCGCGCAGGTCACGAAGGTAGTAGAGCTTCGCGCGGCGGACATCACCGCGAGTGAATACCTCGATCCGGTCGAGGTTGGGCGAGTGCACGGGGAACGTGCGCTCGACGCCGACACCGAACGACACCTTGCGGACCGTGAAGGTCTCGCGGGCACCGGAACCGTGCCGGCGGATCACCACGCCCTGGAAGATCTGGACGCGGGAACGGCTGCCCTCGATGACCTTCACGTGCACCTTGAGCGTGTCGCCCGGCCGGAAGGCGGGGATGTCGGAGCGCAGCTGCTCTGCGTCCAGGGCGTCAAGGGTGTTCATGGCGACGGTCCGTCCTCGGTGATAGCGGCAGTACGGGGCGCTCTCCTCTGGCAAGGGAGGCGCGCTCGGCAGGCCCGGTTGGGCGCATGCGCTTTCGACCATCTTGCCAGACGCGATCGGCGGTAGTGAAATCACCCGTCCCGCGGCCCCGCGAGAAAGGCCCGGTCGGCCTTGTCCAGCGCGTCCTCGGGCAGTGCGGCCAGCAGGTCGGGCCGCCGCGCCGCCGTCCGCTCCAGCGCACGGTCGCGCCGCCAGCGGGCGATGGCGGCGTGGTTGCCGCTGCGCAGGACCTCCGGCACCTCGCGCCCGCGCCACGTCACCGGACGCGTGTAGGAGGGGCCTTCCAGCAGCCCGTCGGAGAACGAGTCCTGCTGCGCGGAAGCCGGGTTGCCCAGTACACCGGGCAGCAGCCGAACCACCGCCTCGACCATCACCAGCACGGCCGCCTCGCCGCCGATGAGCACGTAGTCGCCGATGCTCACCTCGTCGACGGGCATCCGCGCCGCCGCCTCGTCGACGACCCGCTGGTCGAT
>CAXTTN010000223.1:5398-9846 GCA_964247105.1 uncultured Pseudonocardia sp.
CGCCGAGATCCATCACGGCGTCCAGCGCATCGCCCCACACCTGCGGGCGCATCACCATTCCGGGGCCGCCGCCGTAGGGGCTGTCGTCGACGGCCTGGTGGACGTCGTGCGTCCAGGCGCGCAGGTCGTGGACCGAGACGTCGACGAGCCCGGCCCCGATCGCGCGGCCCAGGAGCGCCTCGCGCAGCGGCGTGAGGTACTCCGGGAAGATGGTGACGACGTCGATCCGCACCGGACCCATCGTGGCAGGCGCTACCCCGCCTGCTTGCGCCGCACCAGCTCCTCGACGATGATCCGCGCCGAATCGAGACGCACGCCGCGCCGGGTGAGGACGTCGTGAGCGGCCCCGGTCTCGGCGTGCAGCAGGCCGAGCAGGAAGTGCTCGCACCCGATGTAGTCGTGCCCGAGCCGGATGGCCTCGCGCAGGGACAGCTCCAACACCTTCTTGCTCGCGGGCTCGAACGGGACGTGCCCGCCCCACCGGCCGCGCGCCGCCCTGGTGCGGTCGAGCGCGCCGGGCCCGAAGGCCTCCTCGGCCTGGCGGCGGACCTCGTCGAGGTCGATGCCGAGCGTCGCCAGCGCCTCGGCGTCGGACGGGCCGGCCAGATCGGCCTCGACGTCGGCCTGGCTGACGCTGTGCGCGGTCAGCACCGTGAGCGCGAGGTTGTCGGGCACCCGGTACAGCGCGAGCAGCAGGTGCTCGGTGCGGATGTGGTGCGCGCCCCGGTCGCGGGCCACCTCGTGGGCCAGGGTGACCACGCGGCGGGCCCTCTCCGTGAACCGTTCGAACACGTCTCCTCCTCAGAACCCGAACCGGCGGTACTTCTTGTGCACGGCCTGCCTGCTCACGCGCAGCGCGTCCGCGATCTGCTGCCAGGACCAGCCCTGGCTCCGGGCGTTGGTCACCTGCAGCTCCTCCAGCGACTCCAGCAGCCCTCGCAGGGACGCCACGGCCGCGAGTCCGACGGACGGGTCCCTGCTGGACGCCGCCGCCGCCACCTGCGTCGCATCGGTCATGGTGTCAACTTAGGTTGACAATGAGCGTGCTGTCAACCCAGGTTGACACGGGAATCAGCTGGCCCCGGCGCCGGGCGGCACGGCAGGGTGTCGCTCATGATCGTCACGGTTGCCGGGCACCAGATCGACGACGACCCGGCACGGGTCGACCGCGACGCGGTCTGGGGGTTCCTGTCCACCGAGGCCTACTGGGGACGGTGGCGCGCCCGGGCGGACGTCGAGAAGCAGATCGCGGGGGCCTGGCGGGTGGTCGGGGCCTACGCCGCGGACGGGCGCGCCGTCGGGTTCGCGCGTGCCGTCTCCGACGGGGTGGCGTTCGCCTATCTGGCCGACGTCTACGTGGACGGATCCGCGAGAGGGCTCGGGCTGGGGAAGGCCATCGTGCGCCTGATGATCGACGACGGACCGGGCCGCGCGTTCCGCTGGACGCTCTTCACCGCGGATGCGCACGGGCTCTACGCCGGCTTCGGCTTCGTCGCTCCGGACCCGACGTTCCTGGAACGCCCTTCCCCGCTGACACCCCCGGAGCCCTCCCGCACACCCGCTCGACGGGGGGTGTGAGAGTCACTCGGGGGTGTGAGGGCTACTCCACGTCGAGCAGGCCCTCGGGCGGGGTGAGGACCACCCGTCCGCCGTCGAGGTCGACCTCCGGCACGATCTGGTGCACGAAGGGCACCAGCGCATCGGGGAGATCGGGGCGGGCGAGCACGAGCAGCTCGCCGCCCGGGCCGAGAAGCACCTCGCGCACGGTGCCGACGACCGAACCGTCCTCCAGCTCGGCACGCAGGCCTTCGAGCTGGTGGACGTGGAACTCGTCGGGATCCTCCGGCGGCGCGAGGGCCTCGGTCGGCACGACGAGCCGCGTACCCCGCAGGCCCTCGGCCGCCGTGCGGTCGGGGGCCTCGACGAAGCGGACGAGCAGCTTGCCGGAGTGCGGGCGGGACGACTCCACCGTCAGCACCCCGTCGGGCGCCCCGGCCCGCCGTGCGGTGAGCACGGCGCCGGGGGCGAACCGTTCCTCCGGGGAATCGGTGTGCACGTCGACGGCGACCTCGCCGCGCAGGCCGTGGGCCCGCACGGCGACGCCGGCGAGGACCTCCGAGGTGGTGCTACCGGTCGGTGTCGACGACATCGACCCGCACACCCCGACCGCCGATGCCGCCCACGACCGTGCGCAGCGCGGTGGCGGTGCGGCCGCCGCGGCCGATGACCTTGCCCAGATCCTCCGGGTGGACCCGCACCTCGAGGGTGCGGCCCCGGCGGTTGGTGACGAGGTCGACCTGCACCTCGTCGGGGTGATCCACGATCCCCCTGACGAGGTGCTCGAGCGCGTCGGCCAGTACGGTCATGACTCCGCCTCCGCGGGACCGAGCACGTCGGCGACGGTCACGACCCGGTGGCCTCGGTCGCCTCGGCGGAATCGTCGGCCTTCGGCCGGCGGTCGGCCTTCTTCTTCGGGGTGGTGGCGTCGGTGGTGGGCTCCTCGCCCGCCGCCGCGAGGGCCGCGTTGAAGCGGGCCAGCCGGTCGACCTTCTCCGGCTGCGGCTTGAGGGTGCCCTCGGCGCCGGGCAGGCCCTTGAACTTCTGCCAGTCACCCGTGATCTTCAGCAGGTGCTCCACCGGCTCGGTGGGCTGGGCGCCGACGCCCAGCCAGTACTGCGCCCGCTCCGAGTCGACCTCGATGAGGCTCGGCTCGTTCTTCGGGTGGTACTTGCCGATGGTCTCGATGGCCCGGCCGCTGCGGCGGTTGCGGGCATCGGCGACGACGATGCGGTAGTACGGCTGACGGATCTTGCCCAGCCTCATCAGCTTGATCTTGACGGCCACGCTGCTTACTGCTCCCTGTGGATCGATACTTCGGCGATGAGGCCGTGCCGCTCGCGTGGGGTTACGGGCAGCGCGTCGCTCGACGTGTGGGTGGCCGCGGCCCGGTAGAGGGCCGGCCGCGGAGCCGACACACCATTGTGCCAGATCGACGGCGTCACGTCCCCGGCAGGACGCCCAACAGCATCAGGACGAGCGAGACCGCGGGCAGCAGGTTGTTCACGCCGTGCGCCACGACACTCGCGACGAGCCGGCCCGTGTACAGGCGCGCGAGCGCGATGGGGATGGCGACGACGAACAGCAGCGGCGTGCGCGTCAGCTCGAAGTGGGCCAGCGCGAACACCACCGTCGTGATGCCGAGCGCCCACCAGCGGTACGCGCCGAGCCGCTCGACGGCGCCCCACAGCAGCCCGCGGTAGACGATCTCCTCGCAGAGCGGCGCCACGACCACGACGATCACGAACACGACCGCGGCCAGCACCGGGCCGGACCGAACGCCGCTGAACTCCTGCCCCACCGCCGACGTCGTGTCCGAGCCCGCGATCGCGAGGTAGAGGATCGACGCCGGGATGGTGATCACCAACCCGCCGAACCCGAACGCCAGCCCGAGGCGCACATCACGCCACGACCACTGCAGTCCCAGGTCGACCACGGGCCCGTTGCCCCGCGCCCAGGTGACGAGCAGCGCCGTGCCGGCCGCGAGGACGGTCGGCACGACCAGCGCGATCGCGAGCCCGCCTGCCGACGAGGTCAGCCGGTCGCCCAGCACCGCGGCCACGGCGACGGACGCGAGCAGGAACACGGCCTCGACGGAGACGTAGGCGCCGAGACCCCAGCGGTGGGTGGGCGCCGCTGCCACGAGGGGCGGCGGCTCACCGGGGCCGTACCCGGCGCCGGGAGGGGCGGAGGAGTACCCCCACGGGGGGCTGGTGCCGGAAGGGCCCGGACCGTGGGAACCCGGCACCGGCACGGGCGACGCCGCTCCGGCCGATCCGGGTGCCGTGGCCGGTCCGGGGCCGCCGAACTCGGGGCCGCCGAACTCGGGCCCAGCAGAACCGGGCCCAGCAGAACCGGGCGCTGCGGCCCGCACCGGTTCGGGACGCTCCTCGGATGCGGCGTCCCACACCGGCGCCGCCCACGGCGAGCTCTCCGGCGCTTCCTCACCTCGCGGCCCGTGCCCGTTGCCGTCGCCGTCGGGCACGCCGGAAACGGCCCGGCCGTGCACGTCCCCGCCGCGGTCGGGCTCCGGCGAGGGGCCGTCCGCGTCGCCGTCGTCCGTCGTTCCCACGTGATCGACGCTACCGGTCCCGGCGGGCGGGCGCCGCCGAGCTGCACGATCGCTCCGACCGCGAGCCCATCTGCGCAGACCTTCTGCCGCGTGCGGACAACCTCTGCGAGGACCCGCCGGAGCAATAGAGCCTGTCCGTGGATCCATGCAGAGCGAGCGGCGTCCAGGCGCGTGCCTCGCCAGGCGGAGGAGTCGCTGATCCCGGTGGTGGATCAGCGGCGACGACAACGCCGCGAGGTGCGCGCCTGGGCGTCGCGCAGCCGGCTGCCTCACCTGGGCGCTGGTGTCCTGAGTCGGAAGTTCCCGCTCACTCGTCGGG
>CAXTTN010000224.1:0-9814 GCA_964247105.1 uncultured Pseudonocardia sp.
ACGCCACCGCGCAGCGCGGCATCGAGGGCATCGTGGCCAAGCGCGGCGACGGGCTGTACCGGCCCGGGCGGCGCAGCGAGGGCTGGATCAAGATCACGCACCGCCGGACGCAGGCGTGCGTGGTGGGCGGGTGGCGCCCGGAGAACGTCGGGACGTCGCGGGTCACCACGAGGGTCGGGGCGCTGCTGCTCGGCGTCCCGGACCCCGACGGGGTGCTCCGGTACGCCGGCCGCGTCGGCTCCGGGCTGGCGTCGGACGCCGCGCAGCGGGCGTTGCGGGCGCGGCTCGTCGGGGCCGATGCCCCGCCGTTCGCCGAGCGGCCGCCGCGCCCGGACTCCGTCGGGGCCCGGTGGTGCGAGCCGACCGTCGTCGTCGAGGTGGTGCACAAGGGGTGGACCGACGGCGGCAAGCTGCGCCAGCCGGTCTTCCGCGGCGTGCGCGACGATCTCGACGTCGACCAGGTCCATTCGGAGTCGTGATGGCGCCGGGCCGCCTCGGGGTGCAGGATGTGGCACGTGAAGACGGTGGACAGCAAGTGATGCCCGGCCCTCTAGGGTGTTCCCGGTGACGACCACCATGCTCACGTGGCAGGCCGACGACGGCCACGGATTCGAGGGTGCGCGCCTGCACCGCACCGCCGGCCTCGGCTTCCGCGCTCTCGGCCGGCTGATCCGGGCCGATCCCGCGGGCGAGTACACCGCGTCCTACCGGGCCGTGGTCCGGGAGGACGGCACGGTCGAGCGCGTCTCGGTCACGAGCGCCACCGCCGCGCGCGAGCGCCACCTCACGATCAACCGCACCGACGACGGCTACTGGCTGCTCGACACCGGTTCCGGCGGAACGCGTGCGGAGTTCCGGGGTGCGGTGGACGTCAACCTCGCCGGCTGCGTGCTGTTCAACTCCCTGCCGATCCGGCGCCTGGGCCTGCAGCGGGACGCGGGGGAGCACGCGATCCCGATCGTGCACGTGTCGATGCCCGATCTCGAGGTCTACCTCGTCGACGAGGGATACCGCACGGTGTCCACCGGCGACCCGGCCGTCATCGAGTTCCGCGCCGATGGCGTCACCACGGAGCTGCAGGTGGACGCGGACGGCCTCCTGGTCGCGTTCCCGGGCATCGCCACGCGCTACGCCCCGACGCCGGCCTGACACCCTGCCCGTCGCATCGAGCCCGCGCGACGCGCTGAGCGAGGTCAGCTCCAGCCGACCACGACGTCGCCGCGGCGGCCGATCTCGCGCAGGTGCGCGAGCGGCTCGCGGGGGCTGATGCGAACGGCCTGCTGATCCCGGGCGGCCGCCCACCGCAGCCGGCCCTCGTGCCCGGCACGCACGGTGGCGGTCAGGCCGCCGGTCGAGGCGAGCGCGCCGCGCATGGCGCCGAGCCGGCCCAGCGCGTCGTCGACGGCGCCGAGCAGGGCGTCGCGGTTGCCCTCGCACATGGCCAGCACCAGCTCGGGACGGGTGCCGGCCACGCGCGTGCCGTCGGCGAAGGAGCCCGCGGCCAGCGACAGGGGGAGATCACCGCCTGCGGCGCCGACCGCCGCGAGGACGGCGGCCATCAGGTGCGGCAGGTGCGAGATCCGGGCGACGGCGAGGTCGTGCTCGTCGGCCGCGGCCGGCACGACGCGCGCTCCGCAGGCCCAGGCCAGCTCGGCGACGTCGCGCCAGACGTCGAGGTCGAGGCCGTCGTCGGCGGCGACGACCCACACGGCGTCGGTGAACAGCCCCGCCGAGCCCGCGGCCCACCCCGACTCCGACGTGCCGGCCATCGGGTGCCCGCCGACGAAGCGGGCGCGCGGGGCGAAGCGGGCGACGTCGTCGGCGACGGCGACCTTGACGCTCACGGCGTCGGTCAGCCGGCAGCTCGGCGCCACCGCGTCGACGCGGCGCAGCACCGCGGGCAGCGCCGGGAGCGGGACGCACAGCACGACGAGCGCGTCGGCCTCGGCGGCGCGGCGCAGGGCGGCGTCGGTGTCGGTGGTGACGTCGAAACCGTCGGCGCGGGCCTGCGCGGCGGTGTCCTCGGACGCGGCCGTGCCCCACACCGTCCGTCCGGCCTTCTCGGCGGCGCGCATCAGCGACCCGCCGATGAGCCCGGCCCCGATCACACAAACAGCCCGCCCGGTCACACGGGGAGACTATGCGCTGGGCCCGCCGGGGTTGCAGCATGGTGGCTTCACTCCAACGAGATGGGAGTGAAGCCACCATGCTGCAACCGGGGCAGCGGGGCTACGAGCGGGCGATCGCCGCCGCCACCCGCAGCACCCCGCGCTCCTCCAACGCCACTCCCACCACCTGGACACCCACCGGGAGCCCCCCGTCGGCCACCGCGCCGGGCACCGAGACCGCGGCCCAGCCCGTCAGGTTGAACGGCAGGGTCAGCGCCAGCAGGGACGGCCGCACGGGCACGTCCGCCCCGCCGACCGCCGCGGTCTCTGCGCCGACCGGGGTCGCGCGGAGGCGCGTCGTGGCCAGCACGAGGACGTCGACGTCGGCCGCGGCGGCACGGAACTCCGCCGACAGCCGCCGCCGCGCGCGCTGCGCGTCGACGTAGGCCCGGGCCGGCAGGTCGGCGTTCGGTGCGATCCGGGCCCGGGTGGCGGGCTGGTAGTCCTGCGGCCGCGCGGTGAACCAGTCGGCGTGCGTCGCCCACGCCTCCGCGCCGACGATCACCGGGTACGTGGCGGCCAGCTCGTCGATCATCGGGGTGCGCACCTCCACGACCGAGGCGCCGGCGCCCCGCAGCCGCTCGACGGCCGCGTCGACCCCGGCGTCGATCACGGGGTCGGCCGCGCGCCAGTAGTCGTCGACGAGCACGCCGACCCGCACCCCCGCCACACCGGGTAGCTGGATGCCTCCGCCCGTCCCGTCCGGCCGGGCCAGCACGTCCCACGCGACGGACGCCGAGTGCACGTCCGCCGTGAGCAGCCCGACGTGGTCGAGCGACTCCGACAGCGGGAACACCCCGGCCGTCGACAGGTGCCCGGCCGCGGGCTTGAGCCCGACCACGCCGCACAGCGCGGCCGGGGTGCGCACGCTGGCGCCCGTGTCGGTGCCCAGGGTCAGCGGGAGGTGGCCGGCGGCGATCGCCGCGGCCGACCCCGACGACGACCCGCCGGTGATCCGGGACGGGTCGCGCGGGTTGCGCGCCGGGCCGGTGGCCGCGACGTCGCCGGTGGGGCCGTACGCGAACTCGTGCGTGTGCAGCTTCGCGACGATCACCGCCCCGGCCTCCCGCAGCCGCGCGACGACCGGTCCGTCCACAGTGGCCGGTGCGGCGTCGGCCAGCACCGCCGAGCCGGCGCGGGTGGGCAGGCCGGCCACGTCGAACAGGTCCTTCACCCCGACCGCGACGCCGTGCAGCGGCCCGCGCCACTCGCCCCGGGCGAGCTCGGCGTCGAGGGAACCCGCGGCGGCGAGGGCCCGCTCGGCGTCGAGGGCGATCACGGCGTTGTGGGTGTCGGCGGCGAGCCGGTCGAGGGCCTCGGAGACGTGCTCGCGGGCCGAGAGCTCGCGGGAGCGCAACGCCATGCCGAGCTCCCCGATGGAGGTGATCACGGGGCCATCGTGCGCCCCCACCCAGAACGAGTGGCACTCTGGTCGCAACCTATGCAACGAATGTGCCACTCGTTGGGGGTGGGAAGCGCTACCGGCGCCCCAGCGCGTCCAGCGCCAGGCCCGCGTACATCGCCACGCCCGCGGCCATCGCCGCCTCGTCGAACACCACGCGGTTGGAGTGGTTGGGCGCGGCCCGGGAGGGATCCTCGCCGGGCGGGCAGGCACCGAGGAACGCCAGCGCGCCCGGTACCTCGGCCAGCACGTACGAGAAGTCCTCGGCTCCCATGATCGGGGTGGCCATCGTGGTGAACCGCTCGGCCCCGAGCGCCGACGCGGTGACGGCCTCGACCCGCCCCGCCGCGCCCGGGTCGTTGACCGTGACCGGGTAGCCGGTCTCGATCGACACCTCGGCCTCGCAGCCGTGCGCGAGCGCCGTGTACCGGCACACGCGGTGGATCTCGTCGTGCAGTTGCTCACGCGTCGACTGGGCCAGCGTGCGCAGCGTGCCCTCCATGAACGCCGTCTCGGGGATGACGTTGTCGGTGGTGCCGGCCGAGATGTGCGCGATCGTCAGCACGGCGGGGTGGTGGGCGTCGACGCGGCGGGTCAGCGCCGTCTGCAGGGCGCCGACCATCGCCGCGGTCGCGGGCACCGGATCCAGCGCGTCGTGCGGCGCGGACGCGTGGCCGCCCCGGCCCTTGACCGTGACGCGCAGGGTGTCGGCGGCGGCCATCAGCGGCCCGGGGCGGACGTGGATCTCGCCGCTGGGGATCGTCGAGGAGATGTGCAGCGCGTAGGCGGCGTCGGGGCGCCCGGCGGGGCCGGTGCGGTCCAGCAGGCCTTCGTCGATCATGTAGCGGGCACCGTGGTGGCCCTCCTCGCCCGGCTGGAACATGAACAGCACGCGCCCGGCCAGCTCGTTGCGGCGCTCGGCCAGCACCCGCGCGGCCGACGCGAGCATGGCCACGTGCGTGTCGTGGCCGCAGGCGTGCATCACCCCGTCGACGGTCGACGCGAACTCGGCCCCGGTGTCCTCGTGCAGCGGCAGCGCGTCCATGTCGCCGCGCAGGAGCACGGTCGGCCCCGGCAGGCGCCCTTCCAGCACCGCGACGACCGACGACACGGAGCGCCCCAGATGCACCTGCAGCGGCAGGTCGGACAGCGCGGTGACCACGGCGTCGCGGGTGTGCGGCAGGTGCAGGCCCACCTCCGGCACCCGGTGCAGGGCCCGGCGCAGGGCCACGGTGCGCGGCTGTACGGCACGGGCCCTCGCCCGGAGCCCGGCCCCGTCCGGCGTCATGGCGTGAGCATCCCACGCCATAGGGGTCAACTTCCCGTTGTGGTTTGGCCCACAGTCGTTTCGGGGCCTACCGTAGGGTCATGGCGGTGCAGAGCGTCGAAGCGCCCGCGAGCACGCGGGAACAGGCCCTGCCCGGGTACGCCGTCGCGGCGATCCGGGAGGACGGTCGGTGGCGCTGCACCCGGCTCACACCGGATTCGCTGCTCGATCTCGACACGGCCATCACCGAGCTCCGCGAGCTGCGCTCCACCGGCGCCGTGCTGGGCCTGCTCGACGTCGACGACGAGTTCTTCGTCATCCTCCGGCCCACGCCGGGCGGGGTGTCGCTGATGATGTCCGACGCGGTCGCCGCGCTCGACTACGACGTCGCCGCCGATGTCCTGGATCTCCTGCGCGTCGAGCTCCCCCCGGACGACGAGGCGCTCGACGACCCGTGGCCCGAGGGCGATCTCGCGATCCTCGCCGATCTGGGCCTGCCCGCCGACGAGCTGGAGGTGCTCGCCGGCGAGGTCGAGCTCTACCCCGACGAGCAGCTGGCCGTGATCAGCCGCCGTTGCGGTTTCGCCGACGCGCTGGCCGAGGTCGTCGACGCACGGTGACAGCAGCTCGCATCGGCCCCGTCCCCGCCGACGCGGACGAGGCCCTGGTCCGACGGGCACTGCAGATCGCCGCGGCCGCTCCCCGCACCGGTGACGTCCCGATCGGCGCCGTCGTCGTCGACGCGGACGGGCGCGAGCTGGCCGCCGCCTGCAACGGCCGCGAGGCGCTGGGCGACCCCACGGCCCACGCCGAGATCCTCGCCCTGCGCGCCGCCGCGGCGATGGCGGGGGAGTGGCGGCTGGAAGGGTGCACGCTGGCCGTCACCGTCGAACCGTGCACGATGTGCGCGGGCGCGATCGGTCTCGCCCGCGTCGCCCGCGTCGTGTTCGGGGCGTGGGAGCCCAAGACCGGTGCCGCCGGTTCGCTCTGGGACGTGCTGCGCGACCGCCGTCTCAACCACCGCCCGGAGGTCGTCTCCGGCGTGCTGGCGGGCGAGTGCGCCGCGCTGCTGGAGTCGTTCTTCGCCGATCAGCGGTGAAGCGGTCCACGCGGGTCGCCGCGTACGCCGTGTGCATCCGCGGCGGCGAGGTGCTGCTCGCGCGCTGGACCGGCCCGCGCGGTCCGGAGTGGACACTCCCCGGCGGGGGGCTCGACCACGGCGAGGACCCGCGCGACGCGGCCGTCCGCGAGGTCGAGGAGGAGACCGGCTACACCGCCCGGCTGGACGCGCTGCTCCTCGTCGACTCGATCCACGTCGTCGAGGGGGAGGTGGACCACCACGGCGTCCGCATCGTCTACGCCGCCACGGTGACGGGCGGCGAGCTGCGGTTCGAGGTCGACGGCAGCACCGACATGGCCGCCTGGGTTCCGCTCGGCGATGTGCCGGAGCTGGCGCGGGTCGACCTTGTCGACGTCGGCCTGGCCGCTAACCTGCATCGATGGGACACGGAGAGCAGCAGACGCGCGTCGGAGCCTACGTCGTGATCGTGCGCGACGACGCCGTGCTGCTCTCGCGCTTCGCCCGCAGCGGCCGGTGGACGCTGCCCGGCGGCGGCATCGACCACGGCGAGCCCCCGGAGGACGCCGCGGTGCGCGAGGTGATGGAGGAGACCGGCTACCGGATCGCGCTCGGCGCGCTGATCGGCGTCGACTCCACGCGCTGGGACCGCGGCCACGACGGCCGCCGCACCGACATGCACGCGCTGCGCATCCTGTACACGGGCCAGGTCACCGGCGGTGAGCTGCGCTTCGAGGAGGGGGGCAGCACCGACATGGCCGAGTGGGTGCCGCTGGCGGCGGTCGCGTCCCGCCACCGGGCCACGCTGGTGGACATCGGGCTGGCGGCAGCCGGGCTCACACCAGCCGACCGGCGGCGATGACGCGCGCGAGGAACTGCTGCGTCCGCTCCTCCCGCGGCTCGCCCAGCACCTGATCGGGCGCGCCCTCCTCCAGGATGCGGCCGCGGTCGAGGAAGCAGACCCGGTCCGACACCTGCTTCGCGAACCCCATCTCGTGGGTGGCCATGAGGATCGTGATCCCGCCGCGGGCCAGCTCCCGCACGATCGCGAGCACCTCGCCGACCAGCTCCGGGTCGAGAGCCGAGGTGATCTCGTCCAGCAGCAGCAACCGCGGCTGCACGGCCAGGGCGCGCGCGATCGCCACCCGCTGCTGCTGGCCGCCCGAGAGCCGGTCGGGGTAGGCCCCGGCGAACGGCTCCAGCCCGACGCGGTGCAGCAGCTCGGCGGCCCGCTCGTCGGCGGCCTCGGCGGTGAGCCCGTGCACCACCCGCGGGGCGAGCGCGATGTTCTGCGCGGCCGTCATGTGCGGGAACAGGTTGAACGCCTGGAACACGATCGCCATCCGGCGCTGCGCGGCCGCGGCGTCGGCGCGGGGATCGGAGATGTCCACGCCGTCGAGGAACAGCCGGCCGTCGTCGACCTCCTCCAGCAGGTCGACGCACCGTAGCAACGTCGACTTCCCCGACCCGGACGCCCCGATCAGCGTGATCACCTGGTGCTCGGCGACGGCGAGGTCGATGCCGTCGAGCACGACGGCCTCCCCGTAGCGCTTGACCAGCCCCTTCACCTCCAACACCGGGGTCATGCCGAGTGCTCCTCGGCCAGGTTCGAGGCCCTCCTGGCGGCACGCGCGGTCATGCCGCACCCTGACGGCGCGCAGCCCGGCGCGCCACCGTGTCGGCGATCCGGCCGGTCGGGATCGCGAGCAGCACGAACAGCAGGGCGGCCACGACGTAGGGGGTGAA
This sequence comes from uncultured Pseudonocardia sp., assembly GCA_964247105.1. GTDB lineage: Bacteria > Actinomycetota > Actinomycetes > Mycobacteriales > Pseudonocardiaceae > Pseudonocardia. The sequence goes on from CAXTTN010000224.1 coordinate 7,662, forward strand.
GTTGAACGCCCGGGCCTGCTCGATCTGGGCGGCCCGGATCGCGTCGACCGCGCCGAGCACCGAGATCAACCCGACGTCCTTCTGGAGCGCGACGAAGTCGTTGAGCAGGGGTGGCAGCACCCGTCGTACCGCCTGCGGGAGGACCACGAGCCGCATCGACTGCCGGTGCGAGAGGCCCAGCGACCGGGCCGCCGCCCGTTGCGAGGGGTGCACCGACTCGATGCCCGCCCGGAACACCTCGGCCACGTACGCGCCGTAGACCAGGATCAGCGTGACGGTGCCGAGCACGGCCGGGTCGTTCGGGACGCCCTGCAGCCGCAGCGCCGGCACCCCGAACCCGATGAGGAACAGCGCGATGAGCAGCGGCACGCCGCGGAACAGGTCGACGTACCCCGTGGCCAGGGCCCGGACCGGGAAGAACACCGGGCCGGTCAGCGTCCGCAGCGACGCGATGAGCAGCCCCAGCAGCAGGATCCCGATCTCCGCGACCACCAGCACCCGGACGTTGAGCCACAGCCCCTCGAGGATCGGCGGCAGGGACGACCATGCGATCGCCGGGGCGAAGAACGTCTGGCTCACCCGCGGCCAGCCCGGCGACCGCGTCACCGCGAACCCGACCACCCCGGCGAACACGAGGGTCGAGAGCACCGCCACCCACGTCGAGCGGCGCGCCCGGGAACGCCGGTACGCCTGGCGTTCCCGGGCGAGCGCGCTGGTCACTTCAGCTCGGGGGCCGATCCGGCGCTCGACAGCCACTGCGTCTCCAGCTGCTTCAACGTGCCCGCGGTGTTCAGCGCCGTGACCGCGCCGGAGACGCAGGTGGTGAGCGCGCTGCCCTTGTCCAGCACGGCCCCGAACTGCTCGGGGGTGCCGGTCCCCAGCGGGAGCTGTCCGACGATCTTCCCGCCGGTCAGCTCGGCGCCGGTGACGTAGAACGCGGTGGGCAGGTCGACGACGATCGCGTCCACCTGGCCGTTGGTGAGTGCGAGCTTGGCGTCGTCGTTGGAGTTGAACACCGACGGCTGGGCGGTCGGCGCGATCTGCTTGACGATCGCGTCGTAGCTGGTGGTGCCGACCTGCGCGCCCAGCTTCAGGTCCTTGAGCCCGGCCAGCGTGGTCACGCCCGCGGCCTTGCTCGTGCCGACCGTGACCACGGCCTGCTTGACGTCGTAGTAGGGGGCGGAGAAGTCGACGGCCTGCTTGCGCTCGTCGGTGATCGAGAACTCGTTGAGGTCCACGTCGTAGGTCTTCGGCCCGGGCTGGATGGCCGCGTTGAAGGGCACGCGCACCCAGGCGACCTTGTCCTTGGGGTAGCCGAGCTTGTCGGCGATCGCGTAGGCCACGGCACTCTCGAAGCCCTTGCCCGACGTCGGGTCGTCGTCGACGAACCACGGCGGGTAGACGGGCTGGTCGGTGCCGAACGTCAAGGTGCCGGACTTGAGCGTGGCCAGCGCGCCCGGCGCGCAGCCGGTGGTGGCAGGAGTGGCGGCCGGCTCGGGGGCCGGGGCACAGGCCGCGGCGAGGGCGAGCAGGGTGGCGGCGAGCACGGTCCGTAGCGGGGAGCGGGAGATCACCGGGGGATTCTGTACTGCCGCACCCCTTCGCGTCGATGATCGGTGTCACACAGTCGCTGAACCACGGTCGAGATGAACGTGGTGGTACTTCGATCTCCTCGCCGAAACAACCGCCACGTTCCTCTGGAGCGTGGGGATCAGGGCTCCTCGCCCAACGCTTCCAGCACCCGCGCCAGGTTCCGCTCCGACCGCTTGGTGTCGGGGTGGTCGTCGCCCAGGACTCGTCGGCGGCGGGCGAGGGTGTCCTCGTGGAGGGTGCGGGCCTGCTGGTGGTCGTCCAGCGCGGCCAGGTCGCCAGCGAGGTTGTTGGCCGAGGTGAGGGTGTCGGGGTGATCCTCGCCCAGGACGCTCCGGCGGCGGGCGAGGATGTCCTCGTCGAGGGTGCGGGCCTGCTGGTGCTCGCCCAGCGCGTGGAGGTCACGGGCGAGGTTGTTGGCCGAGTTGAGGGTGGAGGGGTGGTCGTCGCCCAGGGCTTGCCGCTTGCGGTCGAGGGTGTCCTCGTCAAGTTGGCGGGCCTGCTGGTGTGAACCGTCCTGGGTTCGCGAGAGGCTGAGGTTCAGGCCACTTCGCCCCGTTGGG
>CAXTTN010000225.1:0-9812 GCA_964247105.1 uncultured Pseudonocardia sp.
TGTTGTCGCGCAGGTAGTCGAAGCCGAACTCGTTGTTGGTGCCGTAGGTGATGTCCGCCAGGTACTGGCCGCGGCGGATCAGCGGCGTCATCTCCGAGAGGATCACCCCGACCGACAGCCCGAGGAAGCGGTGGATGCGTCCCATGTTCTCGGCGTCGCGCTTGGCCAGGTAGTCGTTCGTGGTGACCAGGTGCACGCCGTCGCCGGTGAGCGCGTTGAGGTAGGCGGGGAGCACCGAGGTGAGCGTCTTGCCCTCACCGGTCTTCATCTCCGCGATGTTGCCCAGGTGCAGCGCGGCTCCGCCCATGAGCTGCACCTTGAAGTGGCGCTGGCCCAGCGTCCGCACCGCGGCCTCGCGGACCGCGGCGAAGGCCTCGGGGAGCAGCTCGTCGAGCGTCTCGCCGTCGGCGTAGCGCTTGCGGAACTCCTCGGTCTTCGCGGCGAGCTCGGCGTCGGTGAGCGCCTGGAAATCGGGTTCGAGCGTGTCGATGTGCTCGGCGATCCGCCCCAGCCGCTTCACCAGCTTCGTCTCACCTGCGCGGAGCAGACGGTTCAGGAACGGCACTGGTCGACCTCATTCGCGATCGCGGTCAGGACGCGGAGCACACGCCCCACGTGGCCCAGGGTAGCGAAGCGCCCCGGCCCTCCCTGCACAACGCCGACGAGGCGGCAACCGTTCCTCCCGGATCCGGTGGCCACCCCGTCGGGCGTGAGCGTCTAGCGAACCAGCTGGATCACTCCGTAGTCGTAGCCCTTGCGCCGGTAGACGACGCTGGGTTCGCCGGTGTCGGCGTCGGCGAAGAGGTAGAAGTCGTGGCCCACGAGCTCCATCCGCGACAACGCGTCCTCGACGCTCATCGGGTCGGCGGTGTGGGTCTTGTGGCGCACGATCTTGCCCGGGATCTGGTCCTCGGGTGCGAGGTGTTCCTCGTGCTCCCGTGGACCGGGGATGTCGACGAGGGACTCGAGGTCGTCGAGCACCGCGGTGCCCCCGCCCCGGCCCGCCATGACGCGAGTACGCCGGCCGGTGATCCGGCGGCGGTCGTGCGAGCGGCGCAACCGGGACTCGAGCTTCGCCACGGCCGAGTCGAGCGCCGCGTAGAAGTCCTGCGCGCAGGCCTCGGCCCGCGCCACTCCCTGGCAGCCGCGGCCGGTGATCTCCACCCGCTGGCAGCGCTTGCTCTGACGCCGGTTGGGTTCGTGGAAGAGCTCCACTTCCATTCCGACGATCTTGTGGTCGTAGCGTTCCAGACGGGCGACCTTGTCGGCGATGTGCTCCCGGAAATGCTCCGGAACCTCGACGTTACGGCCGGTGACAACGATCTCCACGCAGACTTCCCTCGCTTTCGGCGTCGGGTTGGCGTTGCAGACCCGGCCCGGAGATCCGACTCCGGGCACTCGATCGGTGGTTTCCTGTGATGGGGGCCTCGGCGGATGCGGGAGACGGTAGCCCGCATCACGGTTCGGCAACAGACCTGTGCGCCGAGTGGCCCCAGCTGGGTGTTTGCGCCGAACGACATTTCGGCGACGCCTGTGCGCCGCTAGGATTCCACCCCCATTTCATGATCCAGAGTGACGCGGTGTGGCATCGCACAGGACGAGTGCCACTTCCGCGCGCATCCCGATCCCGTTCAGCGCAGCCCGGCAGGCACGCAGCGTGGCGCCCGTCGTGACGACGTCGTCGACGAGGACGACGGCGGCGCCCGGTGGGGGCAGGTCTCCGCGGTGCACGTGCAGCCGGCCGGCGAGGTTGGCGGCGCGCTGCGCGGCGTCGAGGCCGACGGAGTCGCGGGCGCGCCGCGTCAACCGGAGCGGGCGGGCCACGCGGACGGTGCCGTCGCCGACCGCGAGCGCACGGCACAGCCGGGCCACGTGATCCCCGCCCCTGGCCCGCGCCGCCGACGGCCGCGACGGCGCCGGCACGAGCCACGTCACGGGCGCGGCTGCGACCTCGGCCAGCGCAGGCCGCAACAGGGCCGCGAGCGGGCCGGCCAGATCGCGCCTGCCGCGCTCCTTGTAGCGCAGCAGCGCCGTCCGAAGCGGCCCGGTGTAGCGCCCGCTGGCGTACACCTGCGGCCCGCCCGGGACCGCAGGCCACGACGGCGTGCCGAGCCGGGCCGAGCACGACGGACACCACGGCGCCACGGGCCCGCCGCATCCCGCGCAGTCGGCGGGCAGCACGAGATCCACCAGCGCCGCCCCGAGCTCCCGCGCACCCACGCCCCCAGCATCCCCGCCCGCCCGCCCCCGCCCCGGCCCGCGCGCCCCGTTATCCCCACCCCGCCCCCCAACAAGCGCGAGTCGACCTTCTCGACACGGTGAATGCGCCGATCCGGTACGCAATGGGACGACCGCTGTGCGCCAGATCGGTGATCACGGCGTGCTCGGATGGTCGACTCGCGGCCGGGGACGGAACGGCGAAGACGGCGTGCTCGGATGGTCGACTCGCGGCTGGGGGCGGAACGGTGATCACGGCGTGCTCGGATGGTCGACTCGCGGTGGGGTCAGCCGGGGTAGTTGGGGACCGCGTTGGGGGCTCCGCCCAGCACCTGACGCCAGGCGTCCTGCTCGCCGCCCGCGAAGCTCCACACCCCGCCCTGGTCGGTGACCAGCAGCGGACGGCTGGGGGCGGCGGCGACGGCCGTCAGGGGCGGGGTCAGGTTGTTGCCCAGCACCGGCTGGAGGCTGAGGCCGTCGACGGACACCTGCGCGACCTGGGGCTCCGCGCCGCCGGTGATCGCCACGATCGACTCGGTGGACCGCCAGTCGGCCGCCACCACCTGGTCGAGGTCGGCCGGCCGCAGCCGCCGGACGTTGCGGATGGCGACCTCGCCGTCGATGCTGCGCGCCACCGCCGCCGTGCACAGGCTCCCGCCGACAACCGCGACCACCCGCATCCCGTCGCGGGACAGCCGCAGGTCGGTGATCGGACCGATCGCGGTGAGCTCGTCGGCGTTGACCTGGCCGGTGCGGACGCGGCCCTGCGGATCGACGTTGACGCGGGCGACGGTGGCCGAGTCCAGCACGGTCCAGACCTCGTCACCGGTCGGCGTCCAGGACGGGCGCGTCATCGCCTTCGCGGTGAGCGGGACGGGCGCGACGCCGCCCGCCGGGCCGCCGCCGACCAGCAGCGTCCTGCCGGTGGGCGACCGGGTGACGACGGCCAGGCGCTGGCCGTCGACGGTGCTCGCCGCCGACTCGGCGTCGTAGGTGCCGTTCCCGACGGGCCCGGGCAGCGGCGCGGCCGGGGTGGGCCCGGTGAGCTGGCCGACCCGCCCCGCGTTGACGACGAGCGCGGGGACGTCGGCGCCGGGTTGCACGTCGGCGGACTGCGGGCTGACGGCGTCGCGGGTCCAGTCCTCGCGCTCGGGCAGGAGCGGCTCCCCGTCCACGAGCAGCCGCACGCGGGCCACGTTGACCTCGGCGAGGGAGAGCACGACCTGGGCGGCCAGCAACCGGCGGCCGGCCTCGTCGAGATCGCCGAGCCGGGTCAGGTCCACCACCAGCGCGCCGTCCGGGCTGACCGCGACGTTGGAGCGCAGCCGGGCGCCGGCCGCGAGCTGCGAGGTCGCGGCCCCGAGCAGCGCCCCCGACGGCCCGCCCAGCAGCAGCTCCATCACGCGGGCCGCCTGCGCCCTGGCCGGGACGCTCGGCACGTAGCGGAGGTCGGCCACCACCATCCGGCGCACCGGGTCGACGAACCACGTGCGGACCGTGCGGTAGTTGTCCCGGAAGATCGACAACGGCACGACGACGCCGTCGGGCAACCGGGAGATCCGCCACTGGCCGTCGCGGCGCACGACGTCGACGTCGAGCTGGAAGGTGGCCTCGCCCGGCTCGAACGAGCCCGACGACGTGACGCGGCCGATCGCGGTGCCGCGGATGCGGATCGTGGTGCGGTCGGTGGTGGGGTTCGGCGCGGTCGGGGCCGGGACGGTGTCGATCTGCCCGTCGAGGACGGTGATCCCGGCGGCGTCGTCCCAGTTCGCGGCCTCGGGGGCGAGGAAACGGCGGGCGGCGCCGTGCTTGTCGGTACTGCTGCCCGAGGCGGTGACGAAGTCGCGCACGAGGTCGAGCGGGTTGCTGCCGTCGACGGGCCCGGGCGGCGGCGCCGCGTCGTCGCCGCCGCTGACCTGGCGCAGCACCTGCACCGGCGAGCTCGACGGCACGCTCGCGCAGCCCGCGACCCCGGCCAGCACCAGCGCCAGCGCGACGGCGAGGCGTCTCATCGCAGCTCCCCGGCCGTCTCGGACACGTCGTCGCCCTCCGACCACGACGGGATGGCCACCGGCCAGCCCAACGGCGGGGTCGGCACCGAGGCGATGACGCCGGGCGGGCGGGCGTCGGCGCCGGGCCGGTCGTCGGGCCCGAGCGGTAGGGGGCTGGACGTGAGCGTGTCGCCGGTGGTGCGCGGCAGCGTCAGGCGGAACGCGGCGCCCTCCCCGATCTCACCCCAGGCCTGCAGCCAGCCGCCGTGCAGGCGGGCGTCCTCGATCGCGATGGAGAGGCCGAGGCCGGTGCCGCCGCTGCGCCGCGCGCGCGACTCCTCGGCCCGCCAGAACCGGTTGAACACCAGCCCGGCCTCGCCGGGGCGCAGGCCCACGCCGTGGTCGCGGACCAGCACCGCGACCGCGTGCTCGTCGCACGCCAGCTGGATCCGCACCGGCCTGCCCTCGCCGTGGTCGAGCGCGTTGGCGACGAGGTTGCGCACGATCCGCTCGACGCGCCGCGGATCCACATCGGCGTACACGGCCGCGGGCAGCTCCAGCTCCAGCGGCGTGCCGGACTCGTCGGCCAGCCCGCGCACCGCCTCGACCGCGCGCGCCACCACCCCGTTCATGTCGACGCGCTCGGCACCCAGCTCGGCGACGCCCGCGTCGAGCCGGCTGATCTCCAGCAGGTCGCCGAGCAGCGCCTCGAACCGGTCGAGCTCGGTGACCAGCAGCTCCGAGCTGCGGCGCAGGGCGGGCAGCAGCTGCTCGCGCGACGCGTAGAGCACGTCGGCGGCCATCCGCACGGTGGTGAGCGGCGTGCGCAGCTCGTGGCTGACGTCGGAGGTGAAGCGCCGCTGCAGCGCCCCGAACTCCTCCAGCTGGCGGATCTGGCTCTGGATGCTGCCCGCCATCTCGTTGTAGGACTCCCCCAGCCGGGCCACCTCGTCCTCGCCGTGGACGGGCATGCGCTCGTCGAGGTGGCCGTCGGCGAAGCGCTCGGCGATCTCGGCGGCCTGCCGCACCGGGCGCACGACCTGCCGGGTGATCAGGCTGGCGATGCCCGCGAGCAGCAGCAACAGGATCAGCCCGCCGACGATGAGCGTGCTCTGCACCAGCCCGAGGGTGCGCTGCTCGGAGTCGAGCGGGAACAGCAGGTAGAACTCGAGATCGCCGTTGGCCGTGCGCACCGGCTGGCCGATCATCATCGTGGGGATCTCGGCGCCCTGCTCGTCGAGCGTGCCGTAGCGCAGCGCCCGCGCGCCCTCGGCGACCGACTGGCGCAGGTCGGCGGGTACGGAGTCCAGCGGACCTGCCGAGACGTCGCTGCCCCCGCCGCCGGCCGTGCTGGTGAGCACGGCCCGGAACTTCCCCGCGGCCGGCGCCCCGGAGGTGTCGTCGGCGCTGGCGTTGGTGAGGCGGTCGAGCGCGTTGTTGAGCTCGCCCTGCGCGCCGTCACGGTTGGGGTCGACGCCCGCCAGCTCCCGCTCCAGCAGCGCGGTGCCGGAGTCGATCTGGCGCTGGGCGTCGTCGAGCTTGGCCGCCAGGATGTTGCCGGCGATCTGGGTCTGGATCACGAAGCCGAGCACGAGCACGACCGCGGTGGACAGGGCGAGCGTCGAGATGACCACGCGCAGCTGCAGCGACCGCCGCCAGACGGCGTTGAACGCCTCCGCCAGCTCGCCGCCGACCTGACGGGCCTGGTGCAGGGCGTGCCGCGCCCGATCCCCGACGGCGCTCATCTCAGGGTGGGCCGGCCTTGTACCCGACGCCGCGGACGGTCAGCACGACCTCGGGGTGCTCCGGATCGCGCTCCACCTTGGACCGCAGGCGCTGGACGTGCACGTTCACCAGCCGGGTGTCGGCGGCGTGCCGGTAGCCCCACACCTGCTCGAGCAGCACCTCCCGAGTGAACACCTGGCGCGGCTTGCGGGCCAGGGCCACGAGCAGGTCGAACTCCAGCGGCGTGAGCGCGATCTGCTCGCCGGCGCGGTCGACCTGGTGCGCGGGCACGTCGATGGTGATGTCGCCGATGGCGAGCTGCTCGGCGGGCTCGGCCTCGGTGCGCCGCACCCGGGCCCGGATGCGGGCCACCAGCTCCTTGGGCTTGAACGGCTTCACGACGTAGTCGTCGGCGCCCGACTCCAGGCCGAGGACGATGTCGACGGTGTCGGTCTTGGCCGTGAGCATGACGATCGGCACGCCCGACTCCGAGCGGATGGCCCGGCAGACGTCGATGCCGTTCATGCCGGGGAGCATCAGGTCGAGCAGCACGACATCGGGACGCAGCTCCCGGACGGCCGGCAGCGCACGCGTGCCGTCGCCGACGACGGCGGTGTCGAAACCCTCGCCCCGCAACACGATGGTGAGCATCTCGGCCAGTGCCGGGTCGTCGTCGACCACCAGAACGCGCGACTTCATGGTGCAGAGCATCCCATCCGCTGGTCAGCGGCCGCCTCCGGGCCGGAGTTCCCGAGCTGCACCCACTGTGCATGCACTGCGGTTACCATCGAGCCGTGCCCAAGAACGTCCAGATCCGGAACGTCGACGACGCGACCTACGAGAAGCTGCGCAGCCGCGCCGCGGCTGCCGACCTGTCGTTGACCCAGTACCTCCGACGCGAGCTCAACCGCCTCGTCGAGCCGCAGCAACCGACCATGGCCGAATGGCTCGACAGGGCCGAGGAGCTCCGGCGCCGACACGGCGGGGTGAGCGGGGAGGTTCTCGCCACGGCACTCGAGGAGGCGCGGGCCGAGCGGGATGCCCGGTTCGACCACCTGTGACCGGCTTCGTCGTCGACGCCTCGGCGCTGCTCGAACTGGCGATCGGGGCACAACCGGACGCCGCACTCGTGCGCCGGGCGCGCAGCGGATCCGGAGCAGCGCCCGAGCTGATCGACATCGAGGCCCTGCACGTCCTGCGGCGCGCGGAGCGGACGGTGGAGCAGCAGGTCCTCAGGCGGGCGGTCGCCTTCGTGGTCGATGCACCGATCGCGCGCGTTCCGCACCGCCCGCTGCTGGCCCGCGTATGGCACCTTCGAGCCGCGATCACCGCGTACGACGCGACCTACGTCGCGCTTGCCGAGCAGCTCGGCGTCCCGCTTCTCACCTGCGACGCCCGCCTCGGCCGGGCCCGCGGCCACGACGCCGAGGTGATCGTCTACCCGAGGAGCTGAGCGGCCAGGGCCGCCGTGTCGAGCGGCGCCGATCCGTCGACCACCGTCCACGGCGACAACCACGACGCCGCCGCGAGCTGCGCGTACACCGCGCCCGTCCGCTCCTGCAGCCCGCCGTCGGACTCGTAGGCGTCGCGCTCCCGCCCGGCTTCGGTGCGCTCGCGGCGCTCGGCGCGGCCCGCGGCCACCGCGCGGGGAACGCGCAGGTAGAGCTGGCGATCGGGCACCGGGATGCCGAACCGCTCGACCTCCAGCTCCCCCACCCACCGCACGAACTCCCCCGCCGCGTCCTCGTGCAGCCGCGCCGCCCCGTACGCGGCGGCGGAGGCGACGTAGCGGTCGACGAGCACGACGTCGTGCGCGGCCAGCGCCTCGCGGACCGCCGGCGCGGCGGCCCGGCGGTCCAGCGCGAACAGCAGGGTCATGCCGTACACGGAGTCGGCCGTGTCCCCGAGGCGGCCGTACAGCGCGTCGCGCACCAGCTCGGCGTGCACGTCGTCGTCGTAGCGCGGGAAGGCGAAGCGGGCGACCCGGGCGTCGAACGCGCTGGTCAGGGCGTCGGTGAGGGTTCGCTTGCCGGCGCCGTCGAGGCCTTCGATCACGATCAGTCGTCCCACCGGGGAGATGATGCCCGGTACGCTGGGCACATGACCGCCGAGGCCGTCCCGATCGCTCCGGCCCCCGAGGGCTGGACGATCGCGGACGTCGACGCGCTGCCGGAGAACGGGCTGCGCTACGAGCTGGTGGACGGGGTGCCGCACGTCATGAACCCGCCGAAGAAGAAGCACCAGCGGGCGGCGCACCGCCTGCGCGACATTCTCGAACGCGCTGCGCCCACCGGAGCGAGCGTGATCGAAGCCGTCGGAGTCGTGCTCGCCGACGACCAGCGCCCGGTCCCCGATGTCGTCGTGCTCGCCGACGCCGGCCCCGAGGACGACGAGGAGAGCAACTTCCCGGCCGAGCAGGTGCTGCTCGTCGCCGAGGTGGTGTCGCGCTCCTCCCGCTCCGACGACCGCTTCCGCAAGCCCGCCCAGTACGCCCAGGCCGGCATCCCGACCCACCTGCGCGTCGAGCTGGATCCGCCACACGTCGTGGCGTACGGCATCGGCGAGGACGGCCTCTACGTCGAGGTCGGGCGCGCCGAGCCCGGGCAGCTCCTGCACCTGAAGGAGCCGTTCCCGATCACGCTCGACCCCGCCGCGCTACTGCGCTGACCTGCTCCCAGCTCGCGGCGAACCCCGGGTGCAGCGGTAGCTCCGCCAGCTCCCCGGCGGACACCCAGCGCACCTCGATGGTCTCCGGGGTGAGGCCGGTCAGGTGCAGCGCGGTGTCGGTGCGGGCGATCACCGTGGTGTAGGTCCAGCCGCCGTGGTCGTCGACGAAGCAACCGGTCACCTCGACGGTCGACGGGTCGAGCCCGGCCTCCTCGCCCGCCTCGCGGCAGGCGGCCTGCTCGGCCGTCTCGCCGCTGTTGCGGGCGCCGCCGAGGATCCCCCAGGTGCCGCCGTGGTGGCTCCAGAGCGCGCGGTGCTGCAGCAGCACGCGGTCCTCGTGCCACGGCAGCAACCCGGCCGCGCCGTAGATGCCCCAGTGCTCGTGCCCCTGCTCGCAACGGGTCCACCCGTCACCGTCGCCGCGGGGGCTGTGGCAGGACGGGATGGGCACGCGACGAGCCTACGGCGGCCCACGTGATCTCATCGAGGTTCACGTCGCCGCCCGGTTCACACCGCGGCGAACGAACTCAGTAGCCGATCAGCCGACCACACTCGAACATCGACCGACCGCGGATCGACCCTTCGATCGCGGTATAAGTCACGCTCAGCCAGAACGCTGAGATCGCCTGTACCGAGGCCTCGCCGCGCACCGCGGGTTGCGTGCTCGACGAGCTCGGATCCCGTCGAGCAACCAGCCCGAATACGGTCCAATAGCTCAGCGTTCCAGGTAGCATCGTGCAGGACCCATGGAGCGGTGCCACGCGCAGAGTCCTCGAGTACACCGGCGAACTCTTGTGCACAGGACCGCCGCAACCCACCGTCTGCGACATGGTGAATGTGGTTCTCCGTCTCGATGACCGCAGCGGTAGGAAGGATCAAATGACGGCGTTCTTCAACCCGCGACCTGAGCTCGGCCACAACTTCCTGCGTTCGCTGTGCCTTTCCCGGGACCCTCAGTATCTCCAGCAAGACCGACGTGTCGACGAACTCGACGATCCGCACGTCACGTCCCCCCGAGGAGCCGTGCGAACCGATCCGATAGTGCTGGCCTTTCGGCCGCAGCGTCAGACAATAGTCCTCTGCCCACCACCTCACCCAGCGTTCCCTGGGCCATGACCGTGGGATACCCCGGCAGGTCGACGAGTCGGGTCAGACGGCAATGCCGCGTAGCTTAAGTCGATCATGCTGCTGATCTGGGTTTCAGCTTGTGGA
>CAXTTN010000226.1:0-9626 GCA_964247105.1 uncultured Pseudonocardia sp.
CGGGGTCGGCGTAGAAGTGGAACTCGTCCATCACCACCGAGCCGACGTCGGCACCGGTTCCCGAGCGCAGCGCGATGTTGGCCAGGATCTCCGCGGTGCAGCAGATGATCGGTGCCTGCTCGTTGACCGCGGCGTCGCCGGTGAGCATGCCGACCTTGTCGGCGCCGAACACGTCGATGAGCGCGAAGAACTTCTCGCTGACCAGCGCCTTGATCGGCGCGGTGTAGAACGTGCGCTGCCCCCGTTGCAGCGCGGCCGCGTGCGCGCCGATGGCCACCAGCGACTTCCCTGAGCCGGTCGGCGTCGAGAGGATCACGTTGGCGCCGGTGACGAGCTCGATCAGCGCCTCCTCCTGCGCCGGGTAGAGCGAGAGCCCCTGCTCGTCGAACGCCCAGTCGGTGAACGCCTCGACGAGGAGATCGGGGTCGAGGACGGGCGGGAGGCGTTCGGTGAGCGTCATGGTGTGGCCAGTATCGTCGACGGGTCGCTTGCGGGCCCGAGCATGGTGTCGAAGGGTCGCTTGCGGGCCCGAGCATGGGTACCGGCCCCGGACGAGCGCAAGAACGGTCGGGCGCGCGGGGCGGGCGGCGCGGCACGCTGTACGCATGGGTCGCACCGTCTACTACACCGCCACCACCCTCGACGGCTTCATCGCCGACGCCCACGACTCGCTGGACTGGCTGTTCGTCCAGGACCTCGACGCCGACGGGCCGATGAACTACACGGCGTTCATCGCCGACGTCGGCGCGCTGCTGATGGGCGCCACCACCTACGAGTGGGTACGGGCCCGCATCGAGAACGGATCCGAGAAGTGGTCGTACCCGATGCCGACGGCGGTGTTCACCCACCGCGACCTCGCGGTGATCGACGGTGCCGACGTCCGGTTCGTCCGGGGCGACGTGCGGGACGTCCACGCCGACCTCGCCGCGGCGGCCGGGGAGAAGGACGTGTGGGTCGTCGGCGGCGGGGACCTGGCCGGCCAGGTGGCCGACGCGGGCCTGCTCGACGAGATCGTGGTGTCGATCGCCCCGGTCACGCTCGGGGCGGGCCGCCCGCTGTTCCCGCGGCGGTACGCGCTGCGCACCCTCGAGGTGGGGCGCAACGGCGCGTTCGCCTGCGTCCGCTACGCCGTCGAGGGCGCCCGGGCGCGGGACTGGGGATGACCGGCCGGGACCGGCTGCGCGACCTGCTCGACGCCGTGCCGGCCGACGACCACCGGACGCTGGCCGACATGGCGGGCGGCGCGTTCACCTCACCGTTCCACTTCAGCCGGCTCCTGGCGCGCGACACGGGGGAGCCGCCGGTCGCCATGCGCCGCCGCGTCGAGCTCGAGCGCGCAGCCTGGCGGCTGGCCTCGGGCGCGCCGGTGACGGAGGTGGCGTTCGCGGCGGGCTACGGTTCCGTGGACGGGTTCGCCCGCGCCTACACCCGCGCCTACGGGCACCCGCCCAGCGCGACGCCCGGCGGGGCGGGCGACCGGTCGGCGCACTGGCTCCCGTCCCCCAACGGCATCCACTTCCACGCGCCGCACAACCTGTGGGTGTCCGGGGACCCGGACGGGTCGAGCCCGGTCACGGCGCTGATGGTGCACCACGACGTCGACGACGCGCGGTCGTTGCTCGAGCTCGCGAAGGGCCTGCCGGCCGGGGAGTACGCCCGCGAACGCCTCCCGGGCCTGACCCTGCTGCGGTGGGCCGGGCCGGAGGCCTCCATCGCGGCGCTGCTGGGTCACGTCGTCACCACCTACGAGATCTGGCTGGCGTCCATCGCGGGCGAGGACCATCCCGGCGAGCCGGGGGCCGACGCCGACCCGGTCACCCTGCTGGACCGGCTCGACGCCGCCGCGCCGCGCTGGCTGGCGGCGGTGCGCGACATCGAGCGCAGGCGGGCCTGGAACGACCGGTTCGTCGACGCGCTCTGCGACCCTCCGGAGAGCTTCGTGCTCGGCTCCGTGCTCGCCCACGTCCTGACCTTCTCCGCCCAGCGCAGGGGGCTGGTGCGGCTGATGCTGCGCCAGGCCGGGGTCCCGGTGGACGACGGCGATCCGATCGGCTGGCTGCGGCGCGGCTCCCCGGCCTGACCGGGGCGTTCGCCGCGCCGTGGCGCTACGGTGGGCCTCGTGACAGGGGCTGGCCGGCACCGACCCCGCGCGATGCCCGATCTCGTCTCCCCGATGCAGCCCTCCGCCGGGTCCGGCCAGCCACCGGTGGGCCCGGACTGGGTCGTCGAGCTCGCCTGGACGGGCCACCGGTGCATCGCCTACGTCGAGCCGGGGCGCCGGACCCGGCTGCTGAGCTCGGGCGACGTCTCGATGACGGCCGCCTATCCCGAGCTCGGCCCGGCCCTGGAGCGCTGCGCGCCGCCCCGCGGCATGATCCTCGACGGCACGGTCGTCGCCCGCGGCGAGGAGCACGCCCCCCGGGCCCGGCTGCTCCAGAAGCGCAGCGCCCGCTTCCACCCGTCCGAGGACCACATCCGGGCCGTCCCGGTCGATTTCCAGGTCGCCGATCTGCTCTGGCTGGACGGCCACAGCACCGTCGAGCTGGCCTACCGCGAGCGCCGCGCCCTCCTGGAGGGGCTGGGTCTCGACTCGGCGCCGGTCTGGACCACGTCACCCCTTCCGGTGTCGGAGCTGGAGACGATGCTGCGGATCGCCGATGGGAAGGGCGTGGACGCCCTGCACGCGCGGCACCTGGGCTCCCGCTACCGGCCCGGGGGCCGCTCGCCGCTGTGGGTGAAGGTGCCGGTGCCGCGCGCCCGCCAGGTCGTCGTCGGCGGGTGGACGCCCACCGACCCCGCCCACCCGGACCTCATCGCGAGCCTCCTGCTCGGCGTCCCGCGGGCCGACGGGGCGTTGCGCTACGTCGGGCGGGTTGGCGTGACCGGTGAGCAGCGCGGCCAGGTGACGGCCCTGCGCAAGCTCCGCCGGGAGGGGTCGCCGTTCGCCGACGGGGTGCCGGTGCCGGAGGCCCGGCGTGCGATCTGGGTGGAGCCGCGGCTGGTCGGGCTGGTGGAGTTCACCGGCTTCACCGCCGACGGACGGCTGCGGCTGCCGCACTGGCGGGGCCCGGTCGCCGCCGCCGACGTGGACGGGTCGCGGTGGGCGACGCCGCCGGAGCCGCCGCGGCACCGCGCGGTCGAGCGCCCGGCGCGTCCCGTGCCCCCGCCCGTGGCCGCGCCCGAGCCGCCGGCACCGGAGCCCGCCGTCGAGGCGCGGCGGCTGGAGCAGCACTTCGTCTACAACGCCCTCAACACGATCGCCTCGCTGATCCGCACCGACCCCGGCCGGGCGCGGGAGCTGCTGTTCGGGTTCGCCGACCTCTCCCGGGCCGCCGACCAGTCCGGGTCCCTCACCACCCTGGGCCGCGAGCTCGACGCCGTGCACCGCTACCTGCAGCTGGAGCAGGCCCGCTTCGGGTCCCGCCTGCGGGTGGAGATCGGCGTCGACGCGGGCCTGCACAGCGCGCCCGTCGAACCGCTTCGCGTGCTGGCCGCCGTGCGCGACGCCGTCCAGCGCGACATCGAGCCGCGCCCGCAGGGCGGGGTGCTCACGGTCTCGGCCGGACCGGTCGGCGACGCCCAGGCCGTGACCGTCGTGGGTGGATCGGGGGAGCCGATCGTGATCGTCCTGCCGACGGCCGGTGTCACGGTGTGAGCGGTTGCGTGACATTGGGGTGACACCCGCAACGGTGATCTTCCCCGGTGGGTACGGTTCGGCGCATGCTCGGCCTCCCCGACGGCACGCGCGCGTGCCTCTTCGACCTCGACGGCGTGCTCACCGACACCGCCAGCGTGCACGCGGCTGCCTGGAAGCAGATGTTCGACGACTTCCTGCGGGCCCGCTCCGGGCGGGACGGAACCCCGTTCCGCGAGTTCGACGAGAAGGCCGACTACGGCCCGTACGTCGACGGCCGCCCACGGCTGGACGGCACCCGCGGCTTCCTGGCGTCGCGGGGCATCGAGCTGCCCGAGGGCGGGCCGGGGGACGCCCCCGACGCCGAGACGGTCCACGCGCTCGCGACGAGGAAGAACGACCTCGTCCAGGAGAAGATCCGCACCGTCGGCGTCGACGTGTACCCCGGTTCGGTGACCTACCTCGAGGCCGTGAAGGCCGCCGGCCTGGCGACCGCGTGCGTCTCCTCCTCGGCCAACGCCGAGCAGGTGCTCGACGTCGCGGGCCTCGCGCGCTACATCGACCACCGCGTCGACGGGGTGAGCGCCAAGGAGCGCGGGCTGCCGGGCAAGCCCGCGCCCGACACGTTCCTGGCCGCGGCCGCCGACCTCGGCGTCAGCAAGGAGCAGGCCGTCGTGTTCGAGGACGCCACCGCGGGCGTCGAGTCGGGCAAGGCGGGCGGTTTCGGCTTCGTCGTGGGCGTCGACCGGGTGGGGCACGCCGAGGAGCTGCGCGCCCGCGGTGCGGACGTGGTGGTCCAGGATCTGGCCGAACTGCTGGAGGCGAGATGAGCCCCGATCCCGCCCGCGCGTTCACCGTCGAGCCGTGGCTGGTGCGCGAACCCCGCCTCGACATGGAGAACCTCGGCCAGACCGAGTCGGTGTTCGCCCTGTCCAACGGTCACATCGGCCTGCGCGGCAACCTGGACGAGGGCGAGCCGCACGCCACCCCCGGCACGTACCTCAACTCGTTCTACGAGAAGCGCCCGCTGCCCTACGCGGAGGGCGGCTACGGCTACCCGGAGTCCGGCCAGACGATCATCAACGTCACCAACGGCAAGCTGATCCGGCTGCTGGTGGAGGACGAGCCGTTCGACCTGCGCTACGGCGAGCTGCGCCACCACGAGCGCGTGCTGGACCTGCAGGCCGGCACGCTCACCCGCGAGGTCGAGTGGGCCTCGCCCGCGGGCCGCGCGGTGAAGGTGCGCAGCACGCGCATGGTGTCGCTCACCCAGCGGGCGATCGCGGCCATCCGCTACGAGGTGGAGGTGCTCGACGCGCCCGCGCTGCTGGTGATCCAGTCCGAGCTGGTGGCCAACGAGCAGCTCCCGTCGCGCGACGACGCCGACCCGCGCGTCGAGGCCGCGCTGACCGACCCCCTGCAGGCCGAGCAGCACCGCTACGGCGACACCAGCGCCACCCTGATCCACCAGACCCGCCGCTCCGGCCTGCGGGTGGCCGCGGCCATGGACCACGAGGTGATGGGCCCGGAGGGCACCGAGACGTCCTCGGAGGCCACCGAGGACATCGGCCGCACCACGATCATCGCCCGCCTCAAGCCCGGTGAGCCGCTGATCATCGTCAAGTACCTGGCGTACGGCTGGTCGTCCCGGCGGTCGCTGCCCGCGCTGCAGGACCAGGTCCGGGCCGCGCTGGCCGCCGCCCGCTACACCGGGTGGGACGGGCTGCTCGCCGAGCAGCGCCAGTACCTCGACGACTTCTGGACCACCGCCGACGTCGAGATCGAGGGCGACGCCGAGCTGCAGCAGGCGGTCCGCGTGGCGATCTTCCACGTGCTGCAGGCCGGGGCGCGGGCCGAGCGCCGCGCGATCGGGGCGAAGGGCCTCACCGGTGAGGGCTACGACGGGCACACGTTCTGGGACACCGAGACGTTCAGCCTGCCCGTGCTGTCGTTCCTCGCGCCCGAGGCGGCGGCGGACGCGCTGCGCTGGCGGCAGAGCATCCTGCCGCTGGCCTACGAGCGCGCCGAGCAGCTGGGCATCGGCGGCGCCGCGTTCCCGTGGCGGACGATCCGCGGCCAGGAGTGCTCGGGCTACTGGCCCGCGGGCACCGCGGCGTTCCACATCAACGCCGACATCGCCGACGCGGTGCGCCGCCACGTCGCCGCCACCGGCGACGTCGACTTCGAGCGCGAGGTGGGCCTGGAGCTGCTGGTGGCGACCGCGCGGCTGTGGCGCTCGCTGGGCCACCACGACTCGTCGGGCGAGTTCCGCATCGACGGCGTCACCGGCCCCGACGAGTACACGGCGATCGTCGACAACAACGTCTACACCAACCTCATGGCCCAGCTGAACCTGCGCGTCGCGGCCGACACCGCGGCCCGCCACACCCGCGCCGCGCAGAAGCTGGGCGTCAACGCCGAGGAGATGGCCAGCTGGCGCGACGCCGCCAAGGCCATGCGCATCCCGTTCGACGAGGTGCTGGGGGTGCACCCGCAGTCGGAGGGGTTCACCGACCACCAGGTGTGGGACTTCGAGGACACCCCGGCCGAGCACTACCCGCTGCTGCTGCACGTGCCCTACTTCGACCTGTACCGCAAGCAGGTCGTCAAGCAGGCCGACCTGGTGCTCGCGATGGTGCTGCGACCCGACGCGTTCACGCCCGAGCAGATGGCGCGCAACTTCGCCTACTACGAGGCCGTCACCGTGCGCGACTCGTCGCTGTCGGCGTGCACCCAGGCCGTGATGGCGGCCTGGACGGGCCATCTCGACCTCGCCTACGACTACCTGGCCGAGTCCGCGCTCGTCGACCTCAACAACCTCGCCGGCAACTCCGACCACGGCGTGCACATCGCGTCGATGGCGGGGACCTGGACGGCGGTCGTCAGCGGGTTCGGCGGCATGCAGTGCGACACGTCCGGCCTGCGCTTCGCGCCGCGGCTGCCCCCGGCCCTGTCGCGGGTCTCGTTCGGGCTGCTCTGGCAGGGGCGGCAGCTGCGCGTGGAGATGCGCCCGGACGAGGCGGAGTACACGCTGGTCAGCGGGCCGCCGATGCGGTTGCGCCACCACGACGAGCCGGTGGCGCTGGCCGACCGGCCCGTGACGCTGCCGATCCCGGCCGCGGAGCCGGTCGAGCCGGTCGAGCAGCCCTTCGGCCGGGCGCCGCGCTCGCGCCACCCCGGAAGCTAGCGCGCCCGGCGCTCCGGCCGCGCGCCCGGCGGGACGCTGGTAGTTTCGTAAGTCGCTTCTCCACTCCTGTTGCGCGTGAAGGTGATCCGCCGGTGTCCCACAGCACGTCCCCGCCCGGTCCCGATGTCGACGCGTCCGACGGGATCGAGCACGAGCGGCGTTACGTCGCGATGCTCTACGGGCGGCTCGACGAGCGCCGCGCGGAAACGGCCCGGCGGCTGCACGACGTGCTGCACGACGAGACGGTCGGCACGCCGCAGGCGCTCACCGAGCGCGACGTGGCCGCCGGGATCTACACCGACCGGCTGGCGGCGCTGCGCGCGGCCGAGCACGGCCTCGCGTTCGGCCGCCTCGACGCCGACGACGGCGAGCGCCGCTACATCGGACGGCTGGGCCTGCTCGACGAGGAGCACGACTACGAGTCGCTGCTGATGGACTGGCGGGCACCCGCCGCCCGGCCGTTCTACACGGCCACCGCGGCGTCGCCGGACGGCATCCGCCGCCGCCGGCACCTCCGCACGCGACGCCGCGTGGTCACCGCGATCGACGACGAGGTGCTCGATCTCGACGCGGCGGGCGCCGCCGAGCAGAGCAGCGGCCTGACCAGCGAGGCCGCGCTGCTCGCCGCGGTCGGGGCGTCGCGCACCGGGCGCATGTCCGACATCGTGGCCACCATCCAGTCCGAGCAGGACGCGATCATCCGCTCCAAGCCGTCCGGGGTGCTGGTGGTGCAGGGTGGGCCGGGCACCGGCAAGACCGCCGTCGCGTTGCACCGCGCCGCCTACCTGCTCTACACCCACCGCGACCGGCTGGCCCGGCGCGGCGTGCTGGTCGTCGGCCCCAACCCCACGTTCCTGTCCTACATCGGGCAGGTCCTCCCGTCGCTGGGGGAGACCTCGGTGGTGCTCGGCACCGTCGGGCAGCTGTTCCCCGGCCTCGACGCGCGGCGCCCCGAGCCCGCCGCGGTGGCGGAGGTCAAGGGCCGCACCGACATGGCCGCGGTCATCGCGGCCGCCGTCCGCGATCGACAGCAGGTGCCGCGGCGGCCGATCCGGCTCGTCGTGGACCAGCAGGACGTGCGGCTGGACGGCGACGTCGCCAACGCCGCCCGCACCCGCGCCCGGCGCTCGCGCAAGCCGCACAACGAGGCCAAACGGATCTTCCAGAAGGAGGCGATCCGCCTGCTGGCCGAGCAGGTGGCCCGCAACCTCGGCGGGCGGGGGCTGCTCGACCGCGGTGACGTCGGCGACATCCGCGAGGAGCTCACCGAGAGCCGCGAGCTGATGCGCGAGCTCGACGCGCTGTGGCCGACGCTGTCGGCGGAGGAGCTGCTCGCCGACCTGTTCGCCGACCAGCGCCGGCTGTCCTCGGTGGCGCGGCGCCTCCCGGCCGCCGACCGCGCGCTCCTGGCCCGTCCCCGGTCGGGCGACGACGTCCCCGAGGGCCTGCGGTGGACCCCCGCCGACGTCCCGCTGCTCGACGAGGCGGCCGAGCTGCTCGGCGACGACGGCTCCGAACAGGCCGCCCGCGAGGCCGCCGCGCTGCGCGAGGAGATCCAGTACGCGCAGGGCGTGCTCGACGTCCTCGACCTGGAGGAGGATCTCGACGACGAGCTGCTCCGCGCGGTCGACGTGGTCGACGCCGACCGGCTGGCCCAGCGCCAGCAGGTGCGCAGCTACGACTCGACGGCCGACCGCGCCGCCGCCGACCGCGAGTGGACCTACGGCCACGTGATCGTCGACGAGGCGCAGGAGCTCTCCCCGATGGCCTGGCGTCTGATCATGCGCCGGTGCCCGACCCGCTCGATGACGATCGTCGGCGACATCGCGCAGACCGGCGATCTCTCGGGCGCGTCGTCGTGGGGCGAGGTGCTCTCGCCCTACGTGGCCAACCGCTGGCGGCTGGAGCAGCTGACGGTCAACTACCGCACGCCCGCCGAGATATCCGAGGTGGCCGACGACGTGCTCGCCGCCATCGAGCCGGGCCTCGCCGCGCCGCGGGCCGTGCGCAGCACCGGCGTCCCGCCGCGGGCCGTGCGCACCGCAGCGGGCGACCTGGAGGACGAGGTCGCGAAGGTGCTGGCCGAGGAGTCCGGGGCGGTCGGCGAGGGCCGCACGGCCGTGCTGGCGCCCGAGGCGCGCGTGGCCGCCCTGCGCGAGCGCCTGCTGGGCGCGGTCGTGCGCGCCGACGGCCCGGTCGGGCCGGACGGGCCGCCCGATCCCGACGTCGACCTGGAGAGCCCGGTCGTGGTCCTGCCGATCAACTCGGCGAAGGGCCTGGAGTTCGACGCGGTGGTGCTGGTCGAGCCCGCGGAGGTGCTGGCCGAGAGCCCGCGCGGGGCGAACGACCTCTACGTGGCCCTGACCCGCTCCACCCAACGCCTGGCGGTGGTCCACGCTGCGGACCTGCCCGGGATGCTCCGGAGGCTGGAGCCCGCGTAACCCCTCACAACGAGTGGCACTCTCGTACGAACCTATCCAACGAAAGTGCCACTCGTTAGTGGGTCAGTGCGGCTGCTGGGCCTTCAGGCGTGCGCGGGAGGCGTCGATCTCCGCCTCCGCCGCGGCGCGGCCGGCCCAGGCCGCGCCCTCGACGCTCTTGCCGGGCTCCAGCGCCTTGTAGATCTCGAAGAAGTGCTGGATCTCCGCGCGGTGGAACTCCGGCAGGTGGTGGATGTCGCGCAGGTGGTCCAGGCGCGGGTCGCTCGCCGGCACGCAGAGCAGCTTGTCGTCGCCGCCCGCCTCGTCGCGCATCCGGAACATGCCGATCGTGCGGCACAGCACCAGCACGCCGGGGAACAGCGGG
>CAXTTN010000227.1:0-9582 GCA_964247105.1 uncultured Pseudonocardia sp.
GCGCACCTCGTGGACCGCATCCGGGCGGAGACCGCCACCCCGACCTGACCCCGTCCCGGAGGCGACCCGTCCATGACCCTCACCCCCTTCACCGACCCCGGCCGGCTCGGCCCGCTCTACGCCACCCCCGACCGCCTCGCCCGACGCACCGGAGCCCTCCACACCGCGAAGATCAGCGGCGAGGACGCCACCGCCACCATCACCGAGCTGGCCGCCCGCAACGCCCCCGCCCGGCCCGTCGTCTGGGACATCGGCTGCGGCCGCGGCACCACCACCCTCGCCCTCGCCGCCCACCTCACCCCGCGCCAGATCATCGCCGTCGACAGATCCCCGGCCCTCCTCCGCACCGCCCGCGACCGCGCCGCCCGCGCCGGACACGCCGTCGCGACCGCCTGCGCGGACTTCCACCACCTGCCGCTGCGCGACGGCGTCGCCGACGTAGCCGTCGCCGCGTTCTGCCTCTACCACTCCCCCCACCCCGAACGAGTCGTCGCGGAGATCGCCCGCTGCCTCACCCCCGGCGGGCACGCCGTCCTCGTCACCAAATCCGCCGACAGCTACCGCGAGATCGACCACCTCGTCGCCCGCGCCCAGCTCGATCCCGACGCCGCCGACCGACCCAGCCTCTACGGCACCTTCCGCACCACCAACGCACCCGACATCACCGCCACCGCCCTCCACAACGTGCAGGTCACCCACCAGCACCACGTCTTCCGCTTCACCGGGCTCGACCACCTCGCCGCCTACCTGACTACCTCACCCAAGTACCAGCTGCCCGACCACCTCACCGGCGACACGGGCGCACTGGCCGCAGCGCTACGGCGCCGGCTCCCCGACGAACCGATCACCACCACCTCCACCGTCACATACATCACGGCGGCCGCGCCATGACCGCCACGACGTTCACCAAGCACTACGACGACCCCCGACGCGCCGCCGCCGCCCGCGCCCACCACACCTGGCTCGCCTCACTCGACAGCGGCGTCCGCCTCCCGGCACTCCTGGCCGCGACACCGCACAGCCTGGAGTTCGAGCACCTCGGCGACCGCCACCCCGGCCCCGACGACCTCCCAGTCCTCGCCGCCGCCCTCGGCCGGCTCCACACCGCCGCCCACACCAGCCAGCTCCACGCCGCCCAGCTCGACATCCCCTTCACCACGACCGGCGATCTGACGATCCCCGACTTCGCCACGCCCCGGAGAGCCACCCTGGAGCAGATGCCCCTGCCGACCGCCGGTCTCCCCGCGGCGATCTACAAGGACGCCAACATTCGCAACTTCATCCTCACCGACGACGGTCCCGCGATCGTCGACTTCGACGACCTCACCCTCGCCCCCTTCGGCTACGACCTGGCCAAGCTCGTCGTCAGCGCGGCAATGACCCACGGTCACATCGACCGACGAATCATTGAGCACGCGGCGGCGATTTATGACACGCACACTGCTCTAGCCGAATCGACACGCTGCAGTCCGCAGGAACTCCGCCGCTACGCCGAGTTTCACCACCTGTCCACCGCCCACTACCTGCACCGCAACGGCTACCGCCACCTTTGGTCCGATGTGGGTCCCTGGAACGAGCCCTGAGGACAGCCAAACCCGGGCCTCCCGGAGCGGCACCCGCGCGGATGCCGACCTGTCGCAGCGGAAGCGGTCACGTAACCGGCGCTGCCAAACAACGTGACGGCGGCATCCTGAGATAGGCCGCAGCAGCGTCAGGTCGGGTGCCGACCATGTGGAGGCAGCCTCGTACCCTTCGAACCGGCACGAGCAATCCGACAGCCGTTACGAGGTGACGAGACCACGTGCAATACGAGATCGTCAACCCAGATGCGGCCGGCACGATCGCCTCGCTCCGTTCACTCGGCTACAGCGTCGCCGCAGCTGTCGCCGATCTCGTCGACAACAGCGTCGCCGCTGGCGCGACGTCGATCGACGTGGTGTTCGCCTGGGGCGGGCGAGACTCGTGGGTTGCAATCGTTGACGACGGGCGAGGCATGTCGGAGGCCGGACTGCGCACCGCGATGACGGTTGCAGGCACGCCCGCCTCGACCGAACGGTCGGTGAACGATCTTGGGCGCTTCGGTATGGGACTGAAGACCGCATCGTTCTCCCAGGCCTCCGAGCTCGTCGTGAGGACCTCTGACATCGACTCGTGGTGGAACACGCGCAGCTGGGATCTGGACGTCGTCCAGACCAGCGGCGAGTGGCGCCTTCTGCTTGAGGCCGACCAGTCGGCATGCGCCATCCTCGACAAGCTGCTCGCTGACCGAACGCAGGGCACAGCGATCCTGTGGCGCCGTCTCCATCGTTTCGACGGTCTCGCCGTCGCCGAGACCGACGAGCTCGCACAGAAGCAGTTCTACGACGAGGTGCGCGCGGTCGAGTCTCTGTTGGGCATGGTGTTCGGCCGTTTCTTGACCGGCCGGGGCGCGCGCCGCATCACGGTGAACGGAGCGCGGGTCGTCGCGTGGGATCCCTTCCTATCCGATCAGCCGGCAACACAACGGCTGCCCGTCGAGGAGCTACCGGTGGGAGACCACGTCGTGAGGGTCGAGCCCTACGTTCTCCCTCACCGAAGCCGATTCCCCGACGATGCAGCTCACGTCGAGGCCGGCGGTCCGGGCGGGTGGATGGACCAGCAGGGCTTCTATGTCTACCGGCGCGACCGCCTGCTTGTTGCAGGCGACTGGCTGGGACTTCGCGGCCTCCGCCGCGAGGACAAGTACGCGCTCGCACGCATCGCGGTCCATGTTCCCGCCGAGCTGGACACCGATTGGGCTGTAGATGTCCGTAAGGCCTCGGTGGTACCGCCCGTTGCGGTACGAGCCGCGCTCCGACGGATTGGCCTGGCAACGCAGCGCGCCGCACGCGAGGTCGTCACACGTCGCGGACGAGTCAGCGCCCGCACACACGGCGCAGCGTTCGTCTTCCCATGGCGGATGGAGCAGAAGTCGGGTCAGGCGGTATGCCGAATCAACCGGCAGCACCCACTGGTGGCGCAGGTGCTGCGCGGGGGTCTCGACACCGTCGCTGACGCCCGAGCGCTCATACGGCTTCTGGAGGAGACGGTGCCAGTCACGACACTCCGGCTTCTGCACGATTCGGACACGGTTGCCGATCCGGAGCCGTTCGACGGCATCGCAACTGATGAAGCGGTCGAGGTCGCCCACCGAATCGTGGCGTCTCTCGTCGAACAGGGTGCTTCGCCGCGCGAGGCCCAGCTCAGGCTGCGGCAGATGGAGCCGTTCGACCGCCTCGACGGCTTCTGGCAACTCTGAACCACCCGAGAGTGTCGGGGTGCTCCCCTACTGTGGCTGCATCGTCACCGTCGGAGGGGGAGATTGCTCATGACGCTCGCACCAGGCGACACCGTGGGGGCCATACGTCAGGCCGTGCGAGTGGTGCTTGCCATGCTTCCGCAGGAACGCCCGCCGACTCCAGCCGAGGTTGAGCAGTGCTGCGAGATGGTCCACCGGATGCAGATGAGCCGCGGCTCGGTGTTCGACCGTGAGGCGTTGCAGCGTGAGGTTGAGTCCTCGGTGGCGGTCTTCCAGGAGGACTCGACCGGCCTCGAGGACAGCACCGGACACCTCGAGTGGCTGACCGAGGCGAAGGTCAACAGGTCCTGGGAATTCTGGGACCGCTACCGCCGCTACCAGGAGGACGTCAAGGCCCTGCCTCCCAACGTCATCCGCCAACTGGACCGGACGACAGACCGCGTCCTGCGCAGGCTTGAAGATCCGCACCGCCCGGGTACGTGGCGACGTACCGGGCTTGTCGTTGGGCAGGTTCAGTCCGGCAAGACCGGAAACTACGTCGGTCTGCTATGCAAGGCAGCAGACGCCGGCTACAAGCTGATCGTCGTACTGGCCGGCTCGCACAACAGCCTGCGCAGCCAGACCCAGCTCCGCATCGACGAGGGGCTGCTGGGATTCGACACCCAGTACCAGCAACGGTCGGACGAGGAGAAGAACGACTCTCGCATCGGGGCCGGAGCCATCCCCGGTGCTCCACGACTCAAGATCGCCTCGCTGACGACGAGCGCGGAGTCCGGCGACTTCAAACGAGCGGTCGCGAACAACACCGGCCTTCCCATCGGCGACTTCCCCGTCGTGCTGGTGGTCAAGAAGCACCGCGGCATCCTCGGCTACCTGCGCAAATGGATCGTGGAGGTCGAGGGCAGCCCGGCCGGCGGGAAGGGGAGGAGGATCGTCGAAGACGTGCCCCTCCTGATCATCGACGACGAGGCCGACAACGCGTCCATCGACACGAGCAAGGAGGACGACACTGACCCTTCCAAGGTCAATGCGGCGATCCGCGAGCTCCTCGCGAGCTTCCGGAAGGCCGCCTACGTCGGTTACACGGCCACTCCGTTCGCCAACATCTTCATCGATCCTCACACGGAGCACGACGTCTACGGGAGCGACCTGTTCCCGACCGCATTCATCGAATCGCTGAAAGCACCCTCCAACTACTTCGGGCCGGAGCAGGTGTTCGGGCTCGCCCATCCGGACGAGGACGAGTCCGACGTCGAGCCGTTGCCCGTCCTGCGCGACATCGACGACGAGAGCGCGTGGATGCCGGACAAGCACGACAAGTACTGGCGTCCGCCATCGACGCTTCCCGAGTCGCTCCGCCGTGCCGTCAGTTCCTTCGTCCTCACCTGCGCGGCACGCCGGGCGAGGGGACAGCAGACCGTGCACAACTCCATGCTGGTGCACGTGACTCGGTTCCAGGACGTCCAGAAGCTGGTCACGGAGGACGTCTTCGAGCTTGTCGAGCTGATGCGTGCGCAGATGCGGGACGTCCACAGCGCCGAGGGCAGGCGTGCTGTCGACGCCCTGCGCAAACTGTGGGAGTCCGACTTCGAACCGACGACCCTCGCCTTCGGCCACCGCCAGGCGGCGCGTACGCCGTGGGCCGCCGTCGAGGCCGAGCTGATCCCGGCCATCGAACGGATTCAGGTCCGCGCAATCAACGGAACGTCGAAGGACGCGCTGACCTACTACGAGAACAGGCACGCCGGGCTGAGCGTCATCGCGGTCGGCGGGGACAAACTGTCACGTGGGCTGACGCTCGAAGGACTGTCCGTCAGCTACTACCTGCGGGCCTCCAAGACCTTCGACACGCTGCTACAGATGGGCCGCTGGTTCGGCTACCGCCCGGGTTACGAAGACCTGTGTCGGCTGTACACGACGAGGTCGCTGAACGCTGCGTACGACGAGATCGTGACGGCCGACTACGAGCTGCGTCGGGACTTCGACGAGATGGCCGCGCTCGAGTTGGATCCCACCCAGTTCGGGCTGCGTATTCGGAACTCAAGACTCAAGCTGAACATCACGGCCGTGAACAAGATGCGGCGCAGCAAGCTCGTACGAGTCAGCTTCTCCGGAGACATCCCAGAGACGGTCGCCTTCAGCCTCAGGCCGGAGGACCTCAGCACGAACGCGTCGAATCTCGAGTCCTTCGTCCGCGCACTGGGCACGCCGCGCACAGGCGTTGAGCGGGGAGGGAGCTACGTATGGACAGACGTCGCCCCCGAACAGATCGTTGAGGGCTTCCTCGACGACTACAAGGCGCTCAGCCGTTCCTGGCGTGTCCGTCCGAGCTTCATCGCCAAGTACATCCTTCGGGCCGCTGACCAGGGAGAGCTCGGGCGTTGGACGGTTCGGCTTGTGAGCAGTGGGCAGGGATCCGTACAGAGAGAGGAGATCGGCGGGCTGCCCGTGGGCCTGATCAGGCGGGCTCCCCGGGGTGGGTCAACCAACGGCATCGTCTACAGCACGCGCCGCTTAGTGAGCCCACTGGACGAGTCCAGCGACCTTTCGGAAGAGCAGCAGCGTAGGGCGCTCGTCGGGTCGAAGCCGGTGAAACGCAAGGACCCCGACGGCACCACGAGAATGGTCGACGCCACCGTGCCGAGCGGCGCGGCTCTGCGTCACGAGAGGAGCCCGGACTCCGCGCTTCTACTCCTCTACGTCCTGGAGAATCCATTGGACAAGGAGCTTCCGGAGACGGCCCCGCATCCACCGGTGGTCGGGTTCGCGATCAGCTTCCCCGAGTCTCCGAACGCGGTGTCGGTCGAGTACCGGGTCAACGAGATCTGGACGCGACAGGAACTCGACGAGATATTCGACGAGGACGAGGCGTGACCGTCGGCGCTGCGGACTGGGAGGAGCTGGACCGCTCGGCCCGCGCCGGCACGGCGCGGCGCCGCCTGTTTCCGACGTGTCCCCATGACCTGTTCCTCGCGGTCCGCCATCCACCCGGGATACGCATGCTCGTTCTACGCGTACCGACCGGGACCGCCGTCGGTCCGATCCTCGAGTTGCTGGAGCGGCTACCTTCCACTCCCGGACTCGACCTCGAACTGGTCACGCTCTCGAACAGTGCGCGCGAGCTCCAGCTCAGTTTGGGCGACATCGCACTTGTCGACGTCTTCAACGTCCTTGTCGGCGACATCGCAGCCGCGGTCGCAGACACGTCAGAGGGCACCGCTGGTACGTCGTTTTTCATTGAACGCGTCGACCGCTGGATCCAACTGCTCCGTTCACTTGGCGACGCCGGGATGAGTGAGGAGCGACGGCGTGGGCTCTTCGGGGAGCTGCGGATGATGCAACGCCTTCTGCTCGCCGGTGTCGATCAACACATGGTGGTGTCGTCATGGACCGGACCCGACGGTGCTGATCAGGACTTCCAGATGCCCGGGCTCGCGATCGAGGTCAAGACAAGCGCTGCGAAGCAGCCACAAAGCGTGGTGATCGCCAGCGAGCGGCAGCTCGACGCAACAGGATGTGGCCAGCTGCTGCTCGGTCACATTGCCGTTGACGAGCGTCGTGGTGGGGCCGGTGCGAGCCTGAACGAAATGGCGGCGACCGTGTGCGACCTACTGACCGCCGCAGCTGCACGAAGCACGTTCGACGGGCTCCTCGTTCGGGCAGGTCGCCTGCCCCACCACTTGCACCGCTACGACGAACCGCGCTACAGCCTCCGCGAGGAGACCGTGTGGCGGGTCGATGACGACTTCCCACGCATCACCGAGGCTGATCTCCGTCCCGGAGTTGGCTGGTGCAGCTACCGGATCAGCACCGTCGGGCTCGACGACCATGCACTCGCCCCGGCCGAGTTCGACGGGCTGCTGGGAGGAGTCGGACATGACTGAGACGACGATGGCCGACTCCTATGCACAACGGCTGCTTGCCGATGTCCTGGCCACCGCCGAGGCCGACAGCATCAGCACCCCGGAGGCGTTCACGATCAGGGTCCTCGAGGAGCTGGAACAGGCCGGCGAGGTCGAGAACACCTTCGTCGCCCACTACGCGGCCCGCGGTGTCGAGGTCAGCGCCCACGGTACGAACCAGTCAGTCGACAGCCTTGACCTGTTCCTGACCCACTTCCGACAGGTCCCCGAGCGACTGACCCGGACACAGATCGAGGCCCACTTCCGGCGACTTTCCACCTTCCTGGACAGGTGTCGTGGAGGGCTGGCGCAGCAGCTTGACGAGTCCAGCGACGTTCACGACATGGCGGTGGACGTTGCGAAAGCGATCACGCAGACGCCCCGAGTGCGGCTCTTCCTGTTGACGAACGCCGTCGCGGCTGTCACGGCCGTTCCTTCAGAGGTGCGCGACGGGTTGACCCTCTCCCACCATGTTTGGGACGTGGCGCGGCTGGAACGCCTGGCGAGCTCCGGGACTCTGAGCGAGTCGATCGTCGTGGACTTCGACCCGCCGCTGCCCTGCCTTGGAACGCCCGGGACCGCGGCGGACTTCTCGGTTTTCCTCGCGATCCTGCCCGGCGACACGCTCGCCGGCCTCTACGGTCGGTACGGCACTCGACTGCTCGAACTCAATGTCAGGTCGTTCCTGCAAGGACGCGGGTTGGTGAACAAGGGCATCCGGCAGACCCTGCTCCACGAGCCTGAGCGGTTCCTTGCGTACAACAACGGCATCACCGCCACCGCGTCGCAGGTGGAGTTTGCCGAGGCAGGTCTGGACGGCGCCCGCCTCATCCGCCGCGTGCACGATCTGCAGATCGTCAACGGTGGCCAGACCACCGCGTCGCTGCACCACGCCCAAGCGCGTGACCGCGCCGACGTCACCCACGTGCAGGTCCAGATGAAGCTCACGGTCGTCGCGCCGGATCGGTTGCAGGACATCGTGCCCGAGATCTCCCGCTACTCGAACACACAGAACAAGGTCACGGTGGTGGACTTCAGCTCCAACCACCCCTTCCACGTGGCCGTGGAAAAGGTCACGAGATCGCTGTGGGCGCCTTCGACCGATGGCAGCGGCCAGGAGACCCGCTGGTTCTACGAGCGGGCCCGCGGCCAGTACGCCGACGCGCTTGCCCGCGAACGCACCCCCGCAGCGCAGCGCCGGTTCCGACTGATCCATCCGACCTCGCAGAAGTTCACGAAGTCCGACGCGGCGAAGTACCTCAACTCCTGGCAACAGCTACCGCACCTCGTCTCCCGAGGCGCTGAGAAGAACTTCTACGCCTTCATGACCGCGATGGGCGACGACACGCCCGTGGTCGACACCACCCTGTGCCACCGGCTCGTCGCCACCGCGATCCTCTTCCGGGCAACGGACCGCGTGGTCGCGGAGCAGCAGTTCGGTGGCTACAAGATCAACGTCGTGACCTACACGATCGCGAAACTGTCGCAGGCAACCGGTCGCCGCATCGACCTCGACCGGATCTGGCGGGACCAGGCCCTCACTCCGACCCTCACCGCCGCACTGCGCGAACTGAGTGTCCCTGTCCACCGTGTGATCGTCCGGCCCCTGCGTGGAACGAACGTGGGTGAGTGGGCGAAGCAGCCTGACTGTTGGGCGCAGGTATGCGACATCAGCTGGACTCCCACCGAGGAGTTGCGTCGCGAACTCACCGACGAGCCGATGGCGGTAGCAGCAGCCGCGCAGGTGGTGTCGGACTCGTCGGCCGTTGGCGCCGCAGCCGCCGTACCCGCGCCCGTCTGGTTCGCGTTGGCGGCGTGGGCGCGCGACAGTCAGAACCTCGCGCCGTGGCAGCGACAGCTGGCCTCCACCGTTGGTCGGTACCTGAACAACGACTGGCCGCTGTCGGAGAAGCAGGCCGTCCAAGCGGTGCGCGTGCTCGAGGAGGCCCGGCAGCTCGGGTTCAACAGCGCACCCGGCTGATCCACCCAACCTGACGCTCACCCCTCCGAACGAGCATGGACGTTCCCGTGACCGACACCGCCGATCCCGTCGACGCCCTGACCCCCGACATGCTTCGAAGCGAAGTTTGGTCAGAGCTCGTACCGATCCTCGCCCTGCACCCCGCGGGATCCCTGGAACAGCTGTCTGCCGTCTCGCCGGCCTTCGACTGGTGGCTGACCGAGTCCCCGGCTGTGACGTCGACCGTCGCCCCGCTGTCGCTGGTTCGTGACGCCCTTGCTGACCTGATCATCGCTACCCGTCCGGCAGTTCCCCTGCGCGATCTACTTCCTGGTCTGCCCCTGACAACACCCGCGGTCGCACTCCGGGTCGGCGCCCGCGCCGCGACCACGGGCCTTACCCCCGGATAGTGGACACGGGGTGGTCGATTACGCGACGAACCG
>CAXTTN010000228.1:0-9512 GCA_964247105.1 uncultured Pseudonocardia sp.
GGCAAGCGGCTCGTGGTCGTCGACGACTCGATCGTGCGCGGCAACACCCAGCGCGCGCTCGTGCGGATGCTGCGCGAGGCCGGGGCGCTGGAGGTGCACGTGCGCATCGCGTCGCCGCCGGTGAAGTGGCCGTGCTTCTACGGCATCGACTTCGCCACCCGCGCCGAGCTGGTCGCGAGCGGCGTCGACATCGAGGGCGTCCGGCGCTCGATCGGCTGCGACACGCTCGGCTACGTCTCCCTGGACGGGCTGATCGCCGCGAGCGAGCAGCCCAGGAGCCGGCTGTGCTCGGCATGCTTCGACGGCGAGTACCCCATCCCGCTGCCCGAGTCGGCGCTGCTGGGCAAGCACCTGTTGGAGGAGCTGGCCGTCCCGGAGCCCGGTTTCGTCGTCCCCGATCCCTCGCTCCGCTAGTGGCGGATCTCGAAGGGGCGAGCTACGCGTCCGCCGGGGTGGACATCGAGGCCGGCGAGCGGGCCGTCGACGCGTTCCGGCCGTTCGCGGAGAAGGCGTCGCGCCCCGAGGTCATGGGCGGCATCGGCGGCTTCGCCGGCCTGTTCGCGCTGAAG
Source organism: uncultured Pseudonocardia sp. (assembly GCA_964247105.1). GTDB lineage: Bacteria > Actinomycetota > Actinomycetes > Mycobacteriales > Pseudonocardiaceae > Pseudonocardia. The sequence continues at coordinate 570 of CAXTTN010000228.1, forward strand.
ATCGGCAAGTACCGCGACCCGGTGCTCGCCGCGTCCACCGACGGGGTGGGCACCAAGATCGCGATCGCGCAGGCGCTGGACAGGCACGACACGATCGGGCTCGACCTGGTGGCGATGGTCGTCGACGACCTCGTCGTGTGCGGGGCCGAACCGCTGTTCCTGCAGGACTACATCGCGGTCGGCAAGCTCGTGCCCGAGCACGTCGCCACCGTGGTCAAGGGCATCGCCGAGGGCTGCCGGATCGCCGGCTGCGCGCTGCTGGGCGGCGAGACGGCCGAGCACCCCGGGATGATGGAGGACGGCGGTTACGACATCTCGGCCACCGGCGTCGGCATCGTCGAGGCCGACGCGATGCTGCGGCCCAGCCGCGTCCGCCCCGGTGACGTGCTGGTGGCGATGGGCTCTTCCGGGCTGCACTCCAACGGCTACTCGCTGGCGCGGCACGTGCTGCTCGACATCGCCCGGCTGCCGCTCGCGGGCCACGTCGAGGAGCTGGAGCGCACGCTCGGCGAGGAGCTGCTCGTCCCCACCCGCATCTACGCCCGCGACTGCCTGGCCCTGGCCGCCGAGACCGGCGTCCGCACGTTCGCGCACATCACCGGCGGCGGGCTGGCCCGCAACCTGGAACGCGTCCTGCCCGAGGGGCTGGAGGCCGTGCTGGAGCGCAACACCTGGACCCCGGCCCCGATCTTCAAGCTGATCGCGTCGCGGGGCCGCGTCGAGCGTGCGGAGATGGAGAAGACGTTCAACATGGGTGTGGGGATGGTGGCCGTCCTCCCCGCCGACGACGTCGACCGGGCGCTGGCCGTCCTCACCGCCCGCCACGTCCCGGCGTGGGTGCTGGGCGAGGTGCGCCGCGCCGCCGACCCGACCCCGTCCCCCGGAGTGGGCACCCGCGTCCACCTGCAGGGCGACCACCCCCGCTTCTAACCCGAGCGCGAGTCGACCGATCCGGCACGCCGTCTTCGCCGAACGCGCACCCCCACCCCCGCGAGTCGACCGATCCGGCACGCGGAGTTCGCCATTCCGGCACAACCCGGACGCGCGAGTCGACCGATCTGGCACGCCGAGTTCGCCATTCCGGTATGCGTGCTGGGCGTGCCGGAGTGGCAATCTCGGCGTGCTCGTTTCGTCGACTCGCGGGGGGGGGTGGGGGGTCAGTCGCGGAGCATGGGGGGGTGCAGGGTGGTGGCGTCGCCGCGCCGGAAGAGCTGGGCCGGGCGGCCGCGGCCGGAGCTGACCTTCTGCGCCGTGGGGAGCAGGAAGCCGGGGGTGCTGGTGACCTTGCGCTGGAAGTTGCGCGGGTCCAGCTCGGTGCCCCACACGGCCTCGTAGATCCCGCGCAGCTGCGACACCGTGAACTCCGGCGGGCAGAACGACGCCGCGAGCGTCGTGTACTCCAGCTTCGCCCGCGCCCGCTCGACCCCCGCGGCGAGGATCGTGGCGTGGTCGAACGCGAGCGGGCCGACGCCGGCCACCGGGTGCCAGGCGCTCTCGGCGGCGTCCGAGCCGGCGTGGGGCTCGGGGAGATCGGGCACGAGCGCGAGGTGGCCGACGGAGAGGACGCGGCCGCGGGGGTCGCGGTCGGGCGCGGCGTAGCTGGCGAGCTGCTCGAGATGGTGGCCGGTGAGCGCGAGGCCGGTCTCCTCGACGAGCTCGCGGGTCGCGGCGTCGAGCAGGTCCTCGCGGGGGAGGACGAAGCCACCGGGGAGTGCGAGGTCGCCGGTGAACGGGGGAACGCCGCGCTTGACGAGCAAGGTCGAGAGCACGCCGTCCCGGACGGTGAGGATCACCAGGTCCACGGCCACCGCAAAGAGGTTGCCCCGCATGGCGTGCCTTTCGTGTCAATTTGACGAAAAGATGTTATCGTCGGACTGACGATAGCCGAGGAGGCGACGATGGCCGACATCACCCGGGTGCTGTTCCTGCACCACCTGCGCAGCGGTCCGACGAGCTGGGTGCGGCACGGGTCGCGCGAGGGCGTCGGGCTGGCGTTCTGGTTCCGCCCGCGCACCGCCGTGCTCTCCGAGGTTCCGGTCGACGACCGCGAGCTCTCGCTGGTCTGCCACGCGCGCACCGCCGACCACGCCGAGCTGGGCGTGCCGGTCGGCATCACCCACCGCGTGTCGGAGCCGGGGCTGGCGGCACGGCGGCTGGACTTCGGTCTCGACCCCCGCACCGGACGCTGGCGCGGCACCCCTCTCGACACCCTGGCGACGCTGCTCGGCGAGCTGGCCCAGCAACCGGTGCTCGCGTTGCTGGCCGGGGCCACGCTGGAGGCGGCGCTCGCGGCCGGCCCGGATCCGGTGCAGCAGGCCATCACCGAGCGACTCGTGCACGACGAGCGGCTCGCCGAGCTGGGCGTCACGGTCGTCGGGGTGCGGGTGCTCGCGGTCCGCCCCGCGCCCGAGCTGGAACGCTCCCTGCAGACCCCGACCCGTGAGGCCGCCCAGGCCCGCGCCGACCGAGCGACCTACCAGCGCCGCGCCGACGCCGTCGAGCGCGAGCGCGCGATCGCCGAGAACGAGCTGCAGAGCAGCATCGAGCTGGCGCGGCGCGAGGAGCAGCTGGTCGACCAGCGCGGCGCCAACACGAGGCGCCAGGCCGAGCTGGACGCGGCCGCCGCGCTCGTCGCGGCCGAGGCCGAGGTCCGGCAGGGAGACCTCCAGGCCGTCCGCGACCGCGCGTTGTCGGCCGCCCGCGCCGACGGCGTGCGGGCGATGGGCCTGGCCGAGGCCGCCGCCGAGGCGGCCAGGATGGAGGTGCTCCGCGACCTCCCGCCCGGTGTCCTCGGGGCGCTGGCCCTGCGTGAACTGGCCGCCCACCTCCCCGAGATCGGCCAGCTGACGGTCACCCCCGACGTCCTGACGGGCCTGGTCACGACCCTGACCATGCGCCCGTGACGCGCGCAGGGCGCCCCCCCGTCCCCCGCGAGTCGACCGATCCGACACGGTGTGATTGCCGATCCGGCACGCGCTGCCGGTGTGCTCGATCGGCAATCTCGACGTGCTCGTTTCGTCGACTCGCGGTGTTGGGGATGTGGAGGCCGGGATGACCGCGCTCGCACCGCGGGTCGTCGTCGTGACCCGCCCCAGCGCCTACCGGGAGCTGCTCGACCGCCACGGCACGCCCGGCGCCGTCGAGTACTTCCTGCGCCACCGCGCGGCCGCCGACCTCGACGACCTGCGCGCCCGCGACGCCGCGTGGACCGCCGCGCTCGCCCAGGTGCAGGCCGCCGTCCCGCCCGGGTGGCGCACCGGCCGCGCCGACCGGGGCGAGCTGGCCGCGTTCCCCTTCGCCGCCGACGACGTCGTGGTCTCCGTCGGGCCGGACGGGCTCGTGGCCAACGTCGCCAAGTACCTCGACGCCCAACCGGTGATCGGCGTCGACCCGGATGGCCCCGGCGTGCTGGCCCGCCACCGTCCCGAGGACGTCCCGGCGGCACTGCGCGGGGGCGAGGTGGAGGAGCGCGTGACGGTCGTGGCCGAGCTCGACGACGGCCAGCGCATGCGGGGCCTCAACGAGGTGTTCGTCGGCGACGCGGGCCACCAGTCGGCGCGCTACCTGATCCGCACCCCGGACGGCCGCAGTGAGCACCAGAGCAGCTCGGGGGTCGTCGTCGGGACCGGCACGGGCGCCACGGGGTGGTGTGCCGCGCTGGCCCGGGGTACGCCACTGCCCGCCCCTGCGGAGCCCGCCCTGTGCTGGTTCGTCCGCGAGGCGTGGCCGTCGCCGACGACGGGTGTGCACCTCGTCGCGGGCCGGCTCGCCCCCGACGAGCACCTGGAGCTGACCGTCGCCTCGGACGCCCTCGTCGTCTTCTCCGACGGCGGCGAGGCCGACCGGCTCACCGCGCGTCGCGGCCAGCGGGTGACGATCGGGTTGGCGCCGCAGCGGCTCCGCCTGGTCAGCCCTGCTCCGACCACTTCCTGACCCCGGTGGGCCCAGGCCCGGCGCCGCGATCTGGCCTGAGCAGGTCACCTGCCGTCTCGACCCGATGCGGACCCATCACCACCCGATCGGTGCGACTACTTTTCGCGGATGCCTTCGGGATACCGCGACGCCGAGTCGAGAACAGGTAAGGGCCACAGTTCGGCGAGGAGCCGAACGGTGAGCAGGAGGGTGTTCATGGCGATCGGCGCCATGGCCTCGCTCGCGGCGGTGACGGGTACGGCCGTCGCGGCCTCCACCGACCGCGTCTACGAGGACGACCAGCTCGCCCTCCTCAACACGCTCACGCCCCTGGTCTGGGCTTCGGAAGCGTTCAGGAAAAGCCGTGACGACTTCGGCGCGCTGAAGGAGGTCATCGGATTGGTCCACTCCAACACCCCGGTGAAGCCGCGGCTGTGGAGCACCGGTGCCTCGACGATCAACATCTATTTCACGTTCGAGAACACGCTTGGCATGTCGGGCGATGGTGGGGAAACATGGACCTGTACGAAGTCGTCGGCCGGCGGAACCTGCGCCCGTGCCGATTGTCTGATCAATCCGGAAATGTACGCGATGTTTCGAGTGCAAGCGATTCATCATGAGTTCCTGCACGCCCTCGGAGTCGGCCACACCAGCGACTCCCAGAGTGTGATGTACGGTGGATCCGAATTCATGGGACGAGGTCGCATGGACGGCCGGGACCTGGAAGAGGTCGTTCGCCTCTACACGCGTACGCCCGGAGGTTGGCCCCAACCGCAGCCGTCGGGCGACCTGTATCCGATCTGACGCCGCCGATCACGGAACCCCTGGTCAGCCCCGCTTCGACCACTTCCGGCGCGGCGGGCGGAGCTCCACCGAGCCGGCGCGAACGGCGCCGGTGAGCACGAACAGGGGCGCGCCCTGCTGCGCTCGGCCCCGGTTCCGGTCGTCGCCCCGGCGCTTGTCGTCGACGCTGCCGAGGCTGAGCCGCAGCGCGTTCAGGTCGACCCCGGCGCCGGCCGGGATCCGCAGCTCCAGCGACCCCACCACCACGTCGAGGTCGATCCCGACGACGTCGTGGCCGATGTCGGTCCCGGTGAAGTCCAGCTTCACCGACCCCATCGCGGCCTGCACGACGAGGCGCTCGGGCACCTCCCACTCGCCCTTGCGCGTCACGCTGCTGAGGACGCAGTGGATCTCCGCCCCGGCGGCGTCGTGGACGGGCGTGACCGCCTGCCGGACGCGGTGGACCGGGGTGGCGACCCGCGTGCTGTCGGGGTGGGTCAGGCCGGGCAGGTCGATCAGGACGGCGTTGAGCTCGCCGCGGGTTCGGGCGGCGAGGGCCGTGTCGACCCGTTCGGTGAACTCGTCGAGGTCGATCGAGCCGTTGCCGGTGGCCCGGCGCAGGAGCTCCACGACGTGCTCGCGCTCGGCATCGGACACGCGCAGGGACCGGGCGTCGACGGGCTGATCGCTCACCCGCTCGACGCTACCGTGCTGCTGCGTCCCGGAGCAGCGCGATCATCTCGTCGTCGGCCAGGTCGATCCGCCGCCCGGCCTCCACCAGCTGCCGCGCGAGGTCGACGACCGCGGCGCGGCCGGCCGGCGCGTCGCCGCGGACGGTGGCGCCCCGGCCGCGCCGCAGCTCGATCAGCCCCTCGTCGCGCAGCTGCTGGTAGCCCGCGAGCACGGTGTGGATGCTGACCTGCAACGACGCGGCCAGCTCGCGGGCGCCCGGGAGCCGTTCGCCCGCCGACACGGTGCCGTCGGCGATGCCGCGGCGCACGCAGGCGGCGATCTGGTCGGCGAGCGGTGTGTTGCGCGCGGGGTCGACGCGGATCAGCACGCCGCGACGCCCGCGAGCACGCCCGCCGCTGTCTGCGCGTCGTCGACGGTGACGGTGAACCGGCGCCCGGATCGCCTCGTGACGATCAGGGCCGGACCGGAGCGCACCACGATCCCGCTGCCGCCCGGGACGATCCGGTAGCCCCAGCCGCCGAACTGCATCGGCGAGACGTCGGCGACCGACACGGCCACGATGTCCCCGGCCTGCACGTGGACCCGCGGCCACCCGAGAACCCCGAGCGCGACGGTCAGCCCGCGCCGGTCGACGGTGACGTGCGCTCGGGCGAACAGCAGCAGCAGGACCCCGACGAGCAGCGGAACCGCTGCGGCGCCCCACGAGACCAGCGGGCCGAGCGCCAGGCCGCCGCCGAACACCGCCACCCCGCCGACCGTGATCCAGACCGACCCGACGGTGCGTGACCAGCTGACCTGTTCGGTCTCCCCGAGTGGTGTCGCGGCCGCCGGAACCGGATCGGTGACGGGAGTGCGCCCGGCCACCAGCCAGCCGATCGCCCCGCCGGCCACGGCCGCGCCGAGCCCGGCCGGGAGCAGCCATCCCGGCAGCGTCGCGCCGGCCGCGTCGGCCAGGCCGAGGTTGGCGGCGACGCTCCCGTACTGCGTCACCCCGATCCCCCCGGCCGCCGCCCAGGCCACGGCCATGAAGAAGCGTCCGGTGTCCCAGCGGGAGATCGCGGTGCCGCCGAACTGCCGGGCGACGAGCGCGAAGACCAGCGCCATCAGGACCGCGAGCCCGACCGACAGCCCCAGCAGCGCGCCGCGGCCCGTGAACCCGTCGGCGGCTCCGGTCGGCCCGAAGTGCGACGCGAGCGGCGACGGCAGGCGATCTCCCATGGCGACCAGCACGACGACCGCCGGCACGGCCGCCACGAGCTGTGGAACTCCGGCGAGCAGAACCCTGCGCACGGCATCCTCCCTAATTGTTATGTACTAACTATAACATCTGCGAGCGCACCTTCCGCCGCGCAGGTCCGTCCGGGGGTTCCGCTCGTCGCGGGGATCATGAAGTGGCCCGGCGCCACGCGTACGCGCCCAGGGCCTCTCCGAGGCGCTGCTCGCTCCAGTTCTCCGCCAGGGCTCGACGGACGAGGTCGGCCTGCGTCGGAGGCGCCAGCTCGCCGGTGGGACGGTCGCGGTCGAGGTTGGTCGGGAACGCGTAGCCCTCCGCGGACGCCGCGACCGCGTGCTCGGGGGAGGGGTGCGCGCGCAGGGCCGGGTAGATCGCCGCGCACACCCGCGCGCGGTCGACCGCGTCCATCGCCCGTCCGAACGCGGACGAGACCTGCAGCAGGTTCGCCATCCGGTGGATGCCCGCCGAGCGGTTGGCGCCGGCGCCGTGGATCACCGCGGGGTTGAAGAACGCCGCGTCGCCCTTGCTCAGCGGCAGCTGGACGTGGTGCTCGTCGAAGTGGGCGCGGAACTCCGGTCGCCCGGTGGCGAGGTAGCCGGGGCCGTACTTCTGGGAGTGCGGGAGGTACAGCGTCGGGCCGCTCTCCACGGGCATGTCGCAGTGCGCGATCGCCCCCTGCAGCGTCAGCACGGGGGAGAGGCGGTGCACGTGCTCCGGGTACTGCTCGATGACGTGCGCGGGCAGGAAGCCCAGGTGGTAGTCACGGTGGCCGACCTGCGCCGTCCCGCCCGGGTGCACGACGTTGGGTTGCGAGGTCACCTGGTAGCCCGGGCCGAGCCAGGCGTGCGCGACGATCGCGATCACGTCGTTGGAGTAGTACTCGACGAACACCTCGGGCGCGGCGACGGCGAGCTTCTCCAGCGCGTTCCAGATGCGGTCGTTGGAGCCCGGGGCGGCGAAGTGGTCGCCGGTGGCCGACTGCCCGGCGATGATCTGCTCGAACACGGCGGTCGCCCGGTCGATCACGGCGGTGTCCGGGAACGCGCCGCGGACCACGACGACGCCGGGGCCGTCGGCGAACGCGCGCACGATCTCCTCGGGTGGGGCCGCGCGCAGCCCGTCGGCGTCGTAGACGAGCACCTCCTGCTCGACGGCGGCGGCGTGCGGGAAGGCGGCCGGATCGGTGCGGTCGGTGAGCACGTCCAGCAGGGCAGCCAGGCTGGGAGTGGTGATGGGCATGGTTCGACGGTACGAGGCCAGGGCTCCCCGGGGCCGAGAGAAGCCCTCGAACGATCCCGCGAGTCGACCTTCTGAACGCGCTGTGTGTGCCGATCCGGCACGTGCTCGATCGGCACCCCAGCGCGTCCCGGCGTCGACCCGTGATCACCGCTCGGGCGTGCGGAACGGCGGTGAGCGCCGCTCCCCGCGCCCCACCGTCGATCACCCGCCCGCGTCGCGCGCGGTCAGGATCCGTCCCCCGGCGGCACGGGCTCGTCCACCGTGCCGACTCTCGCGGCCCGCCTCCGGCGCCTCCGCTTCCGCAGGTCCACGCGCTTGGTCAGGTCGACGCTGTAGGACAGGTGCCGCAGTCGCTCGATCGCGTCCTCGGCGAGGTGGCGGCTCAGCGCCTCCTCGGCGCGGGAGTGCTGCACGGGATCCAGCTCCTGCACCGCCCGGTCGGCGCTCGCGAGCGCGGCCGAGTTGAGCTCCCACAGCCCGTGCTGCCCGCGCGGGTCGGTGAGCAGCAGGGCCGCGGCGTCCGAGCGACGTCGCCGCAGCGCGTCGAGCGCGCGGGACAACACGTACTCCTCCTCGGCGCCGGTGGTCTCCAGCTCGGCCCGCAGCAGCCGTCCGAACGCCAGGACGACGGCGCCCATCCCGGCCATCAGCCCGGCGACGCAGCGGCGCACCTGGTCGGCGTACTCCGGGTCCTCGGCGACGCCGGTGCGTTCGAGCGTCGCGTCGTAGAGCGCGCGGAACAGCGTGCGCGTCGACACCGAAGCGTGCTCCAGCGCGTCGAGGCCCTCGCGCAGGCTGCGCTCGCCGCGTCGCGTGCTCAGCGCGCGGACGTTGAGCCGCCGGCTCTCCTCGGCCTCGGCGAGCGCCCGGTCGACGTGCGGCACGTGCCGGTTGAGCCGGCGGGCGTCGCCGAGCCAGCGCGCGACCGCCTCCACCTCGACGGGCCCTGCGGCGAGCGCGGCGGAGGCGACGTCGAGCAGCCGCGCGATCTCGGCGGCGAACCTCTCCACGGCCTGGCCGGCGGAACGCGTCTGCACCGCGGGCGGGAAGGCGACGTTCACCAGCAACCCGACGACCGCGCC
>CAXTTN010000229.1:0-9454 GCA_964247105.1 uncultured Pseudonocardia sp.
GTTCACGATGAAGCTGCCGGTGCAGCGCCGTGAGGCGAAGATCGACTGGCTGGGCGCCGGCCTGCTGGCCGTGGCCATCTCGAGCCTGACGCTGCTCACCTCGTGGGGCGGCAGCACCTACGCCTGGGGCTCGTGGCAGATCATCGGCCTGGGCGTGCTGACGGTGCTGGGCGCGGTGGCGTTCCTCCGGATCGAGCGCCGCGTCAGCGAGCCGATCCTGTCGCTGGAGCTGTTCCGGATCCGCAACTTCTCCGCCGCCACGGTGCTGACGTTCCTCACCGGGTTCGCGATGTTCGGCGCCGTCACCTACCTGCCGCAGTTCCAGCAGTACGTGCAGGGCGCGTCGGCCACCAACAGCGGCCTGCTGCTGCTCCCGCTGATGGGCGGCATGCTCGTGACGTCGCTGGTCGGCGGCCAGCTCGTCACCCGCTTCGGCCGCTACAAGTGGATGCTCGTGGTCGGCTCGTTCACCATGGCCGCCGGGCTGGGCCTGATGGCGACGATGGGCGTCGGCACCTCACGGGTCACGAGCTCGCTGTTCATGGTCGTGCTCGGCGTCGGGATGGGCTTCCTGATGCAGACCACGAACCTGGTGATGCAGAACAGCGTGGAGCAGCGCGACCTGGGGGCCGCGAGCGGCGCCTCCACCCTGTTCCGGACGATCGGCGGCTCGCTGGGCGTCTCGCTGCTCGGCGTGTTCTACGCCGACAGCCTCACCGGCAGCCTGACCTCCTCGCTCGGCGCGAGCCAGGCCGCGCAGGTGGCGGGCGGGCAGGTCACGCCGGCGACGCTGAGCAGCCTCGGCGACGCGGTGAGCGAGGCCTACCGCACGGCTGTTGCCGGCGGCGTCACCACGGCCTTCCTGTGGGCCGCCGGGGTCGCGGTCGTCGCGGTCGTCGCGGCCTGGCTGGTCCGGGAGGTCCCGCTGCGCGGGAGCGCGCCGGTGGACGAGAGCGGGCCGAGGCACGCCCGTCCCGAGACCGAGCCGAAGCACGCGTTCGTCGGCTGACCACCCGCTCGTGCGCGGTGACGGGTCCGCCCGTCACCACGCACGGCTGTCGTAGCGGCGCCGAGCGAGCGCGGCGACCACCACCAGCGGCACCGAGACCGCCAGCGCCACCCGGAACGCCGTCGTGAAGTCGCCGGCCCCGGCGAGCGGGGCCCCCAGCGCCGCCCCGGCGGAGCTGCCGAGGAACAGCAGCGCGGCGAACAGCGCGATCGCGGTGGCGCGGTGCGCCGGCACGACCTGCGTGGCCCAGTTCTGCAGCGTCGAGTGCAGGAAGGCCCACGAGCCACCGAGCAGCAGCCCGGCCGCCACCACGGTCACCACCGTGACCGCGACGGCCGGCACGGCCCAGCCCGCCACCAGGAACACACCGCCGATGGCGACCAGCCCCGCCGCCGGAACCCTCCCGACCAGCGGCCGCACCGCCCGCGACCAGGCCATGGCGCCCGCCCCGAACGCCGCGGCCGCAAGGCCCGCCACGCCGGCGGTGAACCCCAGCGACTGCACGGCGGGCGCGAGGTAGGTGAGCACGCCGAGCACCACCATGCCCTCGACGAACACGATCGCGAACACCACCAGCGCCCACCGCTCCCGCAGCACCCCCGCGATCGAGCGCAGCGGCTCGACCGGGCCGGGCGGGTGGTCGGGCTCGGGGAGCCGCCGCAGCGCCACCCACAGCGCTGCGCCCCCGGCCGCGGTGATCGCCGGCACCGCCCGCCAGCCGAGCAGGTCGGCGAGCAGGCCCGCACCCGCCGTCGCGACCGCGATCCCGAACGACGACGCGGCCAGCACGTCCGCCAGCGCGCGCTGGCGCACCGCCACCGGCCACACGTCGCCGACGTAGACGAGCGTGGTGGGTTGCAGCGCGGCGAAGCACCCGCCCGCGAGGATGCGCGTGACCTGCAGGACCAGCAGGTTCGGAGCCAGCGCCGAGCCGACGCCCGCCACCGCGGCGCCCAGGAGCGCGAGCCGCATGACGCGCACCCGTCCGATCCGGTCGGAGACCATCCCCCACACCGGCTGCATCAGGCCGTACGCGAGGAAGTACCCGCTCGCGACGGCGGCGACCGCCACCAGCGGGGCGCCCAGGTCGAGCCCGATCACCACCAGCAGGGGCGCGATCGCGAACCGGTCGCAGGTGCTCGTCAGCGCCGTGAGCTGCAGCAGGCGCAGCCTGCTCCGTTCCCCCGCCACGGCTGTCACCCGTGCGACTGTGCCGGGCGCGGGGCGCGAAGTCATCCGCGGGCCTTGTCGGCCTGATCACGCGGCGCCGGTGAGGCCATGACCGACAGGGCTGTGTCCTCCGTCGTCTGACCCGACCAACCGCAACGAGCCTGCGCGATGCGGTCACGAGGCCGCGAGAACAGCAACGAGCCCGCGCGATGTCGCTGAGGGGCGGCGACGCGGTCGGGTCGAGGGGTGTGATGTAGGGTCCCGGGTAGGTCATGAGCGCCAGCGTCAAGCCCCGGCTCGCTGGCCGGCAACCCTCCTCCGCGGTGGGGTGCTCCGGGTGACGACCCGGCCGTCGCACGTCGCGACGGCAAGCGCGGACCCACCACGGGTCCCTGATCCAGGAGAGCCCGATGACCCTTGCCCTCGCCCTTCCCCGTGTGATCGGGACCGACCTGCGCGTCCCGCTCGTCACCGGTGGGGACGCCGCCTACGCCAACCTCGACCTCGCCGCCAGCGCGCCCGCGCTGGAGGACGTCGCCGCGCACGTCACGGCGCTGCTGCCGTACTACTCCAGCGTGCACCGCGGCGCCGGCTACGCCTCCCAGGTGTGCACGTCGGTGCTGGAGCAGGCGCGCGCCGAGGTGGCGCGCTTCGTCGGGGCCCGCGCCGACGACGTCGCCGTGTTCACCCGCAACACCACCGACGCGCTGAACCTGCTGGCCGGTGCCGTGTCCGGCCGGGTGGTCTGCCTCGACGTCGAGCACCACGCCAACCTGCTGCCCTGGCGCTCGCCGCGCGTGGTGCGCGCCGCGGCCACGGTCGAGGCGACGCTGGCCGCGCTCGCCGGCGCGGTGGCGGCCGAGCCGGTCGCGCTCGTCGCCGTCACCGGCGCGTCGAACGTCACCGGCGAGGTGCTGCCGCTGGAGCGGATCGTGGCGATCGCCCACGCCGCCGGCGCGCGGGTCGTCGTGGACGCCGCACAGCTCGCCCCGCACCGCCGCGTCGACATCGCGGCCACCGGCGTCGACTACGTGGCGCTGTCGGGGCACAAGCTCTACGCGCCCTACGGGGCGGGCGCGCTGGTCGGGCGCCGCGACTGGCTCGACGCCGCCCCGCCCCACCTGGCCGGCGGTGGCGCGGTCCGCGAGGTCGGGATCGGCGCGGTGGACTGGGCCCCCGCGCCGCAGCGCCACGAGGCCGGGACGCCCAACGTGCTCGGCGCGGCCGCACTCGCCCAGGCCTGCCGCACGCTCGCACCCGTCCTCGACGGGCCGGGCCCCGAGCACGAGCAGGAGCTGCTGGAGCGGCTCGGCGCGGGCCTGGACCGCGTGCCCGGCGTCCGGCGGCTGCGGATCTGGGCTGACAGCACCGAGCGCGTCGCCGTGGCGAGCTTCACCGTCGCCGACCGGCCCGCCGGGTACGTGGCCGCGTACCTCTCGGCCGAGCACGGCATCGGCGTGCGCGACGGCCGGTTCTGCGCCCACCCGCTGCTGGCCCGCCTGTGCCCCGAGGGCGACGCGCTGCGCGCGAGCATCGGCGTCGGCACCACCGGCGAGGACGTCGACCGGCTCGTCGACGCGCTGTACGCGCTGGTCACCCGCGGTGCGCGCTGGACGTACGCGCCGGTGGACGGCCGCTGGACGCCCACCCCCGACCCCCGCGACATCGACCCGCTCGGGGTCGGCGCGGCGGGCGTGGCCGGCGCGCCCTGCGGCCACTGACCCCGCCCCCGCGCGCGTTCCGCACCCGGCGCCCGCGTTGCCACGCGCGCGCGGGGTGCAGAAGTCGCGCGCCGTGCCTCCGCTACCCCTCGGGGATGCGGTGACGCAGCAGCACCCGGCTGCCGCGGGCGTCGAAGTGGATGAGCACCGACTCCGCCATGTGGTGCATCAGCGGGATCCCGCGGCCGCCGTCGGTGGGGGCGTCGTCCGGCGGGCGCCAGTGCCCGTGGTCGACCACCTCGATCGACAGCGTCGGCGGCGTGGCCTCGGTGCCGGCCTCGGTCCACAGCGTCAGCTCGACGACGCCGGACTCGTCCTCCCCGTAGGCGTGGCGCACGGCGTTGGCCGCGGCCTCGTCGACGGCCAGCACGACGTCGGCGGTCTCCTCGTCGGTGAGCTGGAGGGGGGCGAGCCAGCCGGCCAGCTCGTGACGGATCACCGACAGCTGGTCGGGGTCGGCCGGCCAGCTTCGGTGGAGGAACTCGATGTGACCCGGGCCGTCCGTCATGACAGGGCATTGACCGGATCCGCGGGTTTCAAACCCGATGTGCCAGGATCGCGCCCGTGCAGGCCTTCCGACTCAACGGCTCCCGGACACTGGAGATCGATCTCCGCGGCGACGCGGTGCGCGCCGCCAGCGGATCGATGATCGCCTACACCGGGGACGTCACGTTCAAGCACGCGGGCATGGGCGGGGGTGGCGGCTTCCGCGCGGCCCTGAAGCAGAAGGTCACCGGCGAGTCGGTGTCGCTGATGACCTGCTCCGGCCAGGGCACGGTGTGGTTCGCGAAGGACGCCATGGAGGTGCTCGTCATCGAGCTCGCCGGCGACACCCTCAAGGTCGAGTCCGAGCAGCTCCTGGCGCTGTCGGACAAGCTCTCGACCGACGTCGCGTTCGCCGGGCTGCGCGGCGCGTCGTCGGGGCAGGGGCTGTTCACCACCACGGTCAGCGGCTTCGGCACGGTCGCGCTCCTCTCGGCGGGGGGCCCGCCCGTCGCGCTGGAGGTCTCGCCGCAGTACCCGCTGGTGGTGGACCCGGACTCGTTCATCGCGAGCCAGGGCCAGCTCAACCAGACCTTCGTCACCGACGTGTCGTGGCGCAACCTCATCGGCGAGAGCTCGGGCGAGGCGTTCTCGCTGCGCTTCGACGGGCACGGCGTCGTCTACATCCAGCCCGAGGAGCGCTGAAGTGAGCATCTTCGAGCAGGTCAACGGCAAGGTCGTCGCGGTGCCGGTGTCGCCGGGACGCGAGATCCTGGCCCGGCGCGGCGCGATGCTGGCCTACACCGGCAACGTGACCTTCTCCCCCGTCCACACAGGACCGGGCGGCGTCGGCGGCATGGTCGGCCGCATGATGCAGGGCGAGCAGGTGGCGATGATGGTCGCCCAGGGCCAGGGCGTCGTGCACTACGGCTACCGCGGGCTCTACATCACGATCATCGACGTCGACGGCTCCGGCCCGCTGTCGGTGGAGGCCGACCGGCTGGTGGCCCACGAGGCGGCGCTGCAGTCCACGGTGGTGTTCCTCGGCTCGCAGGGCGGGATCCGCGGGGCCGTGCGCGGTGCGGTCAGCGGGCAGGGGCTGTTCACCACGCAGCTGCACGGCTACGGCTCGGCCGCCGTGCTGTCGCACGGCGGCACGATCGCGATCCCCGTCGACGGCATGCGCCCCGTGGCCGTCGACCCGCAGGCCTACGTCGCGCACGTCGGCCAGGTGACCGTCGACATCTCCGCGTCGGTGGGCTGGCGCGACGCCGTCGGCCGCGGCTCCGGAGAGGCCATCCAGCTCAAGCTGACCGGCAACGGCACCGTCTACGTCCAGGCTTCGGAGATGAAGGCATCGTGAGCATCGCAGCGAGCGTCAGCGAGTGAGGAGCGGAGCGATGCCGGAATCGACCATCGGAGCGGAGCAGAAGCTGTGACGACCCCCCTCAACCCGGCGACGTTGCCCGACAACGACAACATCCCCGGCAACCACTACGCCTACTGCGTGCGGCTGGAGGGCCAGCTGTTCATGCAGACCGGGCGCATGATCGCCTACTACCCCGCCCCGCACGGCCAGGGCATCCGGTTCGAGCCGCTGACCTCGGCGAGCATCGGGGGTTTCGTGGCGGCGCGGTTCTCGGCGCCGCTCTACACGCGCGACTGGGTGGTGGCGAACGGCTCGGGCCACCTGATCCTCGGCGACCGCGGCTACGACATCAACAGCTACGACCTCGACGACGGCAACCTCACGCTGCGCGCGGCCAACCTGCTGGCGTTCGACTCCACGTTGGAGCTCAAGCAGTCGATCGTGCCCGGGTTCCTGACGCTGATCGGCACCGGCAAGTTCCTCGCGTCCAGCTCGGGGCCGGTGATCTTCGCCGAACCGCCGATCCGCGTGGACCCGCAGGCGCTGGTGGGCTGGGCCGACTGCCCGTCGCCGTCGCACCACTACGACGCGGGCTGGATGACCGGCTTCCTCGGCGGCGCGATGGGGCTCCTGGGCAGCAACTCCGGCGAGGAGCGCCAGTTCGACTTCACCGGCGCCGGCACGGTGCTCATCCAGTCGTCCGAGCACGGGGTCGCCGACCCGCACCTGCTCCGGCAGCTGGAGGGGCAGGTCGGGACGCTGGAGCAGTCCGGTCTGAGTCGCCTGCAGACGGTGATCCAGCAGCGGCTGGCGCAGCAACAGCACTAGCCGCGGCGCAGGACCACCCACGCACCCACGCACCCACGCACCCACCGCATCGCGCGGGCTCGATGCGGTCACGAGCCCCCGCTGACCGCATCGCGCGGGCTCGATGCGGTCACGAGCCCCCGGCTCAGACCGCATCGCGCGGGCTTGGTGTTGCCGTGCGGTCGACCCTCGCACTACGGCTCAGCCAGCCACACGAAGCCCAGGCCGGGCAGCACCAGGCGGCCGTCGTGGACGAGCATCGGGCCGTCGGACGCGAGGACGGTCTCCAGCTCACCCAGCCCGTCGAGCGCGTGCGCGCCGATCGACACGGCGTGCTCGGCGAAGTTGACCATCCCGACGAAGTGGCCGCTGCGCGGGTGGCGCCGGCGCCAGGCCAGCACGGTCGGCGCGTCGACCGGGAGGATCGCCGACTCCCCCGCCGCGTGCAGGGCGGGCTGCGTGGCCCGGGTGGTGGCCAGGGCGCGGATCCAGCCGAACACCCGGCCCTCGACGGTGACCGGGTCGTGGCGGTTCCGCGCCGCGCCGTCGTCGAAGTACGGGCGGTGCATCCAGCGGTTGTCGGCGGCCAGCTCCGGGTCCAGCAGGTAGGTGGTGTCGTTCCCCTGGGCCAGCTCGTCGCCCATGTAGATCAGCGGCACCCCGCCCCACGCGAACGTCACGGCGTGCAGCAGCACCAGGCGGCGGATCCCCTGCTCCAGGGCCCGCGGGTCCTCGCGCTCGCGGGCGTCGCCGATGCCGCACAGCGCCGCGGCGGAGCCGGAGATGCGGGCGTCGCCGGTCTCGGGGTTCTCGCCGAACAGCGCGCCGCGGGCGTAGGACAGGGGAAAGTCGCCCGAGAAGAACGCGTTGAGGAAGTCGCGGTGGGCGAACGGGTCGTAGCCGACAGCGCGGGCGTCGAGATCGCCGACGGCCCAGCCGATGTCGTCGTGGCAGCGCACGTAGGTGGCCCACGACGTCTCGGACGGGATGGGACGCAGGCGCCGCAGCGACTGAACCGCCAGCCGCGCGTCCTTCGTCGCGAGGCTCGACCAGAGCATCACCATCAGCTGGTTGTGGTAGGCCAGCTCGCACTCCGGGCGGTAGCGATCGTGCCCGCCCAGGTACGCGACGAGGTCGTCGGGCGCGACGATCGCCTCGGCCTTGAACACGGTGGCCGGCGCGGCCAGCTTCACCACCGCGTGCAGGGCCTGGACGATGTCGTGCACCTCGGGCTGGTTCATGCAGGTGGTGCCCAGCCGCTTGCCCATGAACGGCACGGCGTCCATCCGGAAGATCTCGATGCCGCGGTTGGCCAGCCAGAGGATCGTCTCCAGCATCGCGGCGAACACGCGCGGGTTGGCGTAGTTGAGATCCCACTGGTAGGAGAAGAACGTGGTCCAGACCCAGCCCTTGCCCGGGACCCGGGTGAACGAGCCCGGGGCCTGGTCGGGGAAGACGTCGTTGATCGTCGCCTCGTACGCGTCGGGCATCGTGCGGTCGGGGAAGGAGAGGTAGAAGTCGGCGTACTCCTCGCGCCCGGCGAGCCAGCCCCGCGCCCACGGGTGCTCCTGGGCGGTGTGGTTGAGCACCAGGTCGACGCAGAGGCTCATGCCGCGGCCCCGCAGCTCGCCCGCGAGCTGCTCCAGGTCGTCCATCGTGCCCAGCCGGGGGTCGACGGCGCGGTAGTCGGCGACCGCGTACCCCCCGTCGTTCGCGCCCTCGCGGGGGGCGAGCAGCGGCATCAGGTGCAGGTAGGTGACGCCCAGCTCCGCCAGGTGGTCGAGCCGGCCGGGCAGCGCGTCGAGGGTGCCGGCGAACCGGTCGGTGTACGCGACGTAGCCGACCATGCGCTGGTGCTGGTACCAGCTCGGGTCGATCTCCCGGCGCCGGTCGGTCTCCCGCAGCTCGACGGGCCGCTCGGCCGCGCCGCACAGGGCGACGCGCACCAGCTCGTCGACCAGCTCGTCACCGCCGTCGTACAGCGCCTCCAGCGGCCCGTGGACGTCGGCGAACCAGACGTCGAGCCGGGCCAGGAACGCCACCGCCTCCGCGCGGCCGAGCACCCGCTCCGCGTCCTTCACCAGCGCCGGTCGGAGCCGGGCGAGCGATGCCGCGGCGCGGCGTCGACGCACGGCGTCGGAGCTCGTCGTGATCACCGCGTCATCCTCTCAACAATCAGTGCCATCCGGTGATCGGCGTGTCCTTCGGGTGTTCCACCCCGAAACGGACGTCGGCCGTCCAGCTGGCACCGGGCGCGAGCTGCGCCACCCACTCGACGCGGCCCAGCTCGTCGCGCTCGGCGGGTTCGGGGGTCAGCGCCACGTCGACGACCTTGACGTCGGCCGAGCGCGAGACCGGGAGGCGGTCGCGGACGGTCACCCGGGCCGGCGTGGCACGGCCGTTGGTGACCGTGATCGTCCAGTGCTCGACGCCGCCGCGGCTGCTGCCGAACCGCGCCTTGTGGGCGGTGCGCTCCACCAGCTCGCGCTCGACCGTGACGCGGTCGTCGACGCCCAGCGCCAGCTCGATCTCGGCGCCGGGCGCGGTCTGCGCGATCGACGTGGTGCCGACGAACGCGTCCTCCAGGAACGTCGAGACCGGGCCGGCGAGCAACGTCGCACCGGCGTTGGTGACGGTGGCGCGCAGGTGCGCGTCCGGGCCCAGGGCCGGCGCCGTGACGTGGTCGAGCCGGGCCGGCAGCTCCGCGGAGGTGACGGTGGTGCGGTGCGGCGTGCCGTCGGACGGGACGGCCGTGGGGCGGGCCAGCCGCCACGACGCCGACACGGTGGACTCGACGGCGACGGCCTCGACGTGCGCGACCGCCTTCCGCAGGCGGGCCGACTCGACTCCGCCCGCGCTGCCCGCGGCCGCCATCGGTGCGGCGGCGGCCACCGC